>NZ_DS996807.1:0-26045 GCF_000156235.1 Pseudovibrio sp. JE062
CTTTAACTGTTGGTGCAGTCGGCGAAAAAATCGCGATTGACATATTTAACACAACGCCAGGATGTCCGAATTTGCAAGCTGCGCCAACGGGAACGGCAAACATTGACGCAATTTCGCGCAGAGGAGAGCGGTATTCGATCAAAACTATATGCAAGGCTAAGAAAACAGGCACGATTTACCCCGATCCCAGTGATCCAGACAAGCGCCTTTTTGAGTTCATCTTGGTGGTAAGGCTAAATGAAGATTGGACTCTCAACAGTCTATTTGAATTTGACTGGGAAGGTTTTGTAAAGAACCGCTGCTGGGACAAACGAATGAACGCTTGGTATCTCCCCGCTTCAGCTCGGGTGCTCGGAGCTGCGAAGTGTTATTCTCTCTGATTACTTTTGTCCATGATGCCATACCGTTATTTCATACATTCTCAGCAAGGTAGTGATTAGGAGTTTTTCACTCCCTTTATTTCTGCTAGTTTGGTGTCACTATGCAAAAATACTTCGCATTGCTGCATTACGGCATGATTAGGTAATCTGCTTCTACCGCGCAGTGCACATTCCCAAACAATCAAAATACGCCAACCCTGGTTTAAGAGATTTTGCACGTTTCGTAAGTCACGGCATTTATTTGTGTCGACTTTTTCAAGCCAAAACTTCGTCCTTGTGGCCGGGACTTTGAATAGGTGACAATCATGCCCATGCCAAAAGCATCCATGAACAAAAATGATTGCATGATGTTTTCTAAATACAAGATCGGGTGAGCCCTGAAGGCTCTTTACATTGAGGCGATATCGGTAACCGCGAGAATGTAGGCCGAGGGCAATAATACGCTCAGGTTTTGTCTTCCGCCCTCGAATGCTACGCATGTTCTTTTGGCGTTGTTGAGGAGTAAGAACATCCATTGCATCACCTCCAGTTATGGGGAACGCGTTGCAACACCTGCGTCTGAAATGATTGCCTGAAGGCAAGTAGAGATTTCAGAAAGCTTCATTCCAGGCTTCAGTGTCGCAGCCCCAAAACGAAAAGTCGAGCGATAGTCGGGATGGAAGAGCCGCCCAGGCATTGATGTTTCACGATACTGCGCAGCTAGCTCCGGGATATGAGGTGTAAGCAGATAGGCGGCGCAAACGATGCCATGAAATTTACCATTGTCAACTTCCTCAACTAAAGCATCTCGGTAGGTGTGGATCGCGCTAATGGCGTCATTTAGAGCAGAGTCAATTCTGTATTTAGCATCGAGTACTATTAACTTTGATTGCTTGCTATGGGATCTGAATTTATTCGCCACCACAACATCAGGCGTCATTGTTCGACTAAAGGACCCCCGCCCGTTGCCTGATTTCCAAAATTCATCATACCGTTTTTGGAACATAATCTCCCAATCATGGGATATTTTGACCGTCACAGCATTGGTGGCGATGGTCATTCCTCCCAAAGCATCGTGTGTAAATAGGTTATTGAAGTCAATGGCTGACGCTCCAAACATCTCCGTTCCGGCTCGGACGAGACGAAGAAAACACCATAGCTCGTACAGCTCAAACGTTCGCGCCAAAGGTAGGTTGAGAAAATCTCCAAAAACTGCAGCTAGCCCATAGTTAATTTCCTGGTAGAGCTTATAGAACTGTCGGTAGTTTGGGTCGTGACGAAATAGTGAAGTGAGTTGCAGTTGCGGTTTAGTAGGTGGAAGTCTCGCAAATGGCTCACTTGAGCGCATTGCTAGGAGACGACGTGAAATCCGTCGACATCGATTGGCCCAAAGATTGACGGATCGTACACTCTCAGTGTCGACTTTTTTACTGACGTTGTCGAGTTGTTCGGCAGCGGCCACGAGCCAAGCCGACCAAGCTCCGAGTACAGCTGCCATCTGTCGATGTTCGGGCAGGTCGAGCGATGTGAAACAGTTTTGGGTTCGAAATTCAGTAGGGAGATATCCCTTAAGACTTGCTAGTTGTTTTGTGGCGGTAGGTGGTACTCGGGTGATACGGCCATGCGCGAAAGAGCGAATGATCTCGTTGCTGTTTATTCGCCGAACCTTGTAATAAGGCACGCAACGCTCTTCCGAAAGGAGCTGACGGCGGGGACGACGAGTAATCTCCCGCACCACGCATTCAAGGGTTTCTATGCGAGAGCGCAAATATTCAAGGCGTGATATTGCTGGCGGCTTCCCTGAGACACCGTGCGCAATGCTCTTTCGGAAATTTGTTAGCGAAAACAGGGCAAAGCTGTCTTGTAAGATTTCCAAAACCATAGCGTCGAAGTCACTGCGTGTTAGTTTATTTAAATCAGGATCAGTGACAAGATCGAAGCGAGTTGGGCGATGGTCTGGCCGTCGAAGTTCTGCAGAAATTTCACCTGCATGAAAGCCGATCTTCCACCGCCATCTCGCGACATTTGCTTGACGTGATCGAAGAGCTTCAAGCGGTACTTCATTTATAAGAAGATCAGTTTCAATAGCATGCTCAAAGTCCCGTAGTTCGAATATGTAGCTCGATGCTTCCCTAATGGCACCCGGTGGAAGCGTCTCTGGTGAAGGCCACACTTGCCAGGACGCACCGCTCGCATCGGAGATAATGTGTAGTGATGGCATTAGTGCCTCTAACGGCTTGTTTGGAATGATCCATATTCATCAAGATCGGCGATCAATTGCTCAAGCAGCGAGGTTGCTTGGGGAAGATTGACCGTAAGCTTTGAAAGGTCTTTGAGTAGGGCGCGCTGCGCCTCAGACCCTTTAAGCTTTACTAGTATCTTTTGGACCGTCATTTCATCCAGAACGTCATTCCTATCTTGCCCGAGCTTGCCGACAGAAAAACTATGATACAAAACAACTTCTCGGATCAAACGATAGCCAAACCCGAGGCGATGCCGAGCCATAATCGACTGCATTTCGATTAAATATTGGCCACAATGTTTACATGCATCGGATAAAGAAGGCTCCTGAATCTCCAACTCTTTCAAATATCCGCTTACATCTATATCGTTCATCTCAATAAGAATTGCCCGATCGAGAACTTTGTCGCTTACGGGATTAGTCGTTTCGTCGATGTTGATAGTCCCGCTAATGAACAGGTTGGAAGGCAAAGGGATAGATGCTGGAATGCTACTACCTGTCGTGCCCTCTAGTGGTACGCCGTTTGAATGTAGTGGCAACGCTTCCCCTGTTTCCATCGCGGAAAGCACATCAGAGAAATAGTATTCAACACGCGCAAGGTTCATCTCGTCAAGAATAACAAAAACGGGTGAATCCCGAAAAGCTGTTGCAATGAGCACCGCCTCGAGAAAGGGAGGCACAACATATCGATCGGAAATAACATCATAGTAGCCGGTTAAACCGCTTGGGTCAGTCCACTCCGGTCTAACGGGACAAACAAAAAGGAAGGGGTCGACCGCGTCCCGTGTATTCTTTCCGTGAATAGCGCGAGCATATAGTGTCGCGAGCTGTGTTTTGCCAGTGCCAGAAAGGCCGGAAAGAATAACGAAATGTTTAGTAGGAAGAAAATTCAGGCCCGCATGATACCGCGTTAACTCACCATTTGGATAGTAGCCGCCCAAGTCTGACACAGCTGCCTTGATTTCGGTAAGTTCAAGAGTATTGGGCATGCGCGCCATCTCTGGGCTGACAGCGTTTGCTTCTGGCCAGATGTTGCGGACTTCATGTATACGGTCCCGACCAATTAAGTTACCAAGATAGCCGACAAATTCTCGAGCAAGCAATGATCTCCGTGCAGCTGCTTCTGGCGGATAAACCGCGAAGACAATTTTCTCAATATCAACTGGTCTGCTTATTGAGTGAAGGTCTTCGGGCATTTCGTCAAAAAAGCCCTTGTTCCTAAAATAGAGCCGACCATCACGCGCTAGATAGCCTTTGACGTTCTTATTGTTGTCAGTGTAATTGAGATCGTCAGGAGAGAGCCTGGGATTATCCTCAGAGCTCGTATTACTCACTCCTGCTCCCTCAAAATTTAAACCACTTTTCTTATGTGGCTTTGAGGTCCCTGCGCTAGCCATCTCGTCAAGCCGTGCGCGCAACTCTCTCATTCCGTTCTTGATAAAGATGGAAAAATAAATTTCATCATCCGGAGGGAAGAGTAATAAGCAATGAACGACAATTTGATCTGTTTCTGAACTGAGCGAGTTCAAATTGACGTTGAAGCAAAAAAGACCATTCGGGATTATTTTTGCACTATTTGAAACACCGAATGCATCGCGAAAGCTGGTGTTTGGCGTTGCGCTAGGGTCCGTTTCAAGTGCTTTTCTATAGAGCACCTGTCGCTCTGACTTGTTCATATTCATTCTCGTGGAAAGCTTTAAGAGTAATCGATATTTGGGTCGCTAATGCCTTTGCCATAAGAGGAGGCACCGCATTGCCAATTTGCCTGAATGCCGGATTCATAGTCCCAGAGAATTTGAACCCGTCAGGAAAAGATTGCAGACGTGCAGCTTCACGAACAGAAATCGTTCGGGCTTGATCGTGGTCATAATGGATGTGGCTATAGCTGTCCTTGCCAAGGTGGGCCATCAATGTTCTGGCAGGTGCATCTTGCCACATTTTACGCCACTTGTTAGGGAATTTTCCTGGGTCGTATGGTGGCACAATTGATTTTTTAAGCGCTTCGTATTCCGCTGAATCTTCAACAATGGTATTGCCTTGTTTCGCACGTACTTCAAGCGCTTCTTGGAACATGACCTTAGCCTGTTTGAAAGCTTGAGGGTACTGATCCCCTGGTTTGAGGCGTGCAAACAGAGGGTAATCACGCGGTAGATAGCGGATTACGTGGTCTGAGAGTGCGTTCCCTGCCTCAAAACCTGACCAGGAACGCATAAGGCGAGCGTAATCTGATAGCTGGATAGCTTGACCATATGGAACAGGCTGATCGAAGCGTCGAGCGCCACGCGTTAGGCGACCTTCTGCTAGCTCCTTTCGGGCAAATATAGCAGGTAAATCACCGAGTGCTTGAAAAGCTGTGACAGCTGGAATGAGTTCAGCTGTTGCCTCTGGTGGAGCTATATAGTCGAAAGCACCCTTTATTAGATTTCCCCTTTTCAAAAACTTTAAAGCAACAGCTCGAGAGCCTTCATAGCCAGGAGGTAATTGTACCCAATGTGTCGGCTTTGGAAATACAATGCTATCAGTGATCTCTCGACGATATGCTAGTAGAAACATGCGTTCCCGCATTTGAGGAACACCATAGTAGGCAGCATTCAACAGTGTATAACCCGCAACGTAGCCTTTAGTCTCAAGGACTTCGCAAATCTCTTCGGCAATGTTCTGTCCTCCGTGATTAAGGGCGTCTGGAACATTTTCCATAAGAACAGCAACTGGTTTAAACGCTTCGACATAGTGCAAATATTCTTGATAAAGGCGGGCGCGAGGATCATGTCGGAAGGCCTCTGGGTGTTCATCTACTTCGCGAAGCTTTGGTCGACCGACACGTGCGAACGCTTGGCATGGCGGGCCGCCTATTATTATGTCGATGGCATGATCGGTATCACCTAAGCTAAGCTTCTTAGCAAGTTCCTCAGGACCGACCGAGGTAATGTCGACCGGTTGAGCATGGGTTTCCAAGCCTGGATGAAAGTTCATACCATGTGAGCGGGCTGCATGCGGGTCTAACTCAACCGCTCCAGCAATTTCGAAACCCTTAGAATGGAAACCTAGAGAAAGCCCTCCACAGCCTGCGAAGAGATCGAGCACTCTTGGCGCTTTACCTGAGTGAAGGCGCGCAAGTTTGTTCAAGATAACTTCTGACAACACCGGACTATCTCCTAACTGTTCGCATTAAACAGCTTATTATACTTGTTGAATCCGCTTGGACCGTTTCGACGGAATCCATATCCCTAGCATCACGCTAGGTCTAGGTCCATATAAACCATCACCAGAAAAAATCGTTAGACACGTGATCAATGGTTGCAACCTTTCTTTGGGGTATCAACTTACATGCTTCTACTATGGGGTGTCGCCCTTGTTGTTACTTCCAAGTATACCCTGATGTGACAAGCCAATGTTACGCCTATTAATGTCACATCAGGGTTGACATCGACTATTTGTGACTTGGTAGCCTCAGGTTTAAACCCTGAGGTGACATATGGCGAAAATAGGTTATGCGCGTGTCAGCACGCACGAGCAAGATTTAGAAATCCAGCAAAACCGGCTTACTGCAGAAGGCTGTGGTTTAATACGCTCTGAAAAGGTTTCTGGCGGAAGTCTTGAAAATCGAGATGAGCTAGCAACGATCCTTCAATTCTTGCGTCCTGATGATGAGCTTGTAGTCACACGCTTGGATCGGCTGGGGCGTGATACACGTGATGTGCTTAACATCATTCATGAATGTGAGCTGAAAGAAGCTTTTGTAACTGTTCTTGATCCATACGTTTCTACGAAGGGAGAGATGGGTCAGATAGTAATGACGGTTCTTGGAATGGTAGCTCAAATGGAACGTCGCTTCATAAAGGAACGGCAGCGTGAAGGCATTCAGCGGGCAAAGGAGCAGGGTAAGTATAAAGGCGGTCAACGACGCATTGATCGCGATAGTGTCTTACAACTAAACGCCGAGGGGCTGGGTCCGAGTGCGATTGCTCTGGTAATGGGTTGCTCTAGAATGCAGGTCTATAGGATTTTGCAAGTAAACACTTAACTAAATTGGTCTGCTCGGGGCCCAAAAACGGCCAAACGCGACACTATAGGTCTTCGCAGGTGCAGCAAGTCGATCTTGACCAATTGCGGACGTTCGGCTTTATCTGAAGCAACTCTAACTAGCGTGCGCTTCTACTTCTGGTTGATGGTCAGTGTATATTTGCTTGGGACAAGAGTTCGATCAATTCAATCTACCAAGAAACTTTTAGCCACGCTTACAAAGCCAGCCTTAGATATTGGCGCTATATGGCCTGCTGACTTTGAGAATTTATGTAAAATTCTCCTTGCTATTGATAATAAAATACTCTTATTTTTACCGTAAAATTGCCATAAATCAGCAAAGGTATAAATAATATCTTTTAGTTCATAGATTTATATTATATCTTACTAATATATCATCTTGATAACCTCATATATATACTTGAATAGGTTGCTTTGTCGTCCTTCTAAATACCGTGGTTTCTAGACGAAACTTTTAAATGAAACTGCGGAGAAATAATAATGGCCAAACTTGGCACATTGGATGAACTATCTGACTTCCTAACCACGAGTTACTCCCACGGAGCTGCTTTCAATCTGGGTGATACCGGACCCTATGCTAAAAGCGGCAAGCTCACTTACAATGTAACCGGCAACATTCATGATGCTGATGGCATCAGTGGGCGTGTGACGAAACTCATTGAAGATGCGTTCGAGTATATCGAGTCTGTTACGGGCATTGAGTTTGTTCAAACCACCGATGAGAGCGCGGATTTCAACTTTACGAACAATGTTGCTGGCAGGGCTTTTGCGGGGCATCACAACTACGCGCGCATGGCGGATGGGAAGCAAACCTATGAAAGCGCTCGCATTAATCTGAGTGAGACTGGGTCACACGGCAGTATTTGGGATGAAAACAAGTATTTTGCCCAAACCGTTCTTCATGAAATTGGCCATGCACTGGGGTTGGGGCATCAGGGGCATTACAACGGATCTGCCAACTTTTACAAGAACGCTACGTTTTTGAATGATTCATGGCAAAACTCCATCATGTCTTATTTTGATCAGAACCAGAATCCGACGGATGATGGCTCTTATGCCGTACCTCAGTCATTTAAGGCAGCTGATTTGCTGGCTCTTGATAAGCTGTATGGCGATCAGAGCTATGACGGAAAGACGTTTGGCACCAAGAATGCGTTCCTCGGTGATACCGTTTATGGCTGGAACACTAATCTTTCAGGACATGACAACACCCGCATGGTGAATCTGGCACGGTACTCCGACCAGAACTCGTATGCGCTCGTTGATGGTGGTGGCAATGATACGTTGGACATGTCCGGCAGCCGATACAACAACAGGATTGATCTGCGTGTGACGCAAGCTGATGCGACTGAGGCTTACACCTCATCCATCGGTCCCAAGCATAAAAACATCGCGATTGCTGTTGGTACGGTGATTGAGAATGCTGTTGGTGGTCGTGGGAATGATCACATCACTGGGAACTACGCAGACAACCATCTGTTAGGTGGGGTTGGCAATGATAAGATGTTTGGCCTTGAAGGGGATGACCATTTCTACCTTGAGGCTGGCAATGACACCATGGATGGTGGGGAAGGTTCTGACTGGCTGCACATCGATAGTGGTGCAGATATGGATATCGATCTGAACCGTGAAAGTCTGTCCTCTTCCTTTGGTCAGGATCGCCTTATCAGCATTGAGAACATTGATAGTGGTTCGGGCAATGACCGGATCATTGGCAATGATGCTGCCAATACGCTGGAAGGCAATGATGGAGATGACACGCTCTACGGCAACGGTGGCAATGACATCCTGAAGGGTGGCAATGGTAATGATAAGCTGTATGGCGGGGCCGGAGATGATCGTTTTTATCTCGATGCGGGTGATGATGTCATCCAAGGCGGTGACGGAAACGACATCATTTACTTCGATGGGGGGCAGGACTCTCATGTGGATCTGACAGAAAACACCATTCAAACAGAGTTTGGCACCGATACCATTTCCAGCATTGAAAATATTTCTGCAGGGCATGGCAGTGACTATTTGCGCGGCAATGAAAAGGACAATCGCATTCGTGGCAACGGAGGCGACGATGTTATCAAAGGCGAAGCTGGTGATGACTATCTGAGCGGTTCCTATGGCAATGATGAGCTGTACGGCGGTTCTGGCAGTGACACTTTGGTTGAAGGGGCCGGGAACGATCTGGTTGAAGGTGGTGACGGTGACGACCGCGTTTACCTAGGTGATGGGGACGATACTATTGATGGCGGTGCTGGAAATGACCGTATTTCTATTGGCGGCGGTAAAAAAGGCGCCCGGATCGATCTGGCTGAAACTGGCATCCAAAACACCAGCTACGGCATGGATAAGATCTCCAATATCGAAAATATCACTGGCGGCAAGCATGATGATGTCTTCTTTGGCACTGACGAGGCTAACAATCTACGCGGCTTGGATGGTGATGATGAAATCGATGGCCGCGGCGGTGATGACACTCTGATTGGCGACGGCGGCAACGATAAACTGCGTGGTGGGGCTGGCAACGACACTATTCATGGTGGTGCGGGCAATGATGAGCTGTCGGATGGCGACGGTGATGATCTGCTCTATGCCGGAGATGGTGATGACATTCTCATCATGGGCAAAGGTAGAGACCTGCTCGATGGGGGAGAAGGGTTTGATCTGGTTCGTGCAACTGAAGAAGAGGCTCTGACGGTTGATCTCAGTACCTCTCGTCTGGAAACTTCCTATGGTGTGAAGTACCTGCGCAACATTGAAGGCTTTGAAGGCAACGTTGGTGATGACCAGCTGACCGGTAGTGAACTAGACAATACCCTAATCGGAAATGGTGGCAACGACACTCTGATTGGTCTGGAAGGTCATGACAGGCTGGATGGCGGCGCTGGCGTTGACATGCTGGATGGTGGCATCGGCAATGACATCCTTCTTGGTGGAGCAGGAAGTGACACGCTTATGGGTGGAGCCGGAGACGACACTCTTGATGGCGGCGCTGATAATGACATGCTTGAAGGTGGATCTGGTGACGACATCCTCCGTGCAGGGCATGGCGCTGATACCCTGAAAGGTGGATCTGGTAATGATACGCTTGATGGAGGTGCTGACAATGATGTGCTGCAGGGTGGCTCTGGCAATGATGTTCTTCACGGAGGGGACGGTGCTGATACCCTGAAGGGCGAAGCAGGTAATGATGAGCTTGATGGCGGAGCAGGAAACGACATTCTGATCGACCTTGAAGGCCAAAACATCCTTCGTGGCGGAGATGGTGATGACTACCTCGAAGCAGGCTCAGGCAACAGCAAGCTCTATGGCGGAGAAGGCGATGATACCCTTGTTCTAAGCGGTGGTAACGAAACGATCCACGGCGGGGAAGGCATTGATCATCTGATTGTCAAAGATGACCGCCGGATCAATGTTGATCTTGCAAAGACATGGAGACAGGGAACCACAATTGGCACCCTGGAGGTCTCAGGTGTCGAGAACATTACCTCCGGTGCAAGCAATGACAGCCTTAGAGGAAATGATGCTGATAACATCCTGATCAGTGGCGCAGGTCATGACTGGCTTTATGGCAGAGAAGGGAATGACATCCTGAAAGCCGGTGAAGGCAACGATAGCATTGATGGTGGTGCTGGCAACGATTTGCTGGATGGGAATGTCGGTAATGACCGTCTGAACGGTGGTGATGGTGACGATGTCGTTGATGCAGGGGCTGGCCGTGACGTCATCACCCTTGATGAAGGCAATGACATCATCCGTGGCGGTGAGGGCAAAGACAGCCTGAAAGTTGACGGTTCCAAGGGTGCTCATATTGATCTGAGTAAAACAGAAGCTCAGGAGACCAATTACGGCCTGGATACCATCACTGGTATTGAAGATCTGGCAGGTGGCGCTGGTGATGATCATCTGAGTGGAAATGAGCAAACCAACTACCTGATTGGCAATGATGGCAATGATGTGCTGTCCGGTGCTGGTGGTAATGACACTCTGCGCGGCGATGCCGGGAACGATACCCTTCACGGTGGTGATGGGAATGACAACCTGACAGGTGGAGCCGGCAATGACGTGATTAATGGTGATGCCGGGGATGACTATATCATTCTGGGCAGCGGTTATGACGTCATTGATGGTGGTGACGGTCGCGATACCGTTACATACAGTGGCTCTGAAAACATCAAGGTCGATCTTTCTCGTACTGGTACTCAGGATATCTGGATCGGACGAGCCAAGTTTTCTGATGTAGAGAATGTTTCCGGCGGTTCAGGGAATGATGTTCTGATTGGCAATGAAGGTGAGAACACTCTGACAGGTGGCAAAGGTGCTGACACCCTGCAAGGTGGTGGTGGTTCAGATGCGATCATGATCCGGAACGATGATGAGACTGATACCATTGTGTACACGTCTGTTGCTGATAGTAACAGTGATACCGGGCATGACTTGATCATTGGCTTTGAAGGTGGGGAAGACATCTTTGACTTCAGCCAGATTGACGCCAACACCAATGCTGCTGGTGAGCAGGCCTTCATCTTCAGTGATGACAGCGCTGCTGAGTACTCAGTCTGGACCAAAAGCTACTCCGGTACCCAACACATCCTCGCCGACATAGATGGCGATGCGCAAGCTGACATGAAGATCGTAGTGAGCAACTCTGAGATGCTCACAGTCGAAGACTTCATTCTGTAAACCTAAAACAATGACCGCCGGGGCTATGTTCAACCCTATGAGCAAATTGCTTCGGCGGTTATGGGAATAGTGCTGCCTTTTTGCGTGAAACTAAGTAATCAAGAACGTAGTTATTTATTCAGGTGGAGCTAAGTAACAACAAATTTTCATTGTACGTCATACATGCAAACCTAAATACTCAACAAGCAGTTCAAGACATCTTCCCTGCACACGATATCAACCTCTGATGGAACCACCCGAAGGTCGGCTTGAGGCCCGAGGTTAGCAGCAGCCTCTCACTTACCTGAAGTTTGCATCTTGCCAGTTTATGCTCCGAGTGGCTAACGACAGTCGTTCGTGCAGATTGCATCAGCCGCTCCGTCCATAAGGTTCGATTACAAACACCGTAAAAACAACATTGGCGTCGAGTGTCCGGATGTTGTCGTCATGTGTCCTTCCGGTGGGTTCTGGCTTTGTGTTTTATGGCCTTTGGGGATGAACCGTTCGGTTTGAGTGGTTCTCTCCAACAGCTGCAACACAAAGATTGAACGCCCTGATGACACCAAATTCCCTTTTCCGGACGTCGCTTGCCCTCCCGGTTCTTCTTCTGCCTCACTCTCTGTTTGCCGGGGAGGTTATCAATGATGGTTCGATTGTGGTGGGTAGTCCAACTGTGGTGGATCAGGTGACCATCGCTGATGGCACCACGCTGGAGGTGCAAGCGGGGGCCTCCATTGAAGTGGGTACCGCACATGCGGTCACACACGTCATCGACTGGACAACCATAACCGTGATCAACGCAGGCAGCATTTCGACGACAGACAATTTGTACGATGCCATCAACAACCTGGAAGCCACGCTGCACCTTGAGAACTCCGGAATCATTTATGGCATGGAGGACGCTGTTGATACCGGTGATGCTAGCTACATCGAAAACTCCGGCACCCTTCATGGGGGGGACGAGGGCATTCTTGCACGGGGTCGCATTGAGGAGCTGATCAACTCCGGCACCATATTGGCGGAGCGCGATGACGGCGTTCAGGCTGAAGAAATTGGAAGCTTTACCAACTCCGGAACCATTACCAGTTTGACCGATGATGGTATTCTTCTGTTGGATTCAGCTGGTGTGGATAGCTTTATCAACTCTGGTAGCATCTCAGCCTATGATCGTGGGCTTTTCGCGCGGCATCTGGGCTACTTTTACAATTCAGGTGACATCTCTGCAGGTCGGGAAGCTGTTCAAATCGAAGGGGACGGTCAGACCGTTATCAACCACGGCTCGCTGAACAGTGAGTTCGATAATGGCGTTGACATCTGGTCGCTGGATAGTTTCATCAACACGGGCACGATCACTACGGGTGGTTATGGTCTTCTGTTGGATGGGGAGGATGGGTCAGGCTATGGCCGAAGCGTCTACAACTCTGGCACAATCACCAGTGAGGGCACCGGCATTCGGGCGACCCATGTGGAGCGCCTTGTGAACACGGGCACCATCTTTTCTGAAAGCTCTGCTATTGAGCTTGACCACGGCACCATCATCAACTCCGGCAGTCTGACCGGGGATTGGGAAGCCGCCGTACGCTTCAGTCAGGATGAAGCAACGGGAGCAGCAACGCTCATCAACTCCGGTCTTATTCGCAATGTTTACAGCCCGGCCAACGCGGCGATCCTGTTTGAGGCCGGCGGGCCGGGGCATCTGGTTCTTGCGCCCGGGTCAGTCATTATCGGAACGATCGACATGGCAGGCACGGAGGATACGCTGACGGTGGAGAACGGCCTTTCCATCGCCAACACCTTTATCGGCACGCCCGAGGCGGTGGAGGCCAATGGCGCGGCTTATGCGGTGAGCGGAAATCAGGTTGCCGTTGCCGACACCAGCGGCCTTGCTGCCGTGGACAACGCCTTTGTAGACCTGACCAACTCCATCGCAGAGGGCGTGAACACCCGGCTTTCCGGCCTTACCCGCCAGCGGGCAGGCTCTGGTGTGCCTGCTGCAGAGGCTCCTGAGCAGTCCCGCGGTCTGTGGTTCTCCGGCTTTGGTGGTGGCAGCCGATGGAAAGGGACCGGCGCAACCACGGAAAACACTCACGGTTATGGAGGCATTTTGGTTGGCCTTGATGGGCAGTTTAGGGAAACGCAGTATCTTGGGGCGTTTGTTGGTACTTCCATCGGGCGCACGTTGGTCAGTCACGATAGTCAGGAGACCGAGATCACCTCCGTTTTTGGCGGGATTTACGGTCAGCAGCAGTTTGACAATCACGCCCTGAGCTTCATCCTCTCCGGTGGTTATTCAGAGTATGACAGCGACCGCTCTGTCGCCAACAACACGGTGGCCACAGGGACAGAAACCGCTTCAGCCGATTATGGTAGTTGGTTCATTCTGCCGGAGCTGACATACGCCACGGAGCTCAGCATTCTGCAGCACACCCTGCTGCCATCGGTGAGCCTGCGCTATGCCGGAGGGACTATCCATGGCTTTACGGAGAGCGGATCAGACGGCAACCTGAGCGTTGATGACCGCGATATCCACGAGTTCACAGGCCGCATTAGACTGGCCGTCCGCGCCTTTGAGAGCGCTCCGCTGTTCGTGGAAGGATTTGTCGCGCTCGAAGGCCGCCTGTCACGCGGAGACAACACCCTGAATGGCGCTTTGCTGGGACAGGATATTGGGTTTGATCTCGATGGACGGGATGAAGCGCTGCGGGGGTATATCGGCCTCAATGCGGGCGGGGAAATCTCAACCCGCACCAACTGGTTCGCTCGCGCAGAGGCGGCAACCGGCAGTGATGTTGATGTGCATGGTGAAGGTCAGGCCGGACTCTCCATCCGCTTCTGACCATAGGCCTAGGCTTGCTCCGTCAGTACCGTTTTGCGGAACTCTGACGGAGTTTGACCCATCCAGCGTTTGAACGACCTGCGGAAGGCCCGTTCATCAGAATAGCCAAGCATATGCGCGATGCTACTGATCGTATGATCCGGATTTTCGAGCAACTGCTTGGCGTTGGCCAGCCGCACATTCTCCAGCATCTCCCGCAGTTCAGCACCATTGCCGCTGACAATCCGCTGCAAACTGCGCAAGCTCATATTCAACCGCTCCGCCAGCGCAGGGGCACTGTATTCAGAACGCGCGGCATTCTCACAGATGGCCTCATAGATCTTCTGCAGCTCTTCGGACGGGTTCTCCGGCCTGCCCAGCTCTTGATGCATCCGGTCAAGGTGCGCGCGGGCATACTCATAAAGCGGCTTGGACGGCAAACGGCTCGGGTAGTTCAACGCTTCGTTCGCGAGCACAAAACCTGTACTCGGCTGCTCAAACAGAACCTTGGTTTTGAAGTAGTCTTCGTAAAGCTCTATCGGAAGCTGTGGCGCATGCATGAACTCCACTTGCTGAACATGCTCGGCAACGCCGTAAAACTCCTCCACCATTCTGAACCAGGTCGCACATGCCAACTCGGCAGCGGCTCCTTTGTCGAGCTCGTCCAGCGGATGGTAGATTTTAATGCGGGTGTGCGTCTCTGAGCTTTCAAAACTGAACGACAGCCGCTCCGAAAGCACAAACTTATACCGCACCAGAACGTCCAGCCCCTCGCGAAAGGTCGGCGCAAACTCGATCGCAGATCCCACAAAACCAAGCGCGGAGAAAGGCAGAACCTTGGCCAGATCCAGCGAGAACGCCTCGCCGGGAAGGGACGCGGCCATCATGTTCATGATCTTTGGGAAATCGTCTTCATTCAGGCGCGTATCAGGCACCATCAGCATGAGGGGATCCAGATTCAGTTTGCCCAGAATCTCCGGCAAAGGAACACCTCTGGAATTGGCATAGGTCGCGATATACCCAGCCACAGTCGCCATGGTTTTTGACTGCAACAAGCCCTTAGTATTCTGCATATTAAATCTGTACGCCCCATCAATCGCCTAGGCGTTTTTACTATGCATACTTATTGATTTCTATATCTAATTCATACTGAGTGGAGAGTTCATGAAGGAGTGGCGATGTTGACGCTGATCATCTCTCTCGTAACTATTGGATAATAACGTACTCCCCACAGATTGCAGCAATGACCAGAGAGTGTAAGTCAGGCATCCAGTAACGTTTAGGCGACGAGACCTACAATGAGACCGCGCCAACATTCCTTGAGAACTCCACTGGCTGCAGTACTTTTCCTGAGAAGGTTGTCATGCATATGAGCGGCACCAATTGAGCTGGGCTGAGTAATTTCATTTTGACCTGTCTCCCACCGGCTGTAGTAGGTTTTTGTCACTATCCTTCAAGTCAGTGATAGGCTTCAAAGCTTTCCATTCAGCGGTCACGACACTTGTTGGTGCTGAGACTGCGCACATGGCAAGAAAAAGGACTTATGCCAGCTTACCACCTTTTAGGATTACTGCGCCTAAGTAGTCGTACTGCGTCAAAATGAAAAATTCTGAGACAAAGGCCGCTCGTAGCATTATTTAGAAACTGACTTCAACCTTGATAGAAGCGTTCGAAAGGCCGGTGATGGCCCTCATCGCTTGCAACAGCCTCTCACTTACACGAGTTTCCGCTGTGCAGCGAACGGCTGTAAAGCCAGTGTTACAGGGCTGATCCATCGTGGGGAGGTCGCCTTCACCGCACGCTTCCAGTCATACTCAAAACTTACTATACAGGACCGGTCCCAGAGTTAACTTAATAGCACCCGTCATCATCGGATCATGACACTTTTTTGAACAAGTTTTCAAAACCTGATTGGTGCAAATCTCGACGTCACCCAAAGTGCCATAATCAGGATCGCATATGTACCAAGTATCCAGATGATTGCGGTTCGAACCGGCAGGCTGTTCATTTCCATACGGTGATGGCTCATCGTTTGGTGGTTGGGTGCAGCCGCCATTGCGTTATGTTCGTGCGCACTATGTCCAAGCCCCGGTGCCGGACCGTCGGCGCCAGGAAGGGTCATGCATCCGTGCTTGAGGTGATTGGCAACCAGCCACCGATTTATCGGAAAAGCAACAATTGCACCAACGATGGTTGCAAGGCTCATCCGGAACCAAAACTGGGGGGTCAAAGGGTTTTCCGATCCCGGCCACGCCGCCGCCAGCAGCACCATCGTCGGGATCATTCCCGCCATCACCATGTTCATCGACACGGTTTCCGCAAAGAACGTCTTTCGAACCGCCCGACCATAGCGCCCAAACATCGGCATCATCATCAGCGCCTGAAAGATGAACAGGCCGGAGATAAAGCCAAAGGAATATTCGACCACGATATCCCACCCGTTCGAAAGGGCCAGAAAATGAACAAGGATCGCGGCGATAATAATCCCGGTTGCATCCCCCGCCACACAGTGCATTTCGCTGTTGATGCCCTGCTTCCAGATCGCTCTAGTATATTGGTCATGGCCACCGGGAAACGGTAGGCGACAGGTTAAAAGGTAGAAAAACAGGCCGATCGGTCCGGTATATAGCGTCACAAGAATCCACGCTGTTCGCTGGACCCAGCTTGTCACACCGTTACTGATCGAATCCCAGATGACAAAACCAACGCTGGCACCGGTCAGCAAAAACCAGAGGAGCATTGCACCATTTAGCATCGCGCTATCCTTTTTCCGGTCGCCGAGTTGGCCGGGGTATCAAATGGTACAATATGGCCTTACTATACGAAAGTGGTGAATTTGTCCGGGGTAATCGAACAAGGAAAGCACCTTCGCCAGACGCTTACCGTTATAGGTACACGGCATACCTTTGACAGTCGGCGGACCAATAGCAGCTTTGGGTCTCTTAGGCTCGCGTCCCAGTTAATTCTCGCGCAATCATTGGAGCAAGAAGAGTTCGGCAAGCAAAGACCACTGCAGCATCTCTCTGAGTTTGTCTCAACCCTTGATAGCACCAGTCAAATGTCCGCTTATGGCCCGGACTTCTTAGCAAACCTGTCACGTGGCAGCGTTAACATAGTTTACATTAGAATAGATGAAGATCGACAACAGCTAAGGTATGGCCGCAACTTGAGCATGACCTCATACAGTTAGCGGCTGATTGTAGAAAGTGCATGTTTACTGAGACCGCTATAAATATCTTGCGGAGCAAAATTATCACTTGCTTACAAGTTCAATTCTGCTCAATCCAATCCAGAAAAACCCGCAGTCCTTTTCTCTCTCGTTGTTTGTCTGGGTAGACCAGATAGTAATTTCGCAAGCTTGGCACGGTGAGGCCAAGAAGCTGAGAGAGGCGGTTTGTTTTTAGTTCATCTTGAATGAGTGTTGGGTCCATAAGTGCGACGCCAATGCCGGTGGAGCAGGCTTCGAGGATTTGGGAGCTGTTTTGAAATTCGAGGCGTGCGGTGGGAGCGTTGAAGGGTTCGCCAAGATGAGAGAAGAATTCACCCCACTCCGTTGGGACCTGTGTGTTGTAAAGAAGGGGCGCTGCGGCAAGATCAGTAAGGTTTGAGATGGTTGTGCTTAATTGAGGGGCACAAACTGGTGTGAGTGTTTCACTCAAGATCAGTTTGGAGGTGAGACCCGGCCAGCTGCCTTTTCCGCGGCGAATGACGAGGTCCAGATCTTCTGTTTCGAAATCTGATTTTTGAGTGCTGGTCTGGATTGCCAGTTCCCAATCCGGATAGCGCAACTGAAAGCTCTCGAGCCGGGGCATCAGCCATCTTGTTGCAAAAAATGGCACAACGGACATCTTGATTGTGCGGCTACGTTTTGGATCCATCACTACATCTGTCGCTCGCAGAAGGATTTGGATCCCTTGCTGTACATTGCTGAAGTAATACTCACCAATTGGCGTAAGGGTTACACCTCTTTCGATACGGGTGAACAGCTTGGTATTGAGTTGCTGTTCAAGTTGGCGAACCTGATGGCTAACCGCTGAGGGGCTGATGCACAACTCTTGTGCAGCCTTATTAAAGCTTAAAAGCCGGGCAGCAGCTTCAAATGTCCGCAGACTGTTGAGAGATGGGTAAGCCAAAGGTGATCTCGTGGATTTGGATAGGTATATAGATGAGTATTTACTCATCTATATAAGAATTATCACCTTTTGTCTGCCCAAGTGCTGCTGAATAAAATGCCTCAATCATTTCCTGGCTATATATGGAGGCATAATGGCGGACCTGACAGGCAAACTCCTGATCAATGGTGAGTGGATCATCAGCACACAATCAGGAACTTTTTACGCGGAGAACCCGGCGACCAGTGAGAAACTTCCAACGGCATTCTCTCAGGCGACATCAGAGCATGTTGAAGCGGCGGTGGATGCTGCAACAGATGCGTTTGCTGTTTACTCGAAGATCTCTGCTGAAAAGCGAGCAGGTTTTCTGGAAGCCATTGCTGGTGCAATGGAGGGTACCGCAGATCAGATTGTAGAACGGGCCGGATTGGAAACAGGCCTTCCAGACATGCGCCTGTGCGGTGAACTTGGTCGGACCACTGGGCAATTGCGCTTGTTTGCAAAACTATTGAAGCGGGGAGATTGGCAGAGGCCAGTCATTGACAGTGCGGATCCGGATCGCCAACCAGTGGCAAAACCAGACATCCGGCTTACACAAGTTCCACTTGGACCAGTTGTTGTGTTTGCTGCAAGCAATTTTCCATTGGCGTTTTCGGCAGCAGGTGGAGACACGGCTTCTGCATTGGCTGCCGGATGTCCGGTAATTGTGAAAGCACACTCTGCTCATCCGGGAACCTCAGAACTTGTTGCGAACTGTATTCGCTCGGCAATTGAGGAAACTGGCGTGCCGGCAGGGACGTTTGCATTGCTTCATGGTCCGGGCAGAAGTCTTGGTTCTGCGCTTGTGCAGCACCCTGGGATCAAAGCTGGTGGTTTCACAGGTTCTGTTGCGGGTGGCAGGGCCCTGTTTGATCTTGCAGTACAGCGCCCTGAACCAATTCCGTTTTTCGGTGAGCTTGGGTCAACCAATCCGGTGTTTTTGTTGGATGAAGCCCTTGCACACAAGAGTGAGTCCATTGCCCAGATGTTCGTTGGTGCAATGACACTGGGTGCAGGGCAGTTCTGTACAAATCCCGGAATTTTGGTCGCCAAGCAGAGTGATGCTGCCACTTCCTTTTGTGAGTTGGCTGCAAGTCTGATCGCCGAACAAAGCCCGCAGACCATGCTCACCTCCGGAATCTGCGCAAGCTATCGTGAAGGTAATAGCCAGCGGCAAGAGGATTCGACTGTTCGTGTTCTTGCTCAGGCACCAAGCGTTAATGGCAATGAGGCACAGGCGATTTTGATGAGTGTGTCTGCAGCCGACTATCTTGCAAATCCGCAGTTGCAGGAAGAAATATTTGGGCCTTCGACCTTGCTTGTGCTTTGCGCGAATGATGAGGAGATGCAAAAGGTTGCAGCAAGTTTTCATGGCCATTTGACTTGCTCAATTTTTGCTGAGGAGGCTGATGTCAAAGCAAGTGCAGAGCTGACAAACACGCTGCAAAACAAAGTCGGACGGATTGTCTTCAATGGCTTTGGGACTGGCGTTGAAGTCTGCGCCGGGATATCCCATGGCGGACCGTATCCATCAAGCACCAATGTGCAGTCAACGTCTGTTGGTGAACGTGCAATTGATCGCTTTGTACGCCCATTGTGTTTCCAGAACACCCCAGACAGCTTGCTGCCGGATGAGCTGAAAGACGCAAATCCGCTTGGTGTTTTACGACTGGTCGATGGTGAGTGGACCACGAAGGCGCTCTAGCCTGCTAAAGCAAAAACACCCGCAGATCTCAAATTTGCGGGTGTTCCCGAACCAATGCTTATTTAAACCATGTATCGGCGAGCCGGTAACCAGTTGGGAATGGGTCTTCAGGATCCACGCCATACTGTGAAATGCCGGTGAGCCACGCGCGGCCTTTAATTTGAGGTTTGACCGCATCTAATTGACCAACCTGCGTTGTGCCGAGAATCTGACATTCAAATTCAGTGTCCAGAATGGAACGATGGACAAACTTCTCGCCAACTTCAATTTCGCCTCTTGCATGGAGCAAGGCCAATCGGGCTGACGAGCCTGTGCCACATGGACAACGATCAAGGCGTCCTGGGGAGACGATTACAGCATTCTTCGAGGTTTTAACGCCGTCTTTTGTCTCGAGAGGACCAGTGAATTGTGTCTGATTGACCGTATGGATTTCAGGAATTTCTGGATGAACTGAAGGCAATTGCTCGGCTGCTGCTTTTTTCAGAATCTCACCAATTTCAACTAGATCCCGTGACTCAGACGGGTCTAGTGAGAACCCGAACTCACTTGCCTCTGCAATTACATAGATCATGCCTCCGTAGGAGACATCAACTCTCTTGGAGCCGAAACCGGGCACGTCGATTATACGATCGCGGTGCATGACAAAGGATGGGATGTTGTCGAAGGAGATGCGTCGGCATTTGCCGTCTACACATTCTGCTGTCACGTGAACGAGGCCTGCTGGGGTATCAACCACCACCTTCGTGAAAGGTTCAGTCATCGGCACCATGCCGGTCTCAAGTGCAGCTGTTACAGTGCAAATGAGGTTTGAGCCGGACATATGAACGTAATAGTCTGACTCCATAACGATCATACCGAAGTCGGCATCTCGATGACATGGTGGTGTGATGTAGTTTACGGAGGTGTTTACGCTACCGCGTGGATCAGAGAGCAGCATCTGCCGAACCCAATCCATATCATTTTCCATATTGATGAGCTTATCAAGCATGGTTGCGCCTGGGGGAGGGAGCAGGCCGCCTGTGATAACACGCCCGACTTCTCCTTCGGCGTGGGCACCCACGACCGTAATCATATTATTCAGTTTCATGAAAATCTCGTTTGTCTGGCGAGCTTGGTTCTTCAACTCCAAGCTCGCCATATCTGTAGGTATCAGCTGAGTTGGAACCCATGAGCGAATGGGTCGCGATCATCGATGTAGATGGTGTTGTGGCCAGTGATGCGTGACCAGCCGCCAATGCTTGGATAAATGCAGAGGATCTCGCCGATCTTGCCAACTCGTTCGACTTTACAATTGTACAGAGTGCCGATGATGCTCTCATGCACGAAGTGATCACCACATTTGAGGGTGCCGCGTGCAAACAGTTGGGCCATACGTGCAGAGGATCCAGTCCCGCACGGGGAACGGTCGATGGCTTTGTCGCCATAAAAGACCGCGTTGCGTGCATCTGCTTGCTTATTGCGCGGTGCATCACACCACATAACATGGCTGACACCCTTGATCCTTGGATCCTCAAGGTGCACTGGCTCAGTTACCTTCTGGATCGCCTTTCTGACCTTTTGGCTCAGTCCGACGAGTTCGGAGGGTGATTGAGCATCAAGTCCCGCCCAGTTTTCTTGCGGCTCTATGATTGCATAAAAGTTGCCACCATAAGCGACGTCAAAGGTGAGTTGGCCAATACCCTCTACCTCAACAACCAGATCACTGGCATGGAGATAGGAGGCAACATTGAAGATGCGAACTTCTTCAACATGACCTTCTTTCACCGAGTATTCAGCATCTACGCGTCCGGCAGGCGTTTCTATTGCCAGTTTGCCGGGGATGCACGGTGAAACAAGTCCTTCCTCAATGGCGTACGTCGTTGCGCCAATGGTGTCGTGACCGCACATGGGCAAGCAACCACTGGTCTCTATGAAGAGATATCCGATATCGCAATCAGATCGCTTGGGTGGATAAAGGATGACGCCTGACATGACATCATGCCCGCGTGGCTCAAACATCAGGCCTTGACGCACCCAGTCATGGTTTTGGAGAAAGTCCTGGCGGAAGTCTGCCAGGCTTTCACCGTTCAGCTCGGGGGCACCTCCTGTGACAACCCTGCACGGGTTGCCGCAGGTGTGACCGTCGATACATGAGAATGTGTGACGCATCTTAAGTTACCTCCCTTGGACTAATGGAGTACACGTTCAAGGAACTGCCGCGTCCTCAACTCACGAGGGTCATTGATGACCTGTCGGGCGTCGCCAATTTCGCAGATTTTTCCTTGATCGAAGAAAGCCACGCGGTCACTGGCTTCGCGTGCAAATGGGATTTCATGCGTGACAATAATCATGGTCATGCCTTCGTCTTTCAGCATGCGCATGGTGTCCAACACTTCGCCAACCAACTCAGGGTCAAGCGCTGATGTAACTTCATCAAACAGCATGTACTCAGGTTCCATCGCCAGAGCACGGGCAATGGCAAGGCGCTGTTGTTGCCCACCTGAAAGCTGACTAGGGTAATGGTTCAGCTTGTCACCCAGCCCAACATGCTCCAGATGCTTTGCTGCCAGATCCAACGTGTCTTTGCGCTTCATGCCTTTGACAACGCGCGGAGACAGAGCAACGTTTTCAATGGCGCTGAGATGCGGAAAGGCATTGTATTGCTGAAAGACGATGCCGATCTTTTCGCGAAGCTTGTTCAGATCCGTTGCTTTGTCGAACACATTGATTTCGTCGACGAGGACCTTGCCGTCATCAATGGAATGCAGACCATTAATACACTGAAGCATGGTGGATTTTCCGGATCCGGAGCCACCAATCAGACACAAGACTTCGCCTTTGTCGATGGTCAGGTCGATACCCTTGATCACATGATGCTGGCCAAAGGACTTTTGCAGGTTTTTTATCTCGATCATTGCTTCAGTTTCCTTTCAAGTGTCTGGCTGTATCGTGAGATCGGGTAGCAGATGATGAAGTAGAACAGACCGGCGCCAAGCAGGATCAGGATCGCTTCATTGGTTCTGTTGATCAGGATTTGAGAGGCGCGAAGAAGTTCGATGTAGCCAATGACACCAACAAGCGCGCTGTCCTTGGTCAGACCGATTACAAGTCCGATCCAACTCGGGAAGACGACGCGTAATGCGAGGGGAGCCGTGACGTATCGCATTTCGGTCCAGTAACCCATGCCGAGGGAACGGCCTGCGCGGCGTAGTTCTGGCCTGACGGCTCGCAGCCCGGCCTGCACAACTTCTGAGGTGAAGACCCCCATGTAGGAGCTGAGCACAATTGTACCGGACCATAACGGGTCAAGTGGATACCCGGCGATGGCGATGAAGCTGTTGAACAACACGAACTGGATGATGAGCGGGACGCTGCGTGTCACATCTACATAGGGAGCGACGATCCAGCCAACCAAACGACTGGAATCTCGCAGCCAACCCAGGGCAATGCCGAGTACTGTGCCAAACAGTGTTGCAAGTGCCGTCAGCAGGATTGTTTTACCTGCGCCATCCAGCAGGAAAAGCAGGTCTGACCATGATAGGCCTGAGTAAGCAGACATCAGCGACCTCCTTTAAGAAAACGCCATTGCACGAGCGCTGCAAGGCCCAGAATGATCTTGGCGATGACGTAGTACATGGCAGCAGCAACGAGGAAGAACTCGAAGGTACGGAAGGATCTGGACTGTGCAAATTGAGTTGCTCCAGTAAGTTCCTTAAGGCCGATCACCATACCCAGTGATGTGTTCAAAAGAGCCCACATGGACTGGTTCATGATTGGTCGGAAGGTTACGCGGAACACTTGTGGCAAGACGACGTAGCTGTAGACACGAAAAGAGTTCATGCCGAGGGAGCGCGCAGCTGCATATTGCGTTTGCGGCACGGAGTTGAAACCGCCCCTCAGGATCTCTGCAAGGTATCCAGCATTGTTAAATGCAATTGCGCCGAGGACGGCTGCATAACTGGATATGTTTATCCCTAGAGCGCCGAGGCCGAAGTAAGCGAGATAGATCTGAAGCAAGCAAGGCGTGTTTCTGGCAACTTCGATCCAGACAGAGGCCAACCTGCTGGCTATGGAGCCCTCATTGCGGCGTGCAACTGCAAGCAAAACAGCCAGTGTAATACCGATTAGCATCGAGAACACAGCGATCTGCAAGGTAACAATTGCACCCTCTGCAAGCTGAGGGATTTCCTGCCAAACGGTCCTCCAGTGAAAACTGTAGCCAAACATGGAAACACCTGTTGGTTGCTGGGCATCTAAGATGCCCAGTCAGTTGCTGAAATTAATAGTAGGTGTTTGGAATGGTCAGGGCCGGCACTTCATCTGAGCGGAAGTACTGCTTGTAAAGCTCTGCATAGCGGCCAGATTTCTGTTGCTCCCAAACAAACAGATTGGCCCAACGCAGCAAAGAGTGATCGTCTTTGTTTACTGCAATGGAAACCAGATCAACCGTGAACGGAGCTTCTGCGCGGATCTCCAGATTTGGGAAGTTGCCGCTTGCAATCAGGTCAGCTGCCTGAGCGCTGGATCCGATAATGGCTTCGACCTTGCCTTGACTGACGGCCAGATAAGATTCAGCGTCTGACCCAAAGCCTGTGTAGTTGCCGTTTGAATCATCCCACTTCTCAAAGTGCTCTAGGAAGAATTGCTCCGGAGTGGTGCCAACAACGTTACCGACGGAACGCCCTTTAAGGTCTTCAAAGCTCTCAATATCGCTGTCTTTCTGAGTAATGACGACATTGGTGTACACCACATAAGGCATTGTGAATGCGACAGTCTTAGCACGCTCAAGTGTGTTTGATGCCGATGCGATCATCACATCCACGCGTTTGGAAACAAGGGCAGGAACACGCTCCGGAGAAGGGGTTTCAACGACCTCTGCTTCTACTCCCAGTGCTTTCGCCATGTCTTTGCAGTACTGAACATCAAAACCATCAGGCTCGTTGCTTGAGTTACGAAAACCTGCGGGTGGAAAGTCCAACATCACGCCGCATCTTAAAGTGCCTTTGCCAATGATATCGTCAATCTCGTCCGCCTGAGCAGGGGCCGTTGAAGCAGCCATGAGCGCAGCTCCAACAAGAGCAAAAGAGTTCCGGATCAGTTTTTTCATTTGTCATCCTCCCAATACAACTCGGCCTGAGGGTCAGGTCGATATTGCCTTATTGACAAATTATATGATTGGATCCAATAATATCGTTTGTCAATATCTGATTTGGAAAAGGCAACGGGAGAGGCTTTTTCAAAGGTGGTGGAGAGCAACGAAAACTGCAGGTTCTACACGGCTTTAGAGGGAAACAGACAGGCAGGACTTCTTGCTTGAAAACAAAATATCAACCAATGCACCATTCTCGAAACTGGCATTGGAAACAAAAAATGGCAAGGCAAGTATTGATGCCACTGCCTTTCAGGAGAGGTCTATGACCAGGACGATTGTTATCGGTGCAGGCATTGTTGGTTTGTCCTGCGCTTATTATTTGGCGCAGGCAGGAAAGACAGTCGTGATTGTAGATCCGACACCAGAAGGGGACAAAGCGTCCTTTGGCAATGCAGCAGGCTTTGCCGTCACAGAATGCGTTCCCGCAGGCGTTCCTGGTTTGCTCTTCAAAATGCCCAAACTTCTCTTGGACCCACTTGGCCCGCTGTTTTTAAAACCAACACACGTTCCCTCAATGCTTCCTTGGCTATTTGAGTTCCAACGCTCCAGCAGCAAAAAGCGTGTTTTGGAAATTGCGCCAGCGCTCGCAGCTCTAAATGACCGCACCTATACAGACTTCGCACCTATTCTGCGGGACCTTGAGTATGATCAGTACCTCCACAACAAGGGATGCCTCGTTCTTTACAACGACGAGAGCTCATTTGAGAAAGACAGGTTTTCCTGGGATTTGAAGGCACAGCATGGCGTGCGGTTTGAAAGGCTGAATTCAGGAGAGGTCCGAGAGCTGGAGCCAGACATTGGCCCAAGAAAACAGTTTGGCGTACTGGAGCCGGACTGGTCCCACATAAGCAGTCCCAAACAGCTGATGGATCGTTTTCTGAGCTGGGCGAAAGACCAAAATATTGAGTTTATCCGAGAAACCGCAGTTACACTTGAGCACAC
>NZ_DS996807.1:26065-138347 GCF_000156235.1 Pseudovibrio sp. JE062
GCCGTCACACCCATCGCAGAAGGACTACGCGTTGGGGGAGCTGCTGAGTTTGCAGGATTGAAAACTCCGCCCAACTTTGAACGCTCCCGTGCTCTGGCAAAATTGGCCGCGAAGATGCTTCCGGATTTGCAAACCGACAATGGCGATCAATGGATGGGGCACCGGTCAGCAACACCGGACAGTTTGCCAGTAATTGGCCGATCTCCCAAGACACCGTGCGTACACTATGCCTTTGGCCACGGCCATTTGGGACTGACACAGGGCCCTACAACGGGCAGATTGATTGCGGATCTGGTTTTACAACGAGAGCCCGTGATCGACCCAAAACCATATGGAATTGAAAGATTTGCGTAGTACGGCAGCCAGCATCGTTTGATACGCAGACTGGTGCTTCAGGAGGGCTGAAGCACTTTGGCTTGTTGATAGAAGTCGATGACCTGATGAAATTGATAGAGCGAACCTCTATTCAGGAACATAGTATCCAATAAGGCGATTTGAGAAGGTGTGAGGCAGAAAATGGAATTGAAGCGGTCTATTAAGCGACAAAGTGTTCCAGATGCGCTTGCTGCTGACATTCGCCAGAGGATCCTAAGCGGTGAGTTTCAGGACGGCGATCAAATTCGCCAAGAGCAAATTGCCGAGGAATATGAAGTCTCGCGCATGCCTGTCAGGGAGGCGCTCCGGCGCCTTGAGGCAGAAGGCCTTGTTGCTTTCCATGCCCATCGCGGCGCGATTGTAACTGAGCTCTCACTTGATGAAATCGCAGAAATGTATGATCTGCGTGAACTCATTGAAGTTGAGACCTTAAGGGTTGCCATACCGGCTATGACGGAACCGCATCTTGCTGCGGCAAGAGAGATTCTGAATAGTCTGGAAAGCGCCTACGAATCCAAAGATGTGGCTGCCTGGGGGGCACTGAACACCCAGTACCACGTGGCTTTGTGTGCCTCTGCAGGCCGCAAGCAATCTCTGGCGTTCATCAAGCAAATCAATAGCCAGATTGAACGCTACATCCGTCTTCAGCTCAAAGCTGATGGTGCTATGGATAAGGCTGAGGATGAACACCGTCAGCTTCTGAAGCTAATCGAAGAGAAAAAAGTCGACGAAGCAATCGAGCTGCTTCGGAAACATATTCTGGATTCCAAAGAAGGCATGCTTGCTGAAGTTGCAGTTCATCGCGCTGACTGAAGCAGGAAGCAAAAGGCTCTGTAATGAACAGGGCCTCATTGCTTCTTGTGAGGCCTAGGTCATGTTCTCATGTTCAAGCAGTTTCAGAATATCTGCGTGAAGAGCCTTCGGGATCTCCACCGCGTTTCTCTTTGAGTTTTTCTCGCGGGTTTCATATCTGCGCTGTGATGGAAGTCGTGCCCCCTGATCAACGATTTGCGAGAACAGCCTTTCTGCGCGAGCATCGTTTTCCTGTATTCTGCCGCCAGATAGCAGGTTGGGATCAAACGCAAGGATCAGCTCACCATGATATGGCGTTGAGCCTTTGCCCCCGTCAAACTCCAGGCTCTCAATGCTTGTCAGGTCATCAATCAGTGGACCAGCAAGTAACTCAATCATGATGGAGAGTGCAGAGCCTTTGTAACCACCAAATGTGAGCATAGCTCCATCCAGTGCAGCATCCGGATCCGTTGTTGGGTTGCCTGCGCTGTCAATGGCCACACCTTCCGGCAAAGGCCGTCCTTCTCTGCGGTGCAGCTCAATCTCTCCGCGTGCAACAACACTGGTTGCAAAGTCAAATGTGAAGGGCTTTTTGCCTGCACGAGGCCAGCTGAACGCAATTGGATTTGTGCCCATTGTCCCTTTGGAGCCGCCAGCGGGTGCGACCCAGGCATGGCTTGGCACCATCGCCATCGCTACCAGACCGGCTTCAGAAAGCTTCTCAACCTCCGGCCAAAGGGCCGAGAAGTGATAACAATTATTGATCGCAAGCGCTGCGATACCCATCTGCTTGGCTTTCTGGATGAGCAAAGGGCGAGCTTTTTCAAAGGCAACGAGCGAGTACCCACCTTGTGCATCAGCACGAACAGATGCTGGAGATGGCTCAGTTAGAGTAACGCCTGCCTCACCATTTACGTGACCTGCTCTGATGGTATTGCTACAAACTAACAATCGATACAGCCCGTGTGAATGACAATCATCCAGCTGACATGCACAGATTACATCTGCAATGCTTCGGGCATGGTCCTCGTTAAAGCCGTTGCTTTGTAAGACCGAGAGACTGAGCTCGTATGCTTCCTTTAAACTGAGTGTAACGTGCTCAATCATAATTTCCCCAATCTATAAACAGCTTATGGTTGCCGAACCTGAGCGTCCAGCAACCAATACTCCTTCAAACACTAGAGTGCTTTCAAGTCTTCAATAGCTTTCTGAACTGTGCTCACCACGTATTCCCGCTCTTCTCCGACCAAAGGCAGGCGAGGGGCACGCGTCCACTCTGGCGCACCATAGACAAGATGTTCTGCCAGTTTGATGTACTGGACCAGCTTCACATGCACATCCAGGTGATATGATGGTGTGAGCACATGATAGAGCTTGCGTGCTTCTTCATAGTTGCCAGATTTGCAGAGATTGAACAGCTTGACTGCTTCTGCAGGCCAGACGTTTGTCATGCCAGACACCCAACCGGTTACACCGAGTGCGGAACTTTCTACGATCAGGTCATCAACGCCGCAGAAAATGCTAAATCTATTGCCAAACTCTACATAAAGATCGGTGACGCGGCGCACATCCCCAGTCTCTTCTTTGACACACACAATCTCAGGTACATCCTTCAGCAGTCTCAGCGTTTCAATGTCTACATCCACGCCATAGGCGATTGGGTTGTTGTAAATCATGATCGGCAGATCAGAGGCGTTGGCAATGCCTTTGTACCACTCCGCAGTCTCGCGAATATCGGTCTTGTAACCAAGACTCGGGAACACCATAAGCCCTTGTGCGCCAAAGCTCTTATAGAGCGCAGCATTTGCTTTCGCATTTTCAAGCGTAACTTCAGCAAGGCCCGAAAGCACAGGCACGCGCCCATTCGCCACTTCAACAGCTCCGCGAATAATCGCTTCGCGTTCTTCCATGTTCATCGAAGCATTCTCGCCAAGCATCGGCAAGACGATCACGCCTGAAACACCATTTTTAATGAGCCGGTCAATACTCGCCTTCGTGGCTTCAATGTCCACTGCCCCAACTTCAGTCAACTTCGTCGTCACCGCCGGAAACACACCCGTCCAAACCGTCATATCAACTCCTACCTCGCTACATTGATTGATAGATTGGATATTGGATACAATAATATGATATACGTGTCTACCTGAATTTGAAAAGAGCTTTTCTGACGTGTTGAGGTGCTAGTTGTTAGCAGGCATAAATTACTTTAGAGGCTTATCCTCTTGCTGCTGTAGGCGTGCATTCGAAAATGTGTGATCAGTCGCGCATAAGCACGCCGGCTCACAGGCTCCCCCATCAAGCTTTGTAGCAGTTTGTGATTAGGTCTTTTGGGGCCTTGATGGAGGGCACCTATCTCTTGACGATCCGATGCAACTCATAATGGAACCGCCCGAATGTCCGCTTGTGGCCCTCGACGCTGGTAACCGATACTCACTCCACTGAGCTCTTGCAGTGCAGCGAAGGGCAGCAATGCCCGCACAACAACAAGCTGATCTGTGGCAGGCATAGGAAAAGTGAGTAAGAACTTAAGCGTATGCTAAGGCAGCAAGGCGGGCATGCGTTTGCCTTACGGTAGTACCCTCTGATGTGCAGGCTGATCAAGCATTCACGTACTAGATAGCTGTTCTTTGACTGTATGTAGCTTAAGGGAACCGAGTTTGTCGTCAGTACTCTTGAGCTGGTGAAGTTTTCGGTTGGCAGTAAATCTACGACACCAACGGAAAGGTGTAACAGAAAACCCAGTCAGCAAATCGCAGTGACTGGGTTAAGTTTGATCTTGATTTGTTCTTAGTATTCATCTGCTCGCATCAGGGTCATCACGCGTTTGGTTACATTTGGGTCTGCTGCATCGGGTGAACCGAACTGTAAATCTTGGTCGTAGTAGTCGATCTTCCAAAAGTAGGTGACGCCCGCGTGCTTCAGGTTGCCGAAATCATGCTCGTTATAAAGGTTGTTGTCAGCGTTGAACGAATTAAAGCGCCGTACGCCCTCAAGAAGGGCTGATTGGCCCTCAGCGGGCAAGCTAAGCACGCCTTGCGTCAATACAACCTGCCCGCCATGCAATGAACAGCGGAAAGCGTCGTTGAGCTGCCTAATACGTTCGCTTAGACTGGTCATGGCTATTCCCACTCCCATTCCAGTTCACTGACATCAACGTTGGGATGCAGCGTGCCAAGCTGCGAGATCTGCCGCGTAAAAATGGGCTCGTCTGGGTAGTCGCGCCATTTGAGCTTGAAGGTGTTGGCGTCCAGGCTTTCCAAAATGATCGCAAGGTACCAGCAGTCTTCTTCATGTTCACGCGCCAAAATAGGGCTGCCAACTCCCGTTTTTGACCAATCTTTCGGAATGGTGCCATTATCATCGTCTACTGTTACATCGCCTTGGGATGCTTTCTCGGCAGCTTCTTCAGCTTGGCTACCAGCGACTATATGCAGCTGAGGTGTGGTTACCTTTGTTGGCAGTAGATTGCACAGCCCCTCGTATACACTCTTCTTGATGCGAGGCATAAATAACTTCCCGCTTGAAAAGACCTGCCCTTTGGGCACTTGTTCCGCCAGAGCCTGCAGCTCCGGCCCTTTGACCTCAAGCGAGAACAGCTCCATCTCATGGCAAGCCGCACGTGCGGCATCCGTCTCATCGGCGGGGTACCACGATCCGCGAGCTGGCTCCTTGCCCTCTTTGTGAAACACAATCAGGATTGGAACATCGTTAGAGTCGGCATGGGGTATCTGTTTGGCTGCGTCTGCCATCTTCATATCTCCAGATTTTGGGAAAGGAAGTCGGTGCAGGCTTAACCTGCCATTGAGCCATTCAGGGCAAAGCGGGCTATTGGAATACCCGCAAAAAGAAAGCGCTGAATTGCTTCAACGCTTATCTATAGTAGTGGATAAAAGTACGTATGTCAAGATTTTATCTTTTTAAATCAATTATTTATTGAAGTTCAACACGATGTAGCTGCAAGCTAATGGAATTTTTTAGCCTGCCTTTTTTACTAATAGCTAATCGATTTTCTCGTAGGCAGAATAGTCAAACCTCAATAATTTGATTTTTTTATTGCGAGTTCCAATGCGCACATCTTTGGTTAGATTCCCGTTGGGAGGTTTGCAGAATATACCCTTGCCTGATAGCACTTCGAGTAGTTCGCGAGTGGCTTTACGGGATACGTCTCCCTCTCCCAATAGTCCACCAAGGAAGGTCTCTAAGACGTCAAGGCGAACATAGATCGCATTCTCCTCTTGTACATAAAAACCTTTTTGTGCCTGTTCACTGTTTAATTTTCGGGATTTCCTGTTTTTGAACTCTGGAAATTTTTCTGGATCTGCAAACCATTCGCCCAAAGCGTCTTGTGCCGCACTATAGTTTAGCTGTTGTGAAAAAGCGGTCCTAAACACTTCATCGATAGCATAACGACATGCATTAGCGAAGCTGATGGGGCGCTTAGGCAAGATCCCAGCGTTAACTGCAAAAATACCGCCAGCATATATATGTGCAAACTTTTCAGCGATACGAAGGCGGGTTCCCCCAAGGTTGGGATAGTATTTCTTTAAGAAGTCTCCTGTGAGCTTAGAAACACGTTCTTCAAGCCTAGCATAGTTCTTCTCCATCCAACTGACGTATGCTTTGCCTGCCACTCCAAAATTTTGTTCTGAGTGTGAAACCAGAGACTTCGATCTTTGCGCACAGGCATTCATATCCCCTCTACGCTTAACTTTTCTCTCTGGCCCTATGGCCCAGATCCCTCCATTGTCCCCGTTAGGTACGGGTAGCTCTAAGAACCGAACGCGATCACCGTCGGTGCGTTCAAGGCTATTTTTAAGTGCTGTCTCTATGGATATCGGATTGGATGAAAGAGCAAAGCAGGTGAACAGCGGACTTTCATGCTCAGCTTTCACGGTTTTGGAATATTGTTTGGGACACCCGTCGGCCAAAATATGTGTGAATGAGTGTAGCTTCAAGTTCCTTTTTTTAGGGTCCGGATCGGAGAGTTCTCCATCGTCAAACGGGCAAATCAACTGATTATGAGCAGAAGCTGTCTGTGTAATCGCAGCTAATGTTCCTCCCCAGCTTGGCAGGTGTTTGGGATTTCCCCATACTGAATACGCTGCTTTGTTTATTGAGGTCTTTCCGCTTGAGGACGCTGCAACGAAGTTAATCACGGCACCTTCGGTTGTTTTAGCCAAAGGCAGTAGCGGTGAAGCGAAGCTGGCGAGCAGCGCAATAGTTGCAGGATATGATGCAAGTGCTTTTGTTGCGACTTCAGAAGTCCAACGTTCAAGATCCCCACTAACGAGTCCGAGACCTCGAGCTTCAGCCGGTCTTGAAGAGAAGTAGCATTGCTTGCGGTCTTCTTTAACAATGTTTTCGAACAATACGAATTTTCGACTTTTAGTAGGCCCGGCCCAACCAGGCTGTTCGAGAAGCATTCCAACCTCGTTGGGGAGCATTCTAACTATTTCTTCATGGCTGAGATCGCCAACGATCATGCTTTTTTGTGCAATGAGCGCGTTCAACTTTTTCTTGTCATGAAAATCTTCAGATCTCATAAAATGCCATTCACGATCTCTACCACCTCGCCTATCGTATTCGATGCCGACCCAGTCATTTTTTGTTGACTGATGTTCGAGAAGGTGGATTTCAATATGTGCGCCTTTCTTAGTCATGGCAATGTTCCCTTCAAGACTGTACGTGTTTGCCGTAGGAAATGTCGCGCTTGTCGCGGCGTCGCGGCAGAATTTGTTGTGTCGTAATGTTCGAGTTTCGGGCAAAGAAGAGGTTGTGTAGTGTACCCACAATCAAACCCGGACTTTTGCTCTACCAGCCCTGTTGATGCGTTTGTGCGTAGCAACGTTGCATCTGTTGGCTGAGTTTTTTCGTTGTGGTGACGACAGCTTCTCAAATTCCTTGTCATATGGAGGTTTGAGCAAAAGCCGCCGTTTTGTTTTATTGGTAGGACCATGAAACTTCGCGTAGCGAAGAACCATGCGCTTACCAATTGGCCACTTGGCGAGGTATGCTCGAAGTTCCAGTTCATACTGCCTAGGAAGACCACCGCGCTTTTTCCCTTCACGGACTTGGCTTCCGCTTCCCCTAGGGAAGTAAAGACTCTTGTAACAGTAGGTGAGAGCCTCATAGAAAGACCCACCTTTAATGTGTTCATGCCGTATAGGCTTTGGAGAATACTCAGATTTGGGGTAAGCTGCCCGGAGAGCTTTTAAGGAAGCTTGCCTGCTGATCCCATATATCAAGAGGTGAAGATGCGGTTGCCAACCTATAGGCTCATTGCCTTCATATTTGAGAGCGATGTCTAGACCGCCAATAACCAGAACGTTGGGAAGGTGTCTTTCAAGCCTTTTAAGGTGCTTCTTAACTTCCTTCTGCTGATTAGTCTGGGATAGCTCCCCTTTGGGGATAGGCTGATCGTTAGGGGTCAAGGTCAGCATCTGCCAATGTTTCTCATCGCAATGAAGACCTAGCATGCCTGCTTGCCTCACCAGATTTATCCTGAATAGCCGCAGGCAAATGTGGCAATGTTCTCTGCAACATCTAGCGCTTCTCCTGCACTTTGGAAGTATTATGCCTTTTTGCTTAGTGTCACGCATAAGCTGCCTCTGTCGGGAGCTAGTAACTGCGAGAGATTCGAAATTTTTTGGAAGGCGTTTCATTGTCCCATCCCGCCATACTCAGATGTGTTTTGCTTAGTGTTTTGCTCGATGAACGCTTGGAGGTCGGCGTAACGATATCGGATTGTCCGATTAGTGAGTTTTTGAAACTCGGGACCACCACCAGCACACCTTAAATTAGCAAGCGTCTTGGGGCTTATATTGAGGACCTTGCCTGCCTCGTCAGCTGTCAGCAGATCATCTAAGCAATACTTTCGGGGAAGTAACCTACGACGCGCAGTACGTCGTCTTGATGTGGTGGAGCGCTTGCGCGTACGAGCTTTTGCTGTTTTAGGAAACTCGGCATCGTAAAGTTCACGTACATGCTCTAGGTCGAGCATATCGGAACGATAGAAGAGCATAACCTGCCTGAACACCACAGTTGTGAAGTCTTTTTTAGATATTCCAGAAAATGTAGATTGAAGCATTACTTTCTCCGCTTCATTTGTGTGTGAAGCGTGAATTTTGGAGAAAGCGAATATAAAAAAAGCCTAGGCACTATTTCTCACAAAACGCACGCAAGATCACTCCCAGCGGTTGTGCTGGTCAGTAAACTCTTGATTGTGGTTTTGTTCGAATAGCCCTAAGGCGCTAAGTGCCCTTGGTGTACCCCGCCTGTGGTATCTGTTTTCTCAGCTAGGCTTGAGAAAATCGACATCGAACGGCGACAAACTTATGAGCGACTCCTCTTAATATCTAAATTTGAATAGATAGAAGATGTAATTATCCATCAATATTACGTTGAGATAGGCACGTTCAGATCGATTTTCAATATGTTAATTGTAATTTATGCATCGTCTTTGGGAAATTTACTTAAATGGCGAGTGAGGGTGGGCCTGATGTATCCACACCTGATGCAGCTGCGTGCTTACTATGTGCTTATTTTTGCGGAATGGGCCACTTTTAGTGTTCAGCTAACTCATTGAAAAATATGGTGCACCCGGCAGGATTCGAACCTGCGGCCTCTGCCTTCGGAGGGCAGCGCTCTATCCAACTGAGCTACGGGTGCCTGTATCGGGCGTGAAGGCCCTTGAGGTGCTGTAGTCTTTACCCGATCCTAGGCCGCGCCGCAATGCGCCAATTACAACAACCCTCGAAAATGTGGAAAGGCGCGGGAGAACCTATCCCTCCCGCAAGATACCCAGTGGTGTCAGGTGGTTATCCCAGCTGATGCCTGCGCTTTGGCTGATAATCTGGGCCACGTCATCGTCGGTTCCACCAAAGCTGATGGCGCCATTTCCATCAGTAATCGCAAAGCTTTCTTCGTCCAGCGGAGCCACACCGCAGCCATCTGCAACCTGGTGGAAGCCAATGAACGAACGCTCCGCCACATCCCAGTAGAGGATCTTGCCGCCGCGCGGGCAGGAGGCGGCAATCACGTCGCCCGTCCGGTTCATCTCCACGCTGCCAACGTAGTTCTGCAGGCCCTGCGTGACCTCCAGAGGCATCTCCAGTGCAGTGGCTGCCTTGTCGAGCCCCAGATGCACCATCAGCGGAGGTGTTGCATCCTTGGCGCCCTGAAACTGGCCGCCAACCCACACGTCGCCATTGCCGTCAAAGCTCATGTGGCGCAGAGAAAGCTGATGCAGATCCGAACCCAAAGCCTGCTTGGCGAGCAGATCGCCGGTCGCGGTGTCAATGAACGCCACGTTCGGCTGCATGCTGTCCAGATTGAGCTTCTCGCGTCCCTTATCAGGGTGGGTTTCAATTCCGCCATTGGCAACAACAAGCTGGGAGCCATCGGGTGACATCAGCAAGTCATGCGGGCCAACGCCGTAACTCTCAAACTCGCCAATCCGCTTTGGCTGGTCTCCGGAAAGATCATAGACGCCGATCACACCGCGCACATTCTCAAAGTCATTCTCGGGCGCATAAGCAAGGCGACCGTCAGGCGAGAACACGCCGTGACCGTAAAAGTGCCGACCCTCGGGAGATGTGAACACGAGAGGCTCCCGCGCACCCGTCAGATCCGCAAGCACCGCAAAGTTCTCGGGACGACGCGCAAAGGAGAGCAGGCGCATGCTGTTGCGGTCAAAGGAAATGGCATGACCACGATCCGGCAGCGCTGTCTGATAGAGGATTTCACCGTCTTCACTGAACACGGCCAGCGCGTAACTGCCGGTTGGCGTGCGCAGAGCACTGGCAAACAGCTGCAGGTCTTCCGCTTCTGCAAATGGCAGACCACTGGCAAAGGCCAGAGAGCTGCTGGCGCTGAGTGCAACGCCAGAGGCTGCCAGGCCTGTCAGAAACTGCCGTCGGCTCAGAGCAAGGGGTTTAGTCGCCATCAAGCGCATTGAAGCCTCCGGCAAGGCCAAGGTAGCCAGCAAGATCTTCTGCCATCACCACCTTGATGCCATCGATGATGGTGATCAGGTAGCGCAGCTGCTCACGAACCTCAGGCTCTTTGCCTGTGTCCTGAAGCGGCTTCGGCAAGTTGGCAAGCACGCGCTGCGCATTGGAGAATTCAAAATTGAGCGAGCTGTCCACCCAGTCCTGCTCATCTTCCAGAACCTTGGCATAGCCGCCTGCATTCAAGGCGCCCTGCAGGCCAGCAAGGCTTGCAGAAAGATAGGTCACCGCATTGCCACTGCGGGCAAAAGGTGCCTTCTTCGGGTTGGCTTTCTTCTCAGTCTTGCCAAGCACAACAAGCAGGTACTGGTCTTTGTCGACGATCAGGCCGGTAGTGATGGAGTTGAACACCATCTCCGCAGCTTCTTTGTGAGTGTGCACCACGCCGCCGTCTTTGCTTGGGTTCAGCAGAACCTCAGAGAACCCATCGGGAGACGCCCATTCCGCTTCCAGCTCCAGTCCGGCGCCCACCAGATTGATGCTGATGCTCTCGGCATAGTCACAAAGGAACTCTGCGTCTTTACCAGTGCCAAGGGTCAGAGACCCATCGCTGGCGTAGGAGATGCGCTCCAGAGCCGTCAGGCCCTGCAAGGCAACACTTTTTACGGAGAGCGCGGCAGGCTCACGAACCGTTGGGTCCTGCTTGGCGACCACTTTATTGATCTGCCGACGCACAACACCGCGGCTGTCCGGCAAAAAGGCGAGGCGCTGAGCAAGATTGTCCTGCGCCATCGGGCCAAATCTCAGAAAGTCGACACCTGCCAGCGCAGCAACGGATTTGCTGAAGGCTTCATTGAAGACCGCAGAGTTGTCTGCATTGGGTGTGGTGCAAAGGTCGCCTGTGCTTTTCTCAAGATCAGTAAGCGCACTGACAAGCTGCTGGGCTGCTGGCCGGATGTACTGTTCAACGCTGGAGCGTGTGAACTGAGCATAGTCCGGAGCATCTGCCGCAAAAGAGGGGGTAGATACTGCGGTAACGGCGGCCAGGGCCAGGCTGAAAGTGACAGCGCGCTTAAACTGCATCAAAGAGACTCCAGGAACCGGATCAAATTGGCTCGATCCTTAGCAGGCATTTCAACCACACGGGTTTTGGCAGCTTCCGCTTCACCACCGTGCCACAGCACTGCTTCCAGCAAGCCGCGTGCACGTCCATCGTGCAGGAAGAACCTGTGATTATTGACAGTTTCAGTCAGTCCAATACCCCAAAGCGGCGGTGTTTTCCATTCATTTCCACTGGCGGAACCTGTTGGGCGACCATCAGACAAACCTTCGCCCATATCGTGCAACAGCAGGTCTGTATAAGGCCAGATCAGCTGGAACTGATGCTCTGGATTCTCTGCTGTGCGGCTGGTGACGTATTTTGGCGTGTGGCAGCTTGCACAGCCCGCCTCATAAAATACCTTCTTACCAGCAAGCACTTGCGCGTCACTCACATCACGGCGAGCTGGAACCGCAAGGTTCTGGGAGTAGAATGTAACCAGGTCCAGAACCGGGTCCGGGGCCTCGGAAACACCAAGGTGCTCCTGTTCGCCATGGGCCTGCTCAAAACAAGCGGTCTGCGCTTCGGTGCAGTCGCCGTAGTTACGCAGGTCATAAGGTGTTGAGATACCAATATCACCGGCAAACGCGCCAGCAGACTGGGATAGAACGGTCGCGTTCAGCGCCTTCCAGCCAAAGCGGCCAATCATCTTGCTGTCAGGATCAGCAGGGTTCACCCAACTGACACGGCCGGAAATGCCGTCATTGTCTGAATCATCCGGATCAGCCTGAGAGGTGATGTCGGTCTCTGCAATCGCTTCCAGCAGGCCAAGGCCAATCATCGGCGGTGCAACACGGGCAGAAATCAACGCATGCTCAGACATCGGACCGTAAGCAAGGTTCTCAATGGTATAGGTCGGCTTGCGTAAGTAAGCGACTTCGCCTTCGGAGAGGTCTACTTTGATCTCTTCGTAGGTAATCTTCATCTCGCCTTCACCAGGCACACCCGGCACGCCAAAGTTCTGCAACTGGCCGCCATAGGTTGGTTCTGGAAGGAGAGGAACTTCACCGCTCTCAATCCGAGCCCGCTCTTCCGGTGTGGAAGGGGCAACAGAAAGGCGCATGAAGATGGAAACTGGGCGCTCGTCATCAATCGGTGGGCGGCCACGTCCGGCTTTCGGGTGGCAGCTCTCGCAGGCGCGCGCGTTAAACAGCGGGCCAAGACCGTCAGAGGCACGGGTGGAACTTGGGGTAGAGACCCAAAGCTTCTGGAAGAGGCTTTCCCCCAGACGGAAGTCCTGATGCTTCTCAAAAGGCAGATTGGCACTTGGGAAAGTAAAGACAGCACGATTGAGCGGCTTCTGGGTCGTCGACTTCCCGGCCTGCATCAATTCAAAATTTTCAGCTTTGGTGAAATCTGTCGGCGCTTTCAGAACCCGGCTGACCTTCGCTTTGTCTTCAGCGCTCAGGTCGGTTCGCTGGTCCAGATCAACAGCAGAAGCGGGGGGAATAAGTATGCTGGTAAAAGCGGCGGCGGTAGTGGCTATCACTCCGGCACGGCGGCGAAGTGTGGCTGGAACCATTCCTGGCATAACGGGTGCCTGTATTACATAGGCCTTCGCAAAAACGCTAATTCACGCAAACCAACGCACATTTCAACGCAAAAGAAGGCTCAAAGGGAATAAGTCCCGCATGAGATGCCTCATGCGGGACCGGATTTCTTATTCGAATACTGCAGAAGGATTGTCGAGGCTGTCGGAGCCTTCGAATGCAATCTGTTCCAGCTTCAGAACCTTAACTGCGCGCTCGATAGAAGAGGTCTGGTCAACCAGGCTGTCAACTGCTGCCTGAACAACAGCGTTACCTTCGGTGTTACCTTCACCGATCATCTGGTCGTACGCTTCAGTGGTTTCTGCGCGGGTTTTCAGAGCAGTGAATGCACCCAGAGATGCGTTCAGCTTGCCTTCCAGCTCAGCGGAAACTGCGGAATCTGCCTTTGCCAGCAGGTCCTTAAGGGAAGCGCCTTCAACAACAGTGCCATCAACGCGGGTGTACTTGCCCTGGAATACGTTGTTGATGCCAACCACGTCGTTGTAGTGAGACATGTGGGTGTTGTCAGAGAAGCAGTCATGCTCTTCTTCAGGGTCGTTCAGCATCAGGCCAAGCTTCATACGCTCACCAGCCAGCTCGCCGTAAGACAGGGAACCCATGCCGGTCAGGATGGTTGCGATGCCTGCAGCTTCGCCTTTATCAGCCAGATCTTTACGTGCTGCGCCGTCAGCCTGCCATGCTGCCACCATCTCTTCCAGATCGGTGATAAGTAGCGTGGTTGCTGCCTGAAGATACTGTACGCGGCGCTCACAGTTGCCGCCGGTGCAGTTTGCAGTGTCGAAGTCAGAAGCAGGACGGTTGCCAGCACCTTTCCCCGTTCCGTTCAAATCTTGTCCCCACAGCAGGAACTCAATTGCGTGGTAACCGGTTGCTACGTTTGCTTCCACTTCACCAGCTTCCTGAAGCTGATCAGCAAGCAGAGCAGGAGTGATTTCGGTTGCGTCGATTTCTTCGCCAGCAACAGTCACTTTCGCGTTCGCGATGATGTTTGCAGCGTAGTATGGATTCTCTTCGGACTCATTGCCGTAAGCGCCATCAACGTAGTCGATCAGACCTTCGTCCAGCGGCCAAGCGTTGACCTTGCCTTCCCAGTCATCAACGATCGCGTTACCAAAACGGTAAACTTCGGTCTGCTGGTATGGGTTACGAGCTGCAATCCATGCGCGGCGTGCTGCCTTCAGATTGTCTTCGGTTGGCTCTGCGACAAGCTTGTCGATTGCGACCTGCAGAGTTTTTGCAGTTGTCAGAGAGTCTTCGAACGCTGCCTGGGCGATATCGCCGTAGGTTGCAAGAACGTCAGAAGGAGTTGCAGCGACAGCAACGGTGGAAAGGCTGCCGAGTGCTACAGTGCCGAGCAAAGCGCCACGGATAAAGCTCATTGTAATCCCCTTAAATGTGCAGTGAACTCGCCTCACGCTAAGCATGGAAAATCCAGGCTGCACGAATTCAGTTAGCAAACGTATTCACGCTCTAAAGCGCGAGAAACTGCGGCTATTTCATATTCCTGACTATTGTTGTCAAGTTTAAAAGCAAGCACTTTCAGTAGTTTAGACTTTTTCTAAATATGAGTTTCAGTTGCAACTTATTGTCATTAAAAGCTTTTCTGTACTTTTGCAGTTGCTAATCATTCGCATAAATAAATGGGATAATATTGGGAAAATACGCGAATCCCCTGCTCAGTTGTTACCGTTTGTTTGGCATATCTTGACTTCGTATCAGCCATACGCTCTTACGGAACCTTCTTCAGGTACATTTCAGGAAATTGGCATTAATCAGTCAGTCTGTCTGCACCAACAACGATAAGAACAGGCTATGGCGGCGCGATTACACACGCTTGCACAATTGATATTCCATGGTTGGAAAGCAAACGCGTTCCGTTTGCTGCTGGTGCACTACGCCTTCGTTTTCCTGGGCGCAGTTGCAATCACACCTATCGTGGCTGGTCTCGGTAACTTCGTTATCGGCCTGTCAGGCAACGCGGTTCTGGCTGACTATGAGATCGCTTCCTTCTTTCTGTCACCGGTAGGCCTGTTCGGTGCCTTCGTTTTTGTTGTGGTCTTCATTGCCATGGCGCTGCTGGAGCAGGTGGCCATGCTTGCAGTGTTGGACAGACAGGAAAGCGCTTTCCCAGCAGCACGTTATGCTCTGTTCTCAACACTCAGCATGTTCCCGCGTCTCGGCATGTTTACATGGCGGCTGACACAGCGATTGGTGATGGCCATGGTTCCGGGGCTGGCTATTATCGCCTTGAGCGTGCTGATCTTTCTGCAAGAGCACGACATCAACTATTACCTCCAGTTTCAACCCGTTGAGTTCTGGATGGCTGCCTTCTTCATAGGAATTGGCGTAGCTCTGGTTATAGTTATGCCACTCTATGCAATCCTCGTCTGGGGCTTGTCTTTGCCATTGGTAGTGCTGAGAGATCATCCTGTCGGCTCTGCCTTTGCACGAGCTCGCTTCCTTTCACGTGGCCTTCGCCCGGTTTTTGCAGGTGCAGTTTCTCTTTGGTTGCTGATCGATATCGCCATCCATGCGCTGTTCCTGATCTCTCTGGAACTTGTTGGCTCTTACGCCATTTCTTTTGGCGAGAGCTCTCCTGAGACACTAGCCGCAATCTTGGGCAGCCTCGTTGTGCTCTTGTTCGTCGGAAATACGCTGATCAGCGGCGTGATGTCTGGCACTATGGCGTTGCTTTTCAAGGCAGCTTTGTTTGTGGCTGATGGCAAAGGGCATACGTTCTCCGAGGTTCCGCACACACCAAAGCTGGAGAGCAAGTGGGCTAACCCACTGACACCTCTGCGCCTCGCTGCTCTTATTGGCGTGGTTGGAACCATTGTAGTGCTGACGGGAACTTATTGGGTCTCAGCCGACCTGCCACAAAAAGACGTCCTGATCATCGCCCATCGTGGTGCCTCCTCTCATGCTCCCGAAAATACCATAGCGGCCATTGAGCGAGCGCTGGAAGATAAAGCTGACTGGATTGAGGTAGACGTTCAGGAGACTGCAGACGGTTCCGTGGTCATTGCCCACGACAGCGATTTCATGCGCCTTATCAGTAACCCAGCCAGCCCCTGGGATCTGACACTGGAGGAAATCCAGTCACTCGATGTGGGCGGATGGTTCGATATGGAGTTCCAGGGCGAGCGCGTTCCAACGCTCCGTGAGGCTCTTGAGCTTGTGAAGGGAAAGGCAACTCTCCTCATTGAGTTCAAATATTATCCCCGCAGCCGCAACGAAAACCTCGAAAACGAGGTCGCGCGCATAGTCACAGAAGCGAACATGGAAAACGACATAGCAATCATGTCGCTAGACCGCCCAGCCCTCACCAGAATGCGAAAAATTGAGCCAAACTGGAACATCGGCCTTCTTACTGCCACATCTATCGGCAATTTCTCCGAACTCAAAGGAAACTTCGTAGCCGTCTCCTCCGCTTCCGCCTCTTTGAACTTCATCAGAAGAACACAAGAGACCGATAAGCAGGTTTTTGTTTGGACGGTTAACAATCCGTCTACCATGTTACGCTACATCTCCATGGGCGTAGACGGAATTATCACGGATGATCCTGCACTAGCGCGTAAGACATTGGAAGAATATAAAGAAATGAACCAGTTCGAGCGGTTATTACTTCATACTTCTGTCTTGTATAATCTGAGCTTGAACTAACGTTTCGACCGTAAGAATCTAGTATATGCCGTATTTTCTAGTAGTGCTTTTGGGCGCGTTGCTCACTGCCCTGTCCATGACCAATTCTGCGACGTCCAAGCCACCAGTCTTGCTGCTCGGAGACCGCGATACAGTAAACGCGATTGTTGCTGAGGTTAATCTTCCGGATGACCGCCGTGGCCTTGTGCACGTCATTTTAGAAGATGCTCGCGTCAAAGCAGAGCGTCTGGATGGCGCAATCCTGCCAGTTTCTGCAAGTGCAGAGCCTTTGGTCGAGCTTCCGGCTGAGCAATTTACTCTCGAACAACTGGATGCAGAAACGCGCGATGAACTCGTTGAAGTTCTGGATGAAGATCAGATGAATGAGCTACACCGCGCGATCGGCGTGGTTTTGGCGAGTAATCAGTCCGTTACCGTAGAATAATCTTCAATAACAATCTATCCTATTGAAGTAATAGGATTATTCATCGTCATCTTCGTTATCGTCGGGAATAGCAAGATCAACCGCTCCTCCTACGACACTTGTCCCAACCTTTGCAGTTGTTGTGACTGCTGTCGATGCAACAGACACGGCAGCACCGCCTACTGAAACCACAGCGCATCCGGATATTCCGAGTAATACTGCAAGAATACTGGCTGTAATCGCGACAAGTCTCATCTATTCCCCTCAAAAAACTGTCGTGAACCTCCTCGAAGGTCACCTATTTCAATCAAATTTGAAGGGTAGGAATTACTAATTCCCTACTTAATCCCCGCACGCATAAAGCTCTGCACAAATTGTCTTTGAAACAGCAAGAAAGCGATGAGCAGCGGGCCAGACGTCATCAGCGTTGCCGCATTGATCACGCTCCATTCCACACCACCATCCACTGCTGCAAATATTGAGAGCCCAACAGTCACCGGCCGCGTCTCAACGGAGTTCGTGATGATCAGCGGCCATAGGAAATTGTTCCAGTGGTGGCTGACAGAAACAAGCCCGTAAGCAAGGTAGGTCGGGATTGCCAGCGGCACATATACCTTCCAGAGAACCAGTAGTGGACCAGCACCCTCCACTCGAGCGGCTTCATCCAGCTCTCGAGGAATGGTCTTAAACGTCTGCCGCAAAAGGAAAATCCCAAAACCGGATGCCATGTACGGCAGGCCAATCGCTACAATGGTGTCTATCAGGCCAAGGTTTCTGATCATCTTGTAGTTCTCGACGATCAGAATGTCCGGCATCACCAGTAGCTGTAAAAGCACAAGTGTGAACAGAATGTTGGATCCTGGAAACTCAAAGCGAGCAAAGGCATAGGCTGCCAAAGTACAGAGTACGAACTGAGCAATCAGAATGAGCGTCACCAGCATGGTCGTGTTGAGGAAATACTGAGCAAACGGTGCTGCTGACCATGCCTTGGTGAAGTTCTCCAGAGTAAGCGGAGCAAACAGCTCAAAGTTGGCCTCATAAGCTGCTGGGTGAAACGCCGTCCAGATCGCGTACAGCAAAGGCAAGGCCCACAAGATCGCGAGCGTCCAGGCTCCGAACGTGTTGAGCGCACAGTCAAAATCGAACTGGCGTGGAGGAGCAGCTTCAACTGTTTTGGAAAGAGATAAGTCACTCATCTGTAATGCACCCGACGATCCATGAAGAAGAATTGGCCGATCGCGATGATCGAGAGTAGAGCCAGCATCACAACGGTTAGCGTGGCAGCGTAAGAGGTCTGCCAGTATTTGAAGGCCACCTCGTAAATATAAAAGAGCAGCAAAGACGAGGCGTTATCTGGCCCACCGCCCGTCATGGTGAAGATGTGATCCACCAATCTGAAGGAGTTAATAACAGCATTGATAGATACGAACAAAGTTGTTGGCATGAGCAGTGGCCATGTGATCTTCCAGAAGAACGTCCAGCGGCTTGCCCCTTCAATATCAGCGGCTTCTTTGTAGGAAGGTGGAATGGCCTGAAGAGCTGCCAGATAGAAGATCATGAAGAATCCGGCTTCCTTCCAGATAGTCACCACCATCATGCAGATCAGCACGGTTTCCTGTTGGCCCAGCCAGGAATTTTCCGGAAGTCCAAAGACACCCATCCGGATCTGATCAATCAGGCCAAAGCCCGGCGTGTAGAAAAATAGCCAGATGTTCGCCACTGCAATCAACGGCAACACCGTTGGTGCAAAAAATGACATACGTACAAGGCTGCGCCCCTTAAGCTTGTCATTCACCCAGATAGCCATAAGCAACGAGATACCGATGGATGCGGGAATGGTTGCCATCGCATACCAAAGGTTATTGACCAGCACTTTCCAGAAGATTGGATCTGCCATCAGCTCTTCATAGTTCCGCAATCCGACGAACTTGGCTGGCCTGCGCCCACGTGGAGTGGAGAAGAAGCTATTGATGATGGTGGTGATGGCCGGGAAGTGGGTAAACGCGAACAACATAACCATTGCTGGAGTGAGCAACAGCCACGCGTAAATCCACTGCATACGTTTGGTCATCTGGCAACCTCTTGAAAAATGCTGGAGCGAGGCACAAAACAGCTGCGCCTCGCTGGATCACGAGAAATCAAAAGAGCTTAGCGATATTCGGAAAGAATACGGTCTGCTTCAGCTTGTGCACCCTTCAGAGCGTCTTCCGGTGTTTTCTTACCGGTGATTGCAGCATGCAGAGCATCGTTGAACACGCGGGTTACGCGCTGGTTCTGGTAGGTGGAAAGCTCAGCAACCGCATGCTTCAGCTGCTCACGAGCAACCAGTGCTGGTGGGAAGTCAGCAGCATAAGCCTTCATCTCATCAGTTTCCCAGGCTGCTGGAGACGGAGCAACATAACCAGTCGCCATGGACCATTTTGCAGCCTGTTTTGGAGCGGTGATCCACTTTACGAAGTCTACAGAGGCTTTCTTCTGCTCATCGCTGGAGTCTTTGAAGATGTAGAAGTTACCGCCACCGGTAGGAGCACCACGACGTTTGTTTGCTGGCAGCATGGCAACGCCGAAGTCGAACGGAGCGTTGTTGCGCACGTTGGTTAGGTTGCCAGTAGAGGTCCACATCATCGCGGTGTTACCTTCGAAGAAGGCCTTTGGCGTTGCACCCCATTCAATGATACCCGGAGCCATCACGCCATGTTTGGCGGAGAGATCGACAAGGTACTGAAGTGCTTCAACAACCTTCGGATCGTCGAAGTTGGTCTTGTTGCCGTCAGAGTTTGCCAGAATAACGTCGTTCTCGGTGGTCAGTCCCTGGAACAGCCAGTATGGGAAGCCTGAGGACGGAATACGCACACCCCACTGGGTCACGTTGCCGGATGCATCTTTCTTGACAAGCTTCTGGCCCATGGAAACCATTTCTTCCCATGTTGCAGGTGCTTTTTCTGGATCCAGACCAGCAGCCTTGAATGCTTCCTTGTTCCAGTACAGAACTGGAGTGGAGCGTTGGAAAGGAATGCCGTAGGTCTTACCACCAGTCTGAGAGTTCTCCATGAAGGCAGGATAGAAGCTGTTCAGCCACTTTTTGTCTTCTTCGGTGTTGGCGATCTCGTCAAATGCAATAATCACGTCTTCATCGATCAGAGTGAACATATCGACTGACAGGATCACGGAGAGCTGCGGAGGATTGCCGCCGCGAGCTGCAGTCAGCGCTTTGGAAACGGTGTCCTGATAGGAACCGGCATAAACCGCATCAATGTTCACATCAGGATTTGCAGCTGCGTACTCTGCAGTCAGCTCTTCAATGGTTTGAGCGGCTTTACCGCCAACAGCTACAGGGAAATAAAACTGCAGATCAACCGCATGAGCGCTGATCGCAGTACCAAGGGATAGAGCAGCGGCAGAAGCTGCCAGACCTAAAGACTTGAAAATGGATTTCATAGGTTTATATCCTCAAATTGCCCTAGTTTTTGGGGCACTCCAATGCGCTGATGCGCGTTTTTCAAGCCGGCTCGAATTGCACCTCGACCGGCTTGAATTCTTCCCGGCGCTTGCCGGTATCTCTCTGAAAACTTGCAGGAATTTCTTCGTCCCAGGCCAATCCAATATTCTGGCCCGGTTTTAACTCAGTGCTGCCCTTCACGCGTACAAGCAGCTTTTCACCGCCGACTGAGCAATTCGCCAGCGTATCCGCTCCCATGTATTCAAGGCTCACAACCTGAGCAGGAATACCGTTTTCACCAGTTAATCTGATGTCCTCTGGCCGCAGGCCCAGCAGGCAACCTTCTGGCGCTTCAGGCAACAAGGACTGGGCGGTCTCTGGCGTCACCGCACGAACCTTATCCAGCTCAACGATGTTCATGGGCGGTGTTCCGATAAAGCGTGCTGTGAACACGCTGGCTGGTCGCTCATAAATCACCTTCGGTGTTGCGACCTGCTCAACTTCGCCCTTGTTCATCAGCAACACCTGATCTGCCATGGTGATAGCCTCGGTCTGATCGTGGGTTACGTAAACCATTGTCAGACCAAGTTGCTGCTGTAGAGCACGCAGCTCAACACGCATCTCCTGACGAAGCTTGGCATCAAGGTTAGAAAGCGGCTCATCCATCAGGCAAACCGGTTTTTGTGAGACGATGGCACGCCCAAGAGCCACACGTTGCTGCTGCCCTCCTGACAATTGTGATGGTTTCCGGTCCAGCAATTGAGAGATACCGAGAAGATCAGCTGCATTCTTCAACCGTTCATCCCGCTCCGCTCTGCCAACCTTGCGCACCTTCAGGCCAAACAGAATGTTCTCGGCAACAGAGATATGCGGAAAGAGCGCATAGTTCTGGAACACCATGGAAATGTCGCGCTGGGCGGGAGAGTGATAAGTCACATCTCTCCCGCCAATAATGATTTGCCCGGAAGTTGCCTCTTCCAACCCGGCAATCAAGCGCAACGTTGTGGACTTACCGCATCCACTGGGCCCCAAAAGAACCGTAAAGCTTCCACCTTCCACCGACAGGTTCACGTTGTTGACTGCCGTTGTATCGCCCCATGACTTGGTCAGGTTCGTAAGTTCAAGGCGAGCTGGATGGTGCAGGCTGCTCATAGAGGTGGCTCCTGTTTGCAGATAACGAGTTCTGCAGATGACTTCTCAATTATTGAAAGGATTGAAGCTGGCGGCGTCTCCTCGCAGAAGATCCGGGTGACATCACTCAGGAAACCCGCACGCACGTGGGCGAGACGGCCAAACTTGGAATGGTCCAGAACAAGGAATGACTGGCGACAGTTTGCCAAAATAGCCTGACGTGCAGCAGCTTCATCCTCGTTGAAGTCCAGAAGCGTTCCGTCACTATCCACGCCAGCAACACCAAAGATGCCGATGTCGAATTTGTAGCTCCTGAAAAAGCCTTCTGCACTGGAACCAAGAACGTCCAGATCCCCATGCCGCAACCGTCCGCCAGCAATTGTCACTTCACTGGAGGTATTCCGAAGAGCGGCAATGGCAACGTTCATGTTGTTAGTGAAGACCTTCAGCCCTTCATGGGTCTCAAGTGCTTCTGCAACAATCTCCGGAGTCGTGCCGATGGAGAATGCAAGCGTTGCGCCGTCACCGATGTACTCAGCAACGGAATGCGCAATTGCGTTCTTGGCCTCTAGATTGAGGATCTTCCTGGCTTTGTAGGTGATGTTGCCCCGATTGGCAGGAACTTCCACACCACCGTGTACTCGCCTCAAAAGCCCTAGTTCACTCAACCGATTGATGTCTCGGCGAATGGTCTGAGTGGTGACGGCAAACTGGTCGGACAACGAGTCGACACTTGCGAAACCGCTGGATCGCACGAGAGAAATGATCTCTGATTGTCTGATAGTGAGCGTTGTTTCCATCACAAAGTCTGCTTCAATCCGCAAATATGCTGTTCATATGAACATCTACTATGTTCATATGAAACTTATGTGATATCTCAGGCTAATAAAAGTGAAGCTTATTTGGGCTGGTTTTCTAGGTACTTATACCGACTCACTTAAACAAAAAGCGCGCTCTGATGGCAGAACGCGCTCCAAATCACCAAATTTTTGGTTGGATCAGGTCAACTGAGTGAAGAACTTCAAGCGAGCCTTATGCGCCTCCGCAATGTGGTGGCGGGCAGCTTTGTCAGCGCGGTCACAGTCACGTTTGGAAATCGCATCCACGATCTCAGCATGCTCCTCAATCGCCAACCGCCGACGATCATCATCCGTCAGGGTTGTGCCTGCAAGCAGCAGCAGGGACAAACGCATATGATCGATCTGCTCAACCAGATAGCGGTTGTGTGAGGCAAGATAGAAACGCCGGTGGAACTCACGGTTGGTCTTGATCAGACGCTCAGCATCCGCAAGGTTCTGCATGTCAGACTCAACCATCTCCTGCAGAATCTCGATCTCAGCCGTCGAAGCATGCTGCGCAGCCAGGCGGCCAGCAGTCCCTTCCAACACTTCACGCAGATAGTAAAGTTCGCTGATCTGGTTGTGGTCCAGACTAGGAATAACCATGCCGCGGTTTGGCTCGTGAACAGCAAGCCCCTGCGCCTCAAGGCGCTTTAGGCCTTCGCGGATCGGGGTGCGGCTCACACCGAATTTCTCTGCCAGTTCAGCTTCCCGCAGGCGACTGCCGGGTTTCAGTTCACGGCTCTCAATCGCTTTAATGAGACGGCGGTAAATCTCAGCTCCGTTGGGTGAATTGGCAGTCACGTCTAGTTCCCGGGATTAGTAAAGGCTCGGTTTGTAGCAACTACATGCCAGCCTTTTAAAGGACGGGCAGGGCCACACATGCGGTCCTGCCAGTTTCTGCGATAAATTTCAATCAGGCATAGCACAGCCTAGTTAATAACTAGCATGCCTAAGTTGTTTAGGGCTTACGCACCACCTGCAGGCCATGGGCCATGGAAGCCGGAGCCTTCTTTGTCTGTACGCTCAAAACCATGCTGACCAAAGAAGTCGCGCTGACCCTGAATAACATAAGCAGCAGTGCGTTTCTGGCGGATCATATCGAAGGAAGCAAGTGCTGCTGAAAGAGCAGGTGTTGGGACACCGTTTGTGACGCACAGGCTCAGCACATCGCGCAGACCTGGAACTGCATCTTTCATGCGTTCGATAATTGCAGGGGCCAGATATAGAGACTTCAGTTCAGGATTCTCATCGTACGCTTGTGCAATCTCATCCAGGAACCGAGAACGGATAATGCAGCCCTGACGCCAGATGCGAGCGATATCGCCCATCGGCAGATCCCAGCCGTTTTCCTTGCCGCCTGCAGCTAGTACAGCAAAGCCTTCTGCGTAAGCAGAAATCTTACCAGCAATCAACGCACGTTCACACGCTGCAATGCCTTCCTGCTTTTCTTCCCAAGTCAGAATTGCATCCGACTGCGGGTAGATATCAGCAATTTCTTGGCGTAGTTCGCGTGCAGAAGAAAGGCAACGAGCAGCAACAGCCGCATCAATACCGGTTGCAGGAACACCCAACATGTGCGCTTCAACAGCAGACCAGCGACCAGTACCTTTCTGACCAGCTGTATCAAGAATAACGTCAAGAATTGGCTTGCCGCTCTCTTCGTCAACCACACCCATCACGTTTGCAGTAATTTCGATGAGGTAAGATGCCAGAGGGCCTTCGTTCCATTTGGAGAAGATCTCTGCCTGTTCCTGAATGCTCAGGCCTAGGGTAGAGGTCATCACTTCGTGCACTTCGGCGATCATCTGCATGTCAGCATATTCAATGCCGTTGTGCAGGGTCTTTACGAAGTGGCCAGCACCTTCTGGGCCCATCAGAGCAACGCAAGGCTCATCATTGTGCTTTGCTGAGATTGCTTTCAGGATCGGCTCAATGCGCGCATATGCGGTTTCAGAAGCACCAACCATGATGGAAGGACCAAAGCGAGCGCCTTCTGCACCACCGGAAACGCCCATGCCAACAAAGGTGAATGGCGTATCAGCCAGTTCTTTGTAGCGGCGGTTGCTGTCGTGGAAGTCGCTGTTACCTGCGTCGATCAGGATATCACCATCTTTCAGGTGATCTTTCAGAACAGAAATCTGCTGATCAACAGGTGCGCCTGCCGGTACCATCAGAATGATAGGACGAGGGGCTTTGATGTTCGCTACCAGCTCTTCAGTGCTGTAGCATGGAATGAACATATCCTTGAGGTGACCAGCCTTTTCCATGAAAGCCTGGGTTCCCTCTGCAGTACGGTTGAATACCGCTACCTTATAGCCATTGTCTGCGATATTGAGAGCCAGATTAGCTCCCATGACGCCCAGCCCTACAAGGCCGATGTCCGCCTGTGTCATCAATACTCTCCGCGCTGCAAGTAGTGCACAAACACGCGCAAAAACCTAATCCAATAGCTAACTTGGCGATTGTATGCGCTTGTGCATCAGAAACTAGGTCTGTGGCATAGGTGAAAAACAGGAATTTGCCAAGGTAGGAATAAGAAAATTCCGCAAAAGCCTAATAAAACTGCCGAAATTATGCTTTTGCGGGACCTTCGTTATTTCAGGTGCTTGGAAAGCACTTCTTTTGCAGCTGTTTCCAGCGCAACTGCGGAAGCTTGCAACTGACTGCGCTCCACTTCATCCAGACTTGGGAACAGCGTCGCTTCAATGCCATCAGCTCCCAGCACGCGTGGTACAGAAAGAGCCGTATCCTTCACGCCGACAATCTCTTCATTGACGATAGAAAGACTGATGACAGCGTGCTCATTGGTCAGGATGGCTTTCACAATGCGGGAGAGGCCGGAGCCAATACCGTAGTTGGTCGCGCCTTTGCCTTCGATGATGGAGTAAGCCGCGTAGCGAACGCCATGATCAATGCGCTCACGCACTTCCTGTGTGATTGGCTTGTTGATCTGCTCTGCGAACGTAAACAGCGGCGTGTTACCAGCCTTCGCGCCAGACCACACCAACACTTCACTGTCGCCATGTTCACCAAGAACGTCCGCATGCACAGATGTTGGCGTAATGCCCAGATGCTTACCCAGCAGCGTACGGAAGCGCGCTGTATCCAGAATAGTACCAGACCCAATCACGCGATTGCGTGGCAGACCGGAGATCTCGGTCGCAACCTGGGTCATGATATCAACGGGGTTGGTCGCAATAATCAGGATCGCGTTTGGTGCGTACTTCAGCACTTCCGGAATAACGCTTGCAAACACACCTGCGTTTCGCGCCAGCAGCTCAATACGGGTCTCTCCCGGCTGCTGGTTCACGCCAGCTGCAATCACAACAACGGCCGCATCTTTCAGGTCGCTGTAATCACCACCGATAATGCTCATCGGGCGTGCGAATGGGGTCGCGTGAAGAATGTCTTCTGCCTGAGCAATGGCGAGTTTTGGGTTGTAATCGACGAGAACGATTTCGTTGCCCACACCGTTTATGGCCATGGCATAAGCAGCAGTACTTCCAACCGCGCCAACACCAACTACACCGATTTTCATAGGGCTATCCTTTTCTCATCACTCGCTTCTTAAATATTATGCCTGTGTCCTAGACAGTTGCTCAAGGGAATGCAATTCCCTCAAGCGTGACATATCAGCTCGCATAATTATTTCTGGCACTTAGGGCAGAAGAAGGTTGAGCGCCCGTTCTGAACCTTGCGTTCAATAACGCCAGAACACTTCGGCGTTCGGCAGGCTTGTCCTTCACGATCGTAGACCGAAAAGTTGTGCTGGAAGTACCCGAGAGATCCATCAGCTTGCCGGTGATCCTTCAGGGAAGAACCTCCGGACTTAATCGCTTCCTGCAGCACTTCCCGAATGTGATTGGAAAGCTCATCTGCCTTCTTGAGCGGCTTGCCGGACTTGCCCGCAAGTGTGGATGCGCTGTTGAAAGGACTTAACCCCGTTCTCCAGAGTGCTTCACACACATAAATGTTACCCAACCCTGCAATGAACTTCTGATTGAGCAAAGCAGCTTTGAGTGACGTTTTCCGGTTCTCAAACAGCTTGGCAAGATAAGCTCCGTCCAACTCGTTGCCGAGCGGCTCAATGCCCATATCGACAAACATCGGATGCGTCGCCAACTTACTGCGTGGAATGAGAACCATGAACCCAAAGCGCCGCGGGTCGTTGTAAATGATCTTCACAATCGTCTCGCGATCAGCAGGGCGAACATGAAAGATCACATGATCATGCTGCGGATGCTTGCCTTTTGCATGATACATTTCAACGGTTTGCGTCGGTTCTGCATCTTCAGTCTCGATCCATCGGAATGAGCCGGACATGCCGAGATGCATCACCAGAACATCGCCGCTATCCAGATCAAGCAGCAGGTACTTGGCACGGCGACTGAAGGAAACGACCTGACGATTTTCCAGTCGTTCTACAAAATCATCGCCGAATGGGAAGCGAAGATCAGGTCGGCGTTGTTCAACTCTGCAAATTGTTGCATTGTCAAAAAAAGGAGCTAGTCCGCGGCGGACTGTTTCAACCTCCGGTAATTCAGGCATAAGATATCCGTTGGTACAGTGGTTTGCTGCTGGGCAAAGATTGCGTTCTAGAATAGCGCTTTGTAACAAGCTGTACTATGTTCGCCCGCGAAATGGAGTGATTTGATTATGGCGCGTGAGTTCTCAACCCCTGAGCAGGCATCCGTAACAGACCCGACTGAAATGGCAACAAGCTTCGGGTTTCGCACAGTTCGCGAAGGTGAAAAGCAGGATCTGGTGGATGATGTTTTCCACAAAGTGGCATCCCGCTATGACCTGATGAACGACCTTATGTCTGGTGGACTGCATCGTCTCTGGAAAGATGCGATGGTTTCCAGCCTGAACCCACCAAAGAATGGCGCCCGCGTTTGGCGACATCTGGACGTGGCTGGCGGCACTGGCGACATCGCAACCCGTGTGGTTGAGCGTTCCAACCGAACCATCAAATCAACCGTCTGCGACATCAACGGCTCCATGCTGGGTGTAGGCAAAGACCGCGCAAACGCAGCTGGCCTTGCCGAAAACATCGAGTTCATTCAAGGCAACGCAGAAGAATTGCCTTTCCCGGATAAGCATTTCGATGCCTACACCATCGCATTCGGTATCAGAAACGTTCCGCAAATCGACAAAGCCCTGAGCGAAGCATTCCGAGTGCTGAAGCGCGGTGGCCGCTTCATGTGCCTTGAGTTCTCTCAGGTTGATGTTCCGGCGCTTGATAAGGTCTATGATCTGTTCTCCTTCCACGCCATTCCAAAAATCGGACAGGTCGTGACAGGTGACGGTGATCCATACAGCTACCTCGTAGAATCTATCCGAAAGTTTCCTAATCAGGAACGTTTTGCGCAGATGATACGGGACGCAGGCTTTGAGCGTGTCACATACAGAAACTACACTGGCGGTATCGCTGCACTTCACTCCGGCTGGAAAATCTAACCAGTTATGATCGCTAATATTGTGCCATTTATGCGTCTGATTTTCGCGGGTTATGTCATGGCCCGCGAAGGTGTGTTTGGACTTGTCTCTCTGCCGGATCTGCCTCCCGGACCGCGCCTTGCCATCGGCATGGCTCGTATGGTTGAGCGCCGTGGAATTGAGAAGAAAGACGCAGCCGCCCGCCTGACCGATGCATTGAACCGCCTCGGCCCTTCCTACATCAAGCTGGGCCAGTTCCTCGCAACACGCCCAGATGTGGTTGGTAAGGAAGCCGCTAAAGAACTTTCTGCTCTGCAAGACAATGTACCGCCATTCCTCACCGAATATGCGCGTAAAACGGTTGAAGAGCAGCTCGGCAAAACCGTTGAAGACCATTTCGAAGAGTTTGGTGAGCCTGTCGCAGCAGCATCCATCGCACAGGTGCACCCAGCGTACTTTCGGAACCGCGATGGTGAGCTGGAAAAAGTCGCGGTTAAAGTCCTACGCCCCGGCGTGGAACGTGGTTTCAAACGCGATCTGAAAAGCTTCTATCTTGCTGCACGTCTTGCAGAACGGTTCAGCCCGGCAAGCCGCCGTCTCCGTCCGCTTGCGACCGTTGAGACTTATGAGCGTGCCGTTATTCTGGAAATGGACCTGCGCATGGAAGCTGCAGCCCTTTCCGAAATGGGTGAGAACAGCAAGGATGATACAGATTTCCGCGTTCCAAGCGTAGACTGGCCACGCACCTCTCGTTCTGTGCTCACCATGGAGTGGGTTGATGGCGTAAAGCTCTCCAATCTGGAAGGCATTGAAGAAGCTGGCCATGATCTCGCCGAGCTTGGCAACAAGGTCATCCAGACTTTCCTGCGCCACGCAGTGCGCGATGGTTTCTTCCACGCGGATATGCACCAAGGCAACCTGTTCGTAGAACCAGATGGAACGCTGGTCGCAGTAGATCTGGGCATCACCGGACGCCTTGGCCTCTCAGAGCGCCGCTTCCTTGCTGAGATCCTCTACGGTTTTATCACTCGCAACTATCTCAGAGTGGCTGAAGTTCACTTCGAAGCAGGTTATGTACCAGCTGATCAGGACGTTGACATCTTCGCTCAGGCGATCCGGGCTATTGGTGAACCGATCCACGGACATGATGCCAGTGAGATCTCAATGGCTCGCCTGCTGACCCAGCTGTTTGAAGTGACTGAGATGTTCAATATGCACACTCAGCCTCAGCTTATCTTACTGCAGAAAAACATGGTTCTGGCAGAAGGCGTCGCCCGCTCGCTGAACCCGCATTTGGATATGTGGAACACAGCCGACCCTGTAGTCACCAGCTGGATTCAGCGCAATCTGGGGCCAATGGGACGTATTTCAGACCTCGCAACCGGTGTGACTGTTCTGGGCCGTCTGGCCAGTGACCTGCCAATTATCGCAGATCGCGCGAGCAAGTTTTCCAATCAGCTTGAGTCGATGGCCAACAATGGTCTGAGATTTGACGAGGCAACAGCTGATGCAATTGGAAAGTCAGAGGCAAAGCACAGCCGCTCTGGCCGCATAGCGCTCTGGGTCATTGCTCTTGCCCTCTCTGCAATTGCCTATGGCATCCATCTCTAAGAATTTCTGAGTTGATACTATGAAAAACGGGAGTTGTTACGCTCCCGTTTTTTATTGGTTAGCCGGCTATTTCCTCAATAATCTAGAAATAATTAGATCATACTAAGTTACTGCATAATTTTATCTAAGATTTATATAGTCATTGCAATTGATGATATGAATTGTAGGCGGGTTGTAACCCAGTAAAACGTGCTAAAAGCAAGATAGCTTGAAAGAAGTATTTGAGATTTCTAAGGGACTACTCAGAGTCTTAGGGAAACTCTCAAAGCATTTGTAAAACTATCTTCCTGGAGGTGCCGCTGTGCCAGACAGTTCTGAACTGGGGACCCGTGAACGGTTACTTGATGCCGCTGAACGCTTGCTCGCTGAACATGGTCTTGCGGAAACTTCAGTGAGAATGATCACTGAAAAAGCAGACGCAAATGTTGCTGCCGTAAACTACCATTTTGGCAGCAAAGAAGACCTCGTCAGAGCTGTCTTCATGCGCCGTCTCCGTGAAATCGACGACATGCGCATGCAGCGCCTCGACGCTCTGGAAGTTGGCGGGCGCCAACCAGATGTCGAGGAAATCACCCGAGCCTTTATGGAGCCTCTGATCGTTCAAGGCATCTCCAGAGACACTGGTAAGCTGGTCCCGTTCGTGGTCCTCATCCGGCAAGTCTTCTCAGATCCTGAGTCCGGCCAGAAGATCATGCACTCCTGGGAGCCTCCCAAGATCATCCTGCGTATCACTAAGGCGCTGGCAAAGGCCACAGAGAGCGATATTCCGACAGGCCCTCGGGCACAGCTACTCATGATGCTCATGCACAGCGCCACGCTTGAAGCGCTGTATGTCGTCACCGGCGCCTCAAAAGGCCCCTATGATGAAGAGCTGGATCAGGACGAAATCGTGGAAGGCACCATCCGTTTCGTCTCAAACGGCATCAAAGCCTTCTTCATGGCAAGCGCGCTGGAAGAAGCCTGATCTGCCAACTAGAACGGCGAGACACGGCGGAGCGTCAGGTTCAACCTGCCTCCGTCTTTGAGTAGGCTCGAACTCCCGCCAAGTATGCGGTCAATACCGTGATGGCAAAGCCGCGACGCTCCTCCCAAAACAACCACGTCTCCTGAGCTCAGTTTCAGTGATTGTGTCGGGCCTCCGCGCTTTACGCTGCCAAGGCGGAATACGGCTGTGTCTCCCAGACTGACGGAGACAACCGGCGCTTCAAACGTCTTTTCATCTCGGTCCTGATGCATGCCCATTTTTGCGGTCGCCGCGTAGTAGTTGACGAGACAGGCCTCTGGTGCCGCCTCACACTCACCCACCTGCTTCCACAAGCTCAACAAGACTTCCGGTATCTCCGGCCAAGGCTGTCCACTCTCTGGATGCTGAGGTTGATACCGATAGCCGTTGCGATCAGACACCCAGCCTAAGGAGCCCAGATTTGTCATGCGAACAGAAAACGGCTTCCCAGTGCGTGGCATCACTGGAGTGAACAAAGGCGCTTCTTTTACGAGGTATCTGAGTGTCTCAACAAGCTCCTTCTGCTCCTCAAGTGAGAAGTAGCCCGGCAGGTATTTGAACCCCTTAGGAAAGTCATCGCTCAACTGCATCAAAACACCTCATTTCAATCCGGCTAATCTGCTGAAAAGTCCGCTTATAAAAACGGAAAACTTGGAGAGATTTGCCGAAAGTGAATTTAACCCATATTCCTCAAAATAGTGGTTTCCCGGTTAAGGAGAACCACAAATGCACCTTCTTCCTCCGTTGCTCGCAGCTGTGCTGAATATTTTTGCAGCATTTGTCTCTCTGCTCATTCTGCTCACGCTCATTGCGGTTGTCGTTTTATATGTGGTTGATCGAAGACAGCATAAAGATGCAATACGACACAATTTCCCCGTTGTTGGCCGTTTCCGAGCGCTCTTTTCCTATCTGGGCGAGTTCTTTCGCCAATACTTCTTTGCGATGGATCGTGAGGAAATGCCGTTCAACCGAGCAGAGCGAAACTGGGTGGACCACGCTTCAAAAGCCGAAGGCAACACCATGGCCTTCGGTTCAACTAAAAACCTGAGCATTCCGGGCACCGCACTCTTCGTTAACGCTCCCTTCGCCAAGCTGGAAAAGGAAATCGACGAGCCAGAACCTCTCCTGATCGGTCCTTATGTCGAGAACCCATATATCCCACCCAGCTATTTCAACATCTCTGGCATGAGTTTCGGTGCGATATCGCGCCCAGCCGTCCTCGCTCTCTCCCGAGGTGCCAAGATGGCAAACTGCTGGATGAACACCGGCGAGGGCGGTCTGTCGCCATATCATCTCGAAGGTGGTGCTGACATCGTCTTCCAGATCGGCACAGCGAAATACGGCTGCCGAAATGAAGACTGCACCCTCAATGAAGATAAGCTGAAAGTCATCACGGACCATGCGCAGGTCAAGATGGTTGAAATCAAGCTGGCACAAGGGGCCAAGCCCGGCAAAGGAGGTCTTCTTCCAGGCGGCAAAGTGACACCTGAAATCGCAGAGATCCGCGGCATCAAAGTCGGTCAGCCTTCCCACTCACCAAATCGCCACCCCGAAATCAGCAACACCGGCGAACTGCTCGACTTCATAAGTCGGGTCCGTTCAATTGCGAAGAAACCGGTTGGCTTCAAAACGGTTATCGGATCAGCTCACTGGATCGAAGAACTTTGCCATGAAATTAACCACCGCGGCATTGAGCACGCCCCTGATTTCATCACCATCGACTCCGCAGATGGCGGTACAGGTGCTGCACCAATGCCGCTCATGGATAACGTAGGCCTGCGTATCTCCGAATCTCTGCCGATCGTGGATCATGTTTTGAGAAAGCATGATTTGCGGGACCGTATCCGTATCATCGTCTCCGGCAAACGCATCACCCCTTCAGCTGTCGCTCTGGCTTTGTGTGCGGGAGCAGATTTTACGGTAACAGCGCGTGGCTTCCTGTTCTCATTGGGCTGCATTCAGGCCATGCGATGTAACAAAAACACATGCCCAACCGGCATCACCACCCACAACGAAGCCCTACAGGCTGGCCTCGATCCCACCGAGAAAAGCCACCGCGTAGCTGCCTATTGCCATAGCGTGCGGATGGAAGTGGACATGATCGCTCATGCATGCGGCGTAGATGCTGCAAGACAGCTTTCACGGGAGCACGTTCGTATCGTCCAGGAAAATGGGAACTCATTACCGTTGGAAGAGATCTATGAACGCTACCCGCTCTGATGGCTGTTGGTGTTGCCATCATTTGTGTTTGAGTTGTAGCCGTATGCCTCACCTTCTGCTGGGTATGTTTTTCCTAGCAGTTTCTTCAATAGATAGAACATCAAGAATGGTGCACCAAAAAAACAGAAAAATATGTAGGAGTAGACCAAGAAAGCTTCAATCCAGTGGTAATTGGTGAAAAGCCATTCTGGTAGATCGTCTAGTATTAGAAACGCATTTGGGGTCGACGGTGAGAACGCTAACGCTAGATACCAAGTACCCAAAAAGCTAGAGGTAACCTGTAAACTAGGTTTTTGCTTATGTAATAAGTAGAAATATGCTGGACTAAGACAAGCGACACTTATTGGAGATATGATTGAGCTCAAAAGAAAAGTCTTTATGACCATTCCTATAGTTATTAAGAGTCCGTGCTCATCTAAAAGTTGCGGGAGTGAGGCGCTCCTGTCCATTATGCAGCAGCCATTCTCGTAATAAGGGAGCCCTAAGGTGTAAACAAACATCCCAACGGTGGCGCCGACATAGAGTGTTTTTAAGTTTCTAATCCAATTTGCCATGAAAAGTCCCACTAGAAATCATATTTTAAAATATGAAGGGCAGTCTAGCTGTACATATGTGTTCCGCAATCTAAGAATGGAAAATTGCTTTGTTCCGGATCTGTAGAGGTGCAGCCCTCTGCCATAGCGTGCGGATGGAAGTGGACATGATCGCTCATGCATGCGGCGTAGATGCTGCAAGACAGCTTTCACGGGAGCACGTCCGTATCGTCCAGGAAAATGGGAACTCAATCTCACTGGAAGAGCTCTATCCACAAACACCCTCTTAGAAATGGGGGTAACGCAGAAAAGTGGGATGCAATAGAGGTGTTTCTGGGTGGTTTTCCAAAGAAAATTTCGGTTTCTTAACTCAGAAAAAGGCTTCGGATAGGTCTTGTGTCGATATATCGGGTCCTGTCCCTTGCAGGGGCAGGGGACCCCTCTTATATAGCCAATTGAAGTTTTCTTGCGTGTTTGCGACAACTCACGCAAGTGCAATGTATTGGGGACCGGTTGGAAGCTGATCCGACATTATCCGAAGGCCTTCGGGGTTCGGGCGGTCTGCCGAAAGGAGAGTGAAAAACATGGCAAAGGTCATCGGTATCGACCTCGGCACGACAAATTCGTGCGTATCTGTAATGGACGGCAAAGACGCCAAGGTAATTGAAAACGCAGAAGGTGCGCGTACTACCCCTTCTATGGTTGCTTTTACTGATGATGGTGAGCGCCTTGTAGGCCAGCCAGCGAAGCGTCAGGCTGTAACCAACCCAACAGACACCCTGTTTGCTGTTAAGCGCCTCATCGGTCGTCGTTTTGATGATCCGACTGTTGCAAAAGATAAAAAGCTCGTCCCATACGAAATCGTAAAAGCCGACAACGGCGACGCATGGGTTGAAGCTGAGGGTGAGAAGTTCTCCCCATCCCAGATTTCTGCTTTCATCCTGCAGAAGATGAAAGAAACCGCTGAAAGCTTCCTTGGTGAAACCGTCACCCAGGCAGTTATCACCGTTCCTGCATACTTCAACGACGCTCAGCGCCAGGCAACCAAAGATGCCGGTAAGATCGCTGGTCTTGAAGTTCTGCGTATCATCAACGAACCAACTGCTGCTGCCCTTGCATACGGCATGGACAAAAACGATGGTAAGACCATCGCAGTTTACGACCTTGGTGGTGGTACCTTCGACGTTTCCATCCTGGAAATCGGTGACGGCGTATTTGAAGTGAAGTCCACCAACGGTGACACCTTCCTCGGTGGTGAAGACTTCGACATGCGTCTGGTTGATTACCTCGCAGACGAATTCAAAAAAGAACAGGGCATTGACCTGAAGAACGACAAGCTGGCTCTGCAGCGCTTGAAAGAAGCTGCTGAAAAAGCAAAGATCGAGCTGTCTTCTTCTTCCCAGACCGAAATCAACCTGCCGTTCATCACAGCAGACGCAACCGGTCCTAAGCACCTTACCCTGAAACTGACCCGCGCGAAGTTCGAGCAGCTCGTTGACGATCTGGTACAGCGTACCGTGAACCCAATGAAAGCAGCTCTGAAAGACGCAGGCCTGGCAGCTGGTGAAATCGACGAAATCGTTCTCGTCGGTGGTATGACCCGTATGCCTAAGGTTCAGGAAGTTGTTAAGCAGTTCTTCGGTAAAGAGCCGCACAAAGGCGTGAACCCGGACGAAGTTGTTGCAATGGGTGCAGCAATTCAGGCTGGCGTTCTGCAGGGCGACGTTAAAGACGTTCTGCTTCTCGACGTTACACCTCTGTCCCTCGGCATCGAAACCCTCGGCGGCGTGTTCACACGTCTGATCGACCGTAACACCACGATCCCAACCAAAAAGGGCCAGGTGTTCTCTACAGCTGAAGACAATCAGACTGCAGTGACCATCCGCGTCTTCCAGGGCGAGCGTGAAATGGCTGCGGACAACAAGATCCTCGGTCAGTTCGATCTGGTTGGTATCCCACCAGCACCACGCGGTGTGCCACAGGTTGAAGTTACCTTCGACATCGACGCCAACGGTATCGTGAACGTATCCGCTAAGGATAAGGGCACCGGTAAAGAACAGCAGATCCGCATTCAGGCATCTGGTGGTCTGTCCGACAACGACATCGAGCAGATGGTGAAAGACGCTGAGTCCCACGCTGAAGAAGACAAGAAGCGTAAGGAACTGGTTGAAGCGAAAAACCAGGGTGAAGCTCTGCACCACTCCACCGAGAAGTCTCTGAAAGAGTACGGCGATAAGGTCTCTGAAGAAGACAAGTCTGCAATCGAAAGCGCTCTGGCAGCTCTGAAGCAGGCTCTCGAAGGTGAAGACCTCGAAGACATTCAGGCGAAGACTCAGGCTCTTGCAGAAGCTTCCATGAAGCTCGGCGAAGCTATGTACAAAGACGCTCAGGCAGCTGAAGAAGCTGGCGAAGGCGCTGAAGACGATGGCGAGCCAAAGCCAGTTGACGATGTTGTTGATGCAGACTTCGAAGAAGTTCGCGACGACGACAAAAAGTCCAGCTAACTAATACTTTCACCTCGCAAGCTCCAACGGGCTTGCGAGGTGAACTTTATTGAAGTATTTCCCGACTGTATGGAAGATTTGAGTTAAACAGAACCTTTGGGGTGCAATTGCATTCGAAGGAACTGCTTCCTACATATGGGGTGCTGGGAATGCGTGCGCTGTGCTTGAAGCTGCACCAGATTGACCAGCTGAACAGTAAACAGTTTTGTTTTGAAGAAGAGTGCAGTCCGCGAGTGAATTCGCTGTAAAGCAAGAATGGCTTCGACTGCCACCAGTTACCTCAGACTGAGCTGACGTTCTCCTGAGGCTTCAAAACGCAGATAGACATCACGTCTTTGGAGCTTATTTCATAATGTCTAAACGCGACTACTATGAGGTGCTGGGGGTAGCACGGGAGGTCGACGAAAAGGCACTTAAGAGCGCTTATCGCAAACTTGCGATGAAATACCACCCGGACCGCAATCCTGGTGATGATGAAGCGGAAGCAAACTTTAAGGAAGTAAGCGAAGCTTACGAAACCCTGAAAGACCCGCAAAAGCGCGCAGCCTACGATCGATTTGGCCATGCAGCCTTTGAAAACGGCGGCTTTGGTGGTGGCGGTGGAGCAGGTCCGGGCGACTTTGCTTCTTCCATGGCAGACATTTTTGATGAGTTCTTCGGCGGCGGCGGTGGCCGTCGCGGCTCCGGTCGTGAACGCGGTGCTGACCTGCGCTACAATCTGGAAATCTCTCTTGAGGAAGCCTACGAAGGCAAATCCGTCGAGATCGAGGTTCCAACTTCCGTAACATGTGAACCTTGCAGCGGCTCCGGTGCTAAATCCGGAACTCGTCCATCCACCTGCCCAACCTGTGGCGGTGCAGGGCGTGTGAGAGCGGCTCAGGGCTTCTTCACCATGGAACGCACCTGCCCAACCTGTCAGGGTCGTGGTGAGATCATCACTGATCCATGTGACAGCTGTGGCGGTACAGGCCGGACAACAAAAGAGCGCACGCTCTCAGTCAACATTCCATCAGGCATTGAGGATGGTACGCGTATTCGCTTGTCGGGTGAAGGCGAAGCAGGTGCTCGCGGCGGTCCGGCTGGCGATCTCTACATCTTCCTGTCCATTCGTCCGCACGAGTTCTTCCAGCGCGATGGTGCAGACATCTTCTGCCGCGTGCCGATTTCAATGACAACCGCTGCTCTGGGTGGTCAGTTTGAAGTTCCGGCACTGGATGGCAACACCGCCCGCGTGAAGGTTCCTGAAAGCACTCAGACCGGCAAGCAGTTCCGTCTGCGTGGTAAAGGCATGCCAGTAATGCGGTCTAGCCAGAAGGGCGACATGTATATCCAGGTTGCCGTTGAGACACCAACAAACCTTACGAAGAGGCAGAAAGAGCTTCTCTCAGAATTTGAAGGTGAATCTTCTGGTGAAAACCATCCTGAATCTACTGGCTTTTTCGCGAAGGCCAAAGATTTTTTAGAAAATTTCAAAGCTTAGGACTTTAAAAGGCCATCAAGCAGTAATATCTCAGTAGTACCCTTTGTTGTTGCTACGGAGAGTTGAATGTTTCACGAAACGCGGTCCCGGGCTGAAAACGCCTTGAACAAATTTCGTGAACCTTCCAAGTTTCTTCGGGCGTGGGTGGAAGCACCACTCACGACCGGAGCGGTCGCACCCTCCGGCCCCGTTCTCGCCCAGAGAATGGCAGAGTTCGTTCCCGTCCAATCCCAAAATCCAGTTTTAGAGCTTGGTCCTGGCACAGGCCCGGTAACGAAAGCTATTCTGGAAGCTGGAATCTCCAAAGAACGCCTGACCTGCCTGGAGTACAGCCCCGACTTCTGCGAGCATCTCAGCGAAAAATTCGAAGGCCTGAATGTTGTACAGGGTGACGCCTACAACATGCATCCGAGTCTGGGGCACATCGAGCCCAACTCGCTCTGTGCCGTTGTCTCCAGCCTTCCGTTGATCTCTCGTCCTATGGAGTTCCGCCTGAAGTGCATCCGTGATGCCTTTGCGTTGATGAGGCCGGGCGCGCCGTTCATTCAGTTCTCCTATTCTCTGGCCTCTCCGGTTTCGCTGAAATCCAAAATGTTCAGCTGGTCGAAAACCGGATGGATCGTGAAGAACATTCCGCCTGCGCGGGTCTGGATCTATCGCAAGCCCTTTTGATTTTGCGATAGAGTGCTTTAAGCGGGCAAACACCTAAAAACACATGTCTTCCATAAACCTTACGCTTGGGTACTATGGGGTATTCTGCGTGCCGGATTTATCCGAGATCTTCCCACTCTTAAGCGCGAGAGTGCTGAGCCCTGTCGTGAGGATAGCCCTATGAAGCCAAAGATACTGGTGTTTTCAGGTTCAACCCGTAAAGGGTCCTATAACAAGATGTTGGCTGCGTTGGTGGCAAAGCATCTGACAATCGCAAACGCGGACGTTACAACAATCAGCCTCGCTGACTATCCTCTCCCAATCTACGACGGTGATCTGGAAGATGAAACGGGTATCCCCGAGAATGCCTTCAAGCTCAGAAAGCTCATTGAAACCCACCACGGCATTTTCATCGCCAGCCCCGAGTACAACTCCTCCATTACCCCGCTGCTTAAAAACACTCTCGACTGGATCAGTCGCATCCAGCTGCCGGAAGAAGAGCCGCTCCAACTCTTCCATACATCCGTATATGCCGTCGGCGGCGCTTCCCCTGGAGCGCATGGCTCTTTGCGCGGACTAATGCATCTCAGAACGATCATGGAGGTCTCTCTGGGGTGTTTGGTTCTGCCCGAAATGATCTCAATAAACTTTGCCGGCAAATCCTTTGATGAGAATGGTGACCTCACAAAAGACCACCAGATCAAGCGATTGCATAAGCTTATTGAACGCTTCGTGAGCGAGGCGAGCCACGTAAAGCTACAGGATAACTGAGTTTTTTTGGCTTGTCGCATTGGCAATGCGCAAAGGACTACATACATAATACCGCAGACACAAATTTGAAAATGAGTTGCGCGGGAGTTTGCTCCGCTGCCAATTGAACTCTGGAGAAAAATGAATGAGTGAACCTGAACAGTGGCACGGCACAACCATCTTGACCGTGCGCAAAGGCGGCAAAGTCGTAATTGCTGGAGATGGTCAGGTATCTCTTGGATCAACGGTTATTAAGGGCACTGCACGTAAGGTCCGCCCACTGGCTGGCGGCAAAGTTATTGCGGGCTTTGCAGGTGCCACTGCTGATGCATTCACGCTGTTTGAGCGCCTCGAAGCAAAGCTGGAACAATACCCGAACCAGCTGATGCGCGCTTGCGTGGAAATGGCAAAGGATTGGCGGACAGACCGCTATTTGCGTCGCTTGGAAGCTATGATGCTGGTTGCCGACAAAAAGCACTCTCTGGTGCTGACAGGTACCGGTGATGTGCTTGAGCCAGAAAATGGCGTCATGGGCATCGGCTCCGGCGGAAACTTCGCCCTGTCCGCAGCTCGTGCGCTGGTTGATATGGATCTGACCGCAGAAGAGATTTGCCGCAAGTCCATGACGATCGCAGCAGACATCTGCGTCTACACAAACAGCAACGTCACAGTCGAAATACTTGACGAAGAGTAAGCGTTGCAAAAGAGCTAGCTGGAGGTCAGTGATTTGGGATCTCCAGCCCGTTTTCAGGACACTTTTAGATCAGCTTAAATTGCTAAGCCGAGGATACTTGAAGTCTTTACGTCCCATTTGGATTTGACGAGGATCTGATGATAACAAGAGCATCCCTTACCGGAGCCGTCTCCGCAGGAATTATCAGCGCAGATCAAGCTGATAAGCTCGTCTCCTATTTATCTCTTCAAGCCGCTAACCTTCAGAAGCAGCAGGATCAGGAAAACACGCACGATCCCGAAGAGGTCCGTTTCACACGTGGCTTTCATGACATCTTCATCAGCCTCGGAATTCTGATTGTCTTTGCTGGCTATGGCATTGGCCTAGGGGAACCTTTGACACAAGGCGGCCTCTCAACAGCAGCTGTTGCCGGTGCTGGAGCAATCATCTCATGGGTGCTGGCTGAGTGGTTCACCAAGATCAAGAAACTCGCTCTGCCATCCATTCTGCTGACGGGAATTTTCGGCGGTGCCATCGCCCTTGTTGGCTTTGGCCTGTTCACGCCCTCAGTCTTGAACGATGAGTCTGAGGCTGTTCAGGTCATCCTGAGTTCAATCTTTGCTCTCGGTGGTGCATCGCTGTTCTACTGGCGCTTCAAAGTGCCAATCACGCTGACGGTGATTGTTGCCGGGATCATGGGCATGATCGTTGGCGTCCTGACCTACGTGACTGACACGCAAATCCTTGATTACCTCTCATGGGTATCTCTGGTCTGCGGTCTATTCGCTTTCGCTTGCGCCATGTACTTCGACACCAAGGACACGCGTCGCGAAACACTAAACACGGACAAAGCCTTCTGGCTTCATCTGCTTGCAGCTCCACTCATCGTGCACTCAATCCTGAGCGGCATGTATTTTGAGGAGCTGACAGAAACCTACGCAGTGGTCTCTATTGCAGTTGTGCTGGCATTTGGCGCGGTTGCCCTCGTTATTGATCGCCGTGCAATGCTGGTTGCAGCGCTGAGCTACCTCGGCTTTGCATTAGCCTATTTGCTGGAGTCCGCTGACTTTTCAGCATCGCAGTTGACTGCTATCTCCCTTGTATTGCTTGGGAGTTTTGTATTGCTGCTCGGTTCGGGCTGGAACGTGGCGCGACGGATCGTCATGCGCCCTCTTGCAGGAACCACACTCGCTACATATCTGCCACCTATCCGGAACTAGAAAGTAAGAAAATGACAAATTTCTCTCCACGGGAAATCGTTAGTGAACTTGATCGCTACATCATCGGCCAGCATGATGCTAAACGCGCCGTAGCAATTGCGCTGCGCAACAGATGGCGCCGTCAGCAGCTGGATGAAGAGCTGCGCGAAGAAGTTCAGCCAAAGAACATTCTCATGATTGGTCCAACCGGTGTTGGTAAGACTGAGATCTCCCGTCGTCTGGCTAAACTTGCGAATGCTCCTTTCACAAAAGTTGAAGCTACCAAGTTTACCGAGGTCGGCTACGTCGGTCGTGATGTAGAACAGATCATCCGCGATCTGGTGGAATCCGCTATCGCACTGGTGCGCGAGCAGAGCCGTAAAGACGTGGAAGCAAAAGCGCATGTTCTGGCGGAAGAGCGTGTTCTGGATGCGCTGGTCGGTGCCAATGCGAGCCCTGCCACACGCGACACATTCCGCAAGAAACTGCGTGAAGGTGATCTGGATGAGCGTGAAATCGAAATCGAAGTTCGCGCCAACCCACAAATGCCAAGCTTTGATATCCCTGGCATGCCAGGCAGCAGCGTAGGTGTCATGAATATCTCCGACATGCTGGGCAAAGCATTTGGCGGTCAGACCAAGCCAAAGCGCACCAACGTCAAAGACAGCCACAAAGTGCTGTTGGCGGAAGAGTCCGACAAGCTGCTCGACGAAGAAAAGATCGTTCAGGAAGCAATCGCACTGGTCGAGAACTCCGGTATCGTGTTCCTCGACGAGATCGACAAGATTTGTGCGAAGGATGGCCGCAACGGCGGCGACGTATCTCGTGAAGGTGTTCAGCGCGACTTGCTGCCACTGATCGAAGGTACCGTTGTCTCCACAAAGCATGGTCCGGTGAAGACAGACCACGTTCTGTTCATCGCGTCTGGTGCATTCCATGTGTCCAAGCCATCTGACTTGCTGCCAGAGCTTCAGGGCCGTCTGCCAATCCGTGTTGAGTTGAAGGCACTGACGAAAGAAGACTTCGTCAAGATCCTGACAGACACAGAAGCGAGCCTCATCAAGCAGTACGTTGCTCTGATGGGTACAGAAAGCGTGACCATTGAGTTCACCGATGACGCGATCGACGAAATCGCCACCATCGCAGTAGACCTGAACGCGACTGTCGAGAACATCGGTGCTCGCCGCCTGCAAACAGTGATGGAGCGCGTGCTTGACGAGATTTCCTTCGCCGCTCCAGATAAGTCTGGCGAACAGGTCACTATTGATGCTGCCTATGTGAAATCCAATGTCAGCGAACTGGCCAAGAACGTCGATTTGTCTCAGTTCATCCTCTAACTGACTCAAAAATCAGTCGGAAAAAGAAAACCTAGCGGAATGTGGCAAGGAAAAATACTTGCCGCATACCACCTCAAGTGGCAGCATGCCGACATGGTAGCTATTCGCAAAAGTAATGAAGAAGGTCACCACCGCAAATTTCTGGTCGTTGTAGATGATACACCAGAATGTGGTCGAGCCATCGTTTATGCCGCAAAGCGTGCAGCCCGCACCGGCGGTATTGTTCTCTTGCTCTACGTTATTGCACCGGGAAATTTCCAGCATTGGCTAGGGGTTGAGGACATCATGCGCCAGGAAGCGCGTGATAATGCAGATACAATTCTGGCAAAAGCTGCTGAAAGAGTAAGAGCTGCGGCAAGAACAGAACCTGAGCTGGTCGTTCGCGAAGGCCATCAGTCAGATGAGATCATCGCCCTGATTGAAGAAGACGCAGACATTGCGATTCTCGTCTTGGCAGCAGGAACCAGCAAGGAAGGGCCAGGCCCTCTTGTTTCATCCATAGCGGGTAAATCGGCAGGTACATTCCCGATCCCGACAACCATCGTGCCAGGTAATTTGGACGATGATGCACTGGATGCTCTTGCCTGATCAGGTTTACCTATCATATAGAACTGAAAACAGTCATTGCTGAAGCGTGAAGTAGTGTAAACTGTGCTGCGACTGCTTAAGAATACTCTTTGGCATAAAAATCGGAAACAAAACCATGTTCATTCAGACCGAAGCGACACCAAACCCGGCAACCCTGAAGTTTTTGCCTGGCCGCGTAGTATTGCCGGAAGGCACGCGCGATTTCCGCTCGGCAGAAGAAGCCGCTATCTCGCCGCTGGCTGAGAAGCTTTTCTCTATTCCAGGTGTTGTTGGCATCTTCTTTGGACATGACTTTATCACCGTCACCAAGGATGAGACTGACTGGCAGCATATGCGCCCGGCCATTCTCGGTGCGATCATGGAAAACTTCATGGCCAACACCCCAATCCTCAAAGGTGAGGAAACTGGTGACGGCGACATTGGAGAAGAGTTCTTCGACGCAGAAGACGAGGAAACCGTAACCATGATCAAAGAGCTCCTCGAAACCCGTGTGCGCCCTGCCGTTGCTCAGGACGGTGGCGACATAACATTCCGGGGATATCGTGAGGGTATCGTTTATTTGAGCATGCGCGGCGCGTGTGCGGGTTGCCCATCCTCAACCGCAACTTTGAGCCATGGCATCCAGAACCTCATGCGGCATTTCATCCCAGAAGTTCAAGAAGTTAGACAAATGTAGTTTTTGCTAATGTAATTCTTCTGAAATGGGGCAGCACCAGCTGCCCTTTTTGTTGCAAGGCCTAAAAATACTCCGGGTGTTAAACGAATTGGTTGCTCGACAATCAGCTGCCCTAACGATAAGCCGAACTTATGAAGTTGCTTGCTATTGATACCGCACTAAGTACCTGTGCTGCCGCCGTTTTAACTGATGACGGTGGAACATCGGATATTGTCTCCCAATGCGAAGATCTCGGCCGGGGCCACGCCGAGCGCATCATGGGCATGGTTGCGAGTGTCATGACGGACTCCTCGACCACCTTCAACTCGCTGGACCGCATTGTCGTCAATGTTGGCCCTGGCAGTTTTACCGGTTTGCGTGTCGGCCTCTCCATCGCCCGCGGCTTTGGGCTGGTGCTTGAAAAACCGGTTGTCTCCGTAACAACATTGGCCGCAATCGCACACGAAGCTTTGGACGCTGCTCCTGTCAGAAAACCAATTCTGGTAGTTCTCGATGCGCGCCGTGATGAAGTGTATTGTCAGAATTTCGATGAAACTGGCGCCCCAATCGGTGAAGCCCGTGTTTCAACCGTAAAAGATCTTGCTCACTCGCTGGACGACGAAACAATCCTCGCAGGCTCTGCTGCGCAGGCTGTTGCCAATGCTGCCGGGATTGATAAATCCCGTGTTTGCAACGATGCAGCCGCTGCATCGATTGACTACATCGCCAAGCTCGGTAAAGGTGCTAAGCGTCAGGACAAAGCGCCGATGCCACTTTATCTGCGTGCCCCTGACGCTGTTCCGGGTGAGAAAGGAAAGGTTCGTCGTCAATGAAGTCCTGGTGGACATCAGAAAAGCCTCCGGTAATCGAGCGCGCTGAGAAAGACGACCTGCCTAAACTGGCGAAACTTCATGCCGAGTGCTTCAAGCAAAACTGGGGCACTGCAGAACTCACCACAATCTTCGAGCAGAAGGGAGTTTTCTTCCTGTCTGCCCGCACATCCGGCGTAACTGGCAAAACCGATCTGGGGTTTGTCGTTATTCGCTCGATTGCTGGTGAAGCAGAAGTTTTGACCATCGCGGTGTCTCCCAAAAAACAAAACAAGGGAATAGGGCGAAAACTTATGGAAGCTGCCATCTTCCAGCTCTACTCTGATCGTACCGAAGCACTGTTCTTGGAAGTGGACGACACCAACGACTCTGCGCTGAAACTCTACAAAAAACTGGGTTTCAAGCAGGTTGGAGAAAGAAAAGCATACTATGCGGCTAGCGAAGGCAGTGGAACAGCGCTTGTTATGCGTTGCGATCTCCTTTAAGCGACACTACGCATGTGAGACGAGGCTTTTAGCTCACGCTCAAAGCGCGCTACAGTGAAACTGGTTCTTTTCTCTCACAGTTTTGGGAGCTAGGATACCGAAGCAGACTGATATTGTGGTGCCTGCGTGATTTTGAGGAATATGGGGCAAATGACGGCAGAAGAAAAAATGACGCTGATTGAAATGTGTGCTCACAAAGGCATGCGAATGACAGAACAGCGCCGCGTGATTGCTGATGTAATTCAGTCTGCTGAAGATCACCCTGATGTGGAGGAGCTTTACAGAAGAGCTTCCCAGATCGATCCAAAGATCTCCATCTCAACTGTTTACCGCACAGTGAAGCTTTTCGAAGATTCCGGCATCATTGAACGTCACGACTTCCGCGACGGTCGCTCCAGATACGAAACCGTATCTGATGAGCACCACGATCACCTGATCGACCTGCGCTCTGGCGATGTGATCGAGTTCCGCAGCGAAGAGATCGAAAAGATGCAGGAAGAAGTCGCGCGCAAGCTGGGCTTTAAACTGGTTGATCACCGTCTGGAGCTCTACGGCATTCCGATAGACGAAAAATAGAGGCCGAGCATGGCAACTGTCAGAGCAGTTTGCATAATCGCCGCACTAACGATCGTTACGCTGGCCCTCATTCCCCCTCAGTGGGTCGCAATGAAGCTAGGCTGGCCGGTTCAGCGGCAATTTCCTCTGCTCTGGCACAAAGCAGCCTCCCGCCTGATAGGACTGCGCGTCCACCAACACGGACAAATGGCGTCCGAACGCCCTCTTCTCGTCACCGCCAATCACTGTTCATGGCTGGACATCGTGGTTCTGGGCTGTACGAAACCACTCAGTTTCATTGCAAAATCTGAAGTTGCCGGCTGGCCGATCTTTGGCCTCTTCGCCAAGCTCCAGCGGACCGTATTTGTCAATCGTCAACGAAGATCCGATACAGGCCGTGTAGCTCAGGAAGTCGCTAAGCGCATGGCGCAGGGCGATGCCATGGTGCTGTTTGCGGAAGGAACCTCCAGCAATGGCAACGAGGTGCTGCCTTTCCGCTCGGCGCTCGTGGGAGCCGTTCACCACGCAATGAATGTAGGAGATGAGGAGGTTGCCTATGTGCAGCCGCTTTCCATCGCCTACACGCGCCTGCAGGGCATGCCAATGGGCCGCTTCTGGCGCGCCCATGTTGCGTGGTACGGAGACATGGAACTCGCAGGACATCTCTGGTCTGTCATCAAAGAAGGTGGACTGGACGTTGATTTGACGTGGGGTACGCCTGTCCCAATCGAAAAAGCGACTAATCGCAAGCGCTTAACGCGTGATTTGGAGGAGCAGGTCAGAGGGATGACCATTGAAGCATTGCAGGGAAATCTTCCCAAACAGCAAGAGCAGGTCCAAGCCTGATCAAGTCTAGGCTTCTCTTTCTGTGAAAAACAGAGTAAAGCTCTCCAAAATTCTGAAAATGACGAGCTGGCGCTGCTGATAAAAAGAGCAGATGCGCTCGAGTTGCCGGGCATTGCAAGAAGAAGATAACCCGGCTGCAGATCCACTCGAGGATTTAATGGATAACCTAGTAGACCACGAAAACCAGAGCCAATCCGACAACGCAACGGAGGCGCTCGAGAAAACCGAAGCGACCCGTAAGGTCTTCATCAAGACCTATGGCTGTCAGATGAACGTCTACGATTCCGATCGTATGAACGATGCCCTGAGCAACGATGGCTACGAAAAAACTGAAAATCCGGACGATGCGGATCTAGTTATCCTGAACACCTGCCACATTCGCGAGAAAGCGGCAGAAAAGGTATACTCCGAACTTGGCCGTATTCGTAAGCTCAAGGAAGAGAAAGCCAAAGACGGCAAGCAGATGATGGTGTCTGTTGCTGGCTGTGTGGCTCAGGCCGAAGGTGCCGAAATCTCCCGCCGTGCGCCTGTTGTCGACCTCGTTGTTGGCCCTCAGTCCTACCATCGCCTTCCAGAGCTTCTGACACGTGCCTCCAATGGCTCAAAGGTCGTTGAGACCGAGTTCGATATTCAGGACAAGTTCAAACACCTCGCAACGCCTTCCAAGGAAGCTGTTCGCAAGCGTGGCGTTACCGCGTTCGTGACCGTTCAGGAAGGCTGCGATAAGTTCTGCACCTTCTGCGTGGTGCCTTACACCCGCGGTGCGGAAGTGTCCCGTAAAGTGGAACAGATCGTCATGGAAACCGAGCGTCTGGCTGCTGCCGGTGTTCGCGAAGTGACACTGCTCGGCCAGAACGTCAACGCATGGCATGGTGAAGGTCCGGATGGCCGTGAATGGGGTCTCGGCGAACTCCTGTTCCGCCTTGCAAAAATCGACGGTATCGAGCGCCTGCGCTACACCACATCCCACCCACGGGATATGGAAGACAGCCTGATTGCTGCTCACCGCGACCTCGACATTCTGATGCCTTACCTGCACCTGCCAGTTCAGTCTGGTTCCGATGCAATTCTGAAGGCAATGAACCGCAAACACACCCGCGATGACTACTTCCGCCTGATCGACCGCATTCGTGAAGCGCGTGACGATATTGCCCTTTCTGGTGACTTCATCGTTGGCTTCCCGGGTGAAACCGATCAGGACCACAAAGACACATTGGATCTGATCCGCCGTGTCACCTACGGTTCTGCATTCTCCTTCAAATACAGCCCGCGCCCAGGCACACCGGGTGCTACATTGGAAGAGCAGATCGACGAGCAAGTGAAGTCTGAACGCCTTGCAGAGCTGCAGGAGCTGCTCAGCACGCAGCAAAAAGACTTCAATGCGTCATTGATTGGCAAAACAATTGATGTACTGTTTGAAAAGGAAGGCCGCAGAGAAGGCCAGCTTGCAGGTCGTTCACCTTGGCTCCAGCCTGTTCATGTAAATGCACCTCTGGACCTGTATGGTGAAATCAGATCAGTAGAAATTGTCGCTGCCAGCGCAAATAGTCTGGAAGGTCGCCTTGTTTAAGTGCATGATGCTCCCAGATTCTCGCGTAAAGGCGAACGGAGGCATTATTTGAAGGGCAAAGCCCAGACAACGTCCGCTTCAAGGACGGCCATGCGCCCCATTGCGGCATCTGATATGATGCATGTGGTGTTGGCATTCGAAGACAACAGACTGGTAAGTGATCTGTTCGGTCAGTTTGACCAGAACCTGGCGCTGATTGAACAGCGTCTGGGTGTTGAAGCGATCGCTCACGGCAATCAGGTCACCATTCGTGGCAACAAAACCTCCACAGAGCAAGCCAAGCTTGCTCTGGAGTCGCTGTATACGCGGCTTCAGGGTGGCCACGACATCACACCCGGCGATGTAGATGGAGCGATCCGTCTGGCAGAAGTGGCTGAAGCTCAGCTTTCTCTGCCAACGATGGAACCGAAATCCCGCATGGCATTTGCGCAGATTGCAACACGTCGTAAGACGTTGGTTGCCAGAACTGCTGCGCAGGATGCCTATATTCGGGCAATGGACCGTTCTGATCTGACCTTTGGTGTGGGACCAGCCGGTACAGGTAAAACCTTCCTCGCCGTTGCCTATGCAGCAGCGCTGTTGGAACGTGGCGAAATCGATCGCATGATCCTGTCTCGCCCTGCTGTTGAAGCAGGCGAACGCCTCGGTTTCCTGCCGGGTGACATGAAGGATAAGGTCGATCCATACCTGCGTCCGCTCTACGACGGCCTCAACGAAATGATGGCGCCGGAAAAGCTGGAGCGTGGCCTCGAAAGCGGCATGATTGAAGTAGCGCCCCTCGCATTCATGCGCGGTCGTACGCTCTCAAACGCGATCGTCATCCTTGATGAAGCGCAGAACACCACATCCATGCAGATGAAGATGTTCCTGACGCGATTGGGTGAAAACTCCAAGATGATCGTCACGGGTGATCCGAGCCAGGTCGACTTGCCTCCGGGCCAGATGTCTGGTCTGCGTGAAGCATTGAAGATCCTCAGCGGTGTCGAAGGTATCTCGCGCGTAGACTTCACAGAGAGTGATGTTGTGCGTCACGAACTCGTGGCCCGCATCGTAGGCGCTTACGACAATGAGAGCCGTCGCCGGTTGGAAGCCAAAGAACGCAGACAGGCTGAAGACGCTGCAGCCAAAGAAAACGAAGAGCAAGGCTCCAAAGAATGACAACGGCTTGCCCGGTACACATCGACCTGCTGATTGAAGCAGGCGATTGGGAAAGTGAAGAAACACTGGAAGCGATTGCCGAAAAGGCAATCGCCGCTGCTTTCGCAACAAGTGACCTCTCTGTAATAGAAAACACAGAAGTCTCCCTCGTCTTCACCGATGATGCTCATATTCAGGAACTGAATAAGATGTGGCGTCAGAAGGATAAACCGACGAACGTCTTGTCGTTTCCGGGAGATGATAGCGAAGAGCCACCATTCGGCCCGCTATTAGGTGATATTATTATTGCAAATGAGACGGTAAAGCGCGAAGCTGTAGAGCTTGGGATTCCATTCGAACACCATTTAATTCATCTTATTGTTCATGGAACCCTTCATCTTTTTGGATATGATCACCAGATAGATGAGGAAGCGGAGGAAATGGAAGCGGAAGAACGCCTGATTTTGGCGAGCTTACAAATCCCTGATCCATACAAAGATGCGCCACTATCGGCAGATAAATGATACCCCGGCACTCACAGTGAATGCAGGGAACAACGAGAGAGAGATGAACCCGGAACCTCGAAGTACAGAAGGTGCAAGCACCTCCGTTCAGGCTGAAACTGCAGAGCCTGCAAGTAGTACCGGCACAGCCGTCGCCGAAGATACCTCTGAGCCACAAGCGATCAGGCCTGGTGTGTGGACCAGGCTGAAATCAAAACTGAATCCGTTTAGAGGTTTCCGTAAAAGCGCGGCCGTTTCATTGCGCGAAGACCTGGAAGATGAGCTCGCCCGTGACAGCGAAGGCGCTGATGCTGCCTTCACGAAGGAAGAGCGCGAGCTACTGACCAACATCCTCCAACTGCGCGAATCTCGTGTTGAAGATGTTATGATCCCGCGTGCCGATATTGAGGCCGTGGAAGACACCACCACAATCGGTGAAGTGATGGCCCTGTTCAAGGCTTCCGGTCACTCCCGTATGCCGGTTTATCATGACAATCTGGATGACCCTCGGGGCATGGTCCACATCAAGGACCTAATGTCCTACTTCGTTGAACTGGCTGTAAAAGCCAAGAAATCCGAAGTCCCGTTGACCCTGGTGAAACCAGAGAAGAACGCCTCGGAAAAGACAGCAGAAGAAAAGTCTCTGCTGGATCTGTCTTGCGTTGACCTGTCGACGCCGCTCAACGTCACCGGTTTGATCCGCCCGTTGCACTTCGTTCCTCCGTCCATGTCTTCCTCTGATTTGATGAAGAAGATGCAGGTCACCCGCGTGCAGATGGCACTGGTGATTGACGAGTATGGCGGAACAGACGGTCTCGTGTCCCTCGAGGACATCGTTGAGACCGTGGTTGGCGATATTGAAGACGAGCATGATAAGGACGAAGAAGAACTTATCATGAATGTCAGCCCCGGCGTTTGGGTGGTTGATCCTCGAATTGATTTGGAAGATCTTCAGGAAGAGCTTGGAGCAGACTTCAAACTCGGCGAAGAGCAGACGGAAGAAGTGGACACCCTTGGTGGTCTCCTGTTCTCCATTCTGGATCGGGTGCCGGTTCGTGGTGAGTTGATCATCGACAGGAGCCTTCCGGCCTTTGAATTCGAAGTGATCGATGCGGACCTGCGCCGTATCAAGCGTCTGCGCATTTCCAAGCGGAGAACAGACCAGCGCGTTGCGGTTCAAAGAATACGCCCGCGCCGGCCTGAAGCTGCAGAATAAGCGTCGTATTGCTGATTTTAAAATTTTGATTTTCGGGAGTGGGGAATGGTCTCTGCCATTGGTAACGCTCGAACTCTGATAAACAGTATTCGGGAATTATCAGGGTGGAGACGCGAATTGCTGGCCTTCGTAGCCGGTTTGGCTTCAGCCTTTGCATTCCCTCCCTACGGCGCGTTCCCTGTTCTCTGGGTGACACTGCCACTTCTGATCTTCCTTCTCGATGGTGTCAAAGAACGCGCAGCCGAACGCCGAAAAGCGCGCTTTGCGGCCTTCTTCCGCACGGCTTGGGCGTTCTTCTTCGGGTTCTTCCTGATCGGATTATTCTGGATCGCGGAAGCGTTCCTCGTCGACGCCAAAAGCTACGGCTGGATGATCCCGTTCGCTCTGGTCATTCTGCCCGGTGGTCTGGCTCTAATCCCTGCCATCGTCATCGGCGCCGCGTCTTTGTTCTGGACGAGTGGCGTTTCCCGCATTCTGGTGTTTGTGGTTGCCCTTGCGCTTTCCAATTGGCTGCGCGGACACATCCTGACAGGCTTTCCATGGAACGTCTGGGGCTATGCATTTGCCGATAACCTGACTCTGATGCAGAGCTTCTCTGCCCTCGGTATTTACGGCGTTGGCTTCCTCGTTCTCCTCGTCTTTTCCATGCCTGTGGTCCTGTTCGACCAAGGGCGCAAAGCTGCCGTCGTCTATATCTCTGCGTGTGCGGTGGTGTGGGCTGGCGTGGTTGTATACGGAACGAATAGGTTGCAGGCCCCGCAACAGTCGGTTGAGGGGCTTCGGGTACTTGTAATACAACCCAATGTACCTCAGGCGGACAAGTGGAAGCCCGAAAACCGACAAAGGCTTCTCCCACTCTATCTGCAGCAGACACAGCAGGCTCTGGCAGAGATGGAGCGGGTCGGTGAGACCCTGATCTTCTGGCCTGAATCGGCTTTCCCATTCCTTCTGGATGAGCAGCCAGGGGCTCTGGAGGCCATCGGAGCCACACTTCCCCAAAATACTATGTTGATTACGGGTGGTATTCGCAGAGAACTCTCAGGGAACCAGAATCGCTTTTTTAACAGTACTTTTGTTGTATCAGACGAAGGTGCACTCATAGATATCTATGACAAAGTGCGGCTTGTTCCCTTCGGAGAATATTTGCCAATGCGCTGGCTTTTGCAATCCATTGGTGTGGAGCGTCTGGTTCCTGCGCCAGCAGACTTCACAGCGGCAGCTCGGCACAAGAAAATAGATTTAAAAAATTCATTTAGTTTCCAGCCTCTGATTTGTTATGAGGCGATCTTCCCGCAAACGGTCCTCCCGGAATCCGAGCGGCCTAACTTGCTCGTAAATCTAACAAATGACGGATGGTTTGGCGAAACAGCCGGTCCGTATCAGCATTTGGCGCAGGCAAGAATTCGAGCAGTTGAACAAGGCGTGCCGTTAGTGCGAGCTGCAAATACTGGTATTTCCAGCCTAGTAGATTCCAATGGTAGAATACTCGCAGAAGTTGTTCTAAATAAAAAAGGTAGTTTCAATAGTGAATTGCCTGAAATACTAAGGCCCACGCTTTACGTGAGGGTGGGTGATTCAATTTTTTGGGGAATTATTCTAGTAGTTGTTAGTCTCCTATTGGTGATGGAGAAATTATTACCTACCCGTAGAGATTGACGAATGCACGCAAATGTCGTCATCTAATACACGTAAAGGTTTTCACCATGATCGTCAGATCTGGCCTCAAAAAAACCTTATGGGCCTGCCATCGATGCCTCTGTGAGAGGTTGTTTTGGCAACTGTCGAAATGCAGGTTTGATGAATTGCGTTCTTGCGAGAGTCGCTGCATTGCGCTCCCGTTTAAATAAAAACCCACGGTAAGGCACCGTAAAAAACCAAAGAAGAGGGCCTTTGATAATGCCCAGCAAAAAAGCACCAAACCCTATCGATGTTCACGTCGGCAGCAGAGTACGCTTGCGCCGCATGATGCTTGGCATGAGTCAGGAAAAACTTGGCGAGAGCCTTGGCATTACATTCCAGCAGATCCAGAAGTACGAAAAAGGGACAAACCGGATTGGTGCAAGCCGCTTGCAGCACATTGCGACCATTCTGAAAGTGCCTGTCGCCTTTTTCTTTGAAGATGCACCGGGTACCCCGGATGAGACCCCAGGCGTTGGTGATAACCCACAAACCACCTACGTTGTCGACTTTTTGTCATCTTCTGATGGTTTAGCTCTCAACAAGGCTTTCGTTCGCATTGAAAACCCGAAAGTCCGGAAAAAGGTTGTAGAGCTCGTGAAGAGTATTGCTGGGGATGAAGATTAAGTTTGTGATCCGTAAATTTTCGCAATTCTCTGGCAATTTTGATCTAAATCTCTTGACGTAATCGACATTCCTTGTTTGATGTAACACCAGAAGCGACGGATATGCCGTCGCTTCAATTATATATTTCTTCCCAGAAGGACGTTTGCCAATGGCTCGTCAGAACTACGTGTTCACGTCGGAATCGGTTTCAGAAGGCCATCCCGACAAAGTCTGCGATCGCGTTTCAGATACGATCGTAGACGCATTTCTAAAGGAAATGCCAGAAGCCCGCGTGGCTTGTGAAACGCTTGCAACAACGAACAAGCTCGTTATCGCAGGTGAAACCCGCGGCCCGGCCACTCTCACAAAAGAGTATTTGGCTCACATCGCCCGCCTTGCTGTAAAGGACATCGGGTATGAGCAAACCGGCTTTAACTGGAAAGACCTCGACATTCAGGTTCTTTTGCATGGCCAGTCCGCAGATATTGCTCAGGGCGTAGACGCCTCCAGCTCTAAGGACGAAGGCGCCGGCGACCAGGGCATCATGTTCGGTTACGCATGCCGCGAAACTGAAGAGCTGATGCCAGCTCCGATCTTGTACTCTCACAAGATCCTGCGTTTGCTGGCAGATGCACGCAAATCCGGCAACGAGCCAATGCTTGGCCCGGACGCGAAGAGCCAGGTTTCCATCCGTTATGAAGATGGCAAACCAGTAGAGGCAACATCCATCGTGCTGTCCACTCAGCATCTGGATGAAACCATGACATCTGATGATGTGCGTGCTGTTGTTGAGCCTTACATCCGTGCGGCTCTGCCGCGTGACTGGGTGACCAACAACACCATCTGGCACATCAACCCAACCGGTAAGTTCGTAATCGGTGGTCCTGACGGCGACTGTGGTCTCACAGGCCGTAAGATCATCGTAGACACCTACGGCGGTGCTGCCCCACACGGTGGCGGTGCGTTCTCCGGTAAGGATCCAACCAAGGTTGACCGCTCCGCAGCCTACGCTGCACGCTATCTCGCGAAAAACGTTGTGGCTGCTGATCTGGCTGACAAATGTACCATTCAGCTGTCCTATGCGATTGGTATTGCCGAGCCGCAGTCCGTGTTCGTGAACCTGCATGGCACAGGCCGTGTTGAAAGCGAGCGCGTTGAAGCTGCGATCCGCGAAGTCATGAGCTTGACCCCGCGCGGCATCCGCGAGCACCTTAGCTTGAATAAGCCAATCTACGCACGTACAGCAGCCTACGGCCACTTCGGTCGCGAAGCTGAAATGGACGGCGGTTTCTCCTGGGAGAAAATCGACCTTGTCCATAACCTGCGTGATGCTGTAGAGAAAGCCTACGCTTAACCTCTAACGCTAGAGAATAAACAACTGGCCGGGGCAACCTCCGGCCAGTTTGTATTTATGAGAACGATGGTAGATCACTACAAAGGCTCCTTTTTCGGCCGCCGCGTCGGAAAGCCAGCAAGTCCGAGACAGTCGCAATTGCTTGAGGAGGTCCTGCCAACAGTGGCATTGGACCTGACACAGACGCCTCCTGAAAACTTGGCGGACCTGTTCCCCGTGCCAGTCAAAAGCGTTTGTCTGGAGATCGGGTTCGGTGGTTCCGAGCACCTCATTCACCGCGCCAGAGAAAATCCTGAGATTGGCTTCATCGGGTGCGAACCATTCAGCTCCGGCATCATCAAGGCTGTCACCAGCATCGAAGCGCATGGCCTCAAGAACATCCGCCTTTATGATGACGATGCAGGCAAACTGCTCGACTGGCTCCCAGCTGCGTCACTGGACATGGCCTACCAGCTCTATCCGGATCCATGGCCGAAGAAGAAACACTGGAAGCGCCGCTTCGTGAACCAGATCAACCTGACGCGCATCGCGCGGGCGTTGAAGCCGGGATGCGAATATCGATTTGCCAGTGACATCGACACCTATGTGGACTGGACCCTGTCGCACTGCCGCAAGCATCCTGCCTTTGAATGGAGTGCCCAGTGTGCTGCCGATTGGCGCACCCCGTGGCACAATTGGCCGGGAACACGTTATGAGCGCAAGGCACATCGTGAAGGCAGAATTGGCCGTTACCTGACATTTTTACGAGTTGAAGAGACGAAAACCTAAAAGCATCTTGCTTTTGTCTGCTCTCATCTTTGATTTTCTGTTGCATACAGTGGTCAAATGACTATATTGCAGAGCAAGAGTTCTCTATCGGCTCAGTTAAGAGCATTGAGGAGTGGGCCCCGAAAGGACCCGCTCTTTTTTATTAGCTAAGTCGGTATTGATGCCTGACTGTCGAAAATCAGGTATCCGAAAATAACTGCCAAAGACACGAAGTATGTCTTTGCATTAAGACGATAGGTACCAAGTGGACGAAACCGATCCCCGGATTGTAAAGGAAAAGGGTCTTGAGGCCCGCGTAGCTGAAATTGTCGAGCCGGTCATTGTTGATCTGGGCTATCGGCTGGTGCGCATCCGTGTAAACGGAAACAATGGCTGCACCCTTCAAATCATGGCAGAGCGCCCGGACGGGACGATGGCTGTTGAAGATTGTGAAGAAATCAGCCACGCAGTTTCCCCGGCGCTGGACGTGGACGACCCAATCTCCGGTGCCTATCATCTCGAAATTTCATCTCCAGGTATCGACCGCCCGCTCGTACGCGCTGGCGACTTCGAACGCTGGGTCGGACATGTTGTGAAAATCGAAATGTCTGTGCCGCAAGCTGGGCGTAAGAGATATCGTGGACACATCATCGGTGTGGAAGAGGGTAATGCTGTCATCAGAATGACCGACGTACAGGAAGGTCAGGACGAAGCAGCGCATCTTCCGCTGGATGAGATCGGGTCAGCCGTATTGGTTCTGACCGATGAACTGATTGATGCGGCTCTAAAGGCCGACAAAGCCGCAAAAGCAGCCCGTGGGGAGCCTACGGACGACGACAGTTACCTCAATCACTGATTAGCTGTTTGTGTTGCGCAAGGGGTATGGGCGGTTCCGGTTTTAAGAGAGCCACCCTTTTGTTTTGATGTTCCTGCTGGTGTGAAGAAAGCAGGGCGTGGAAGGAGTTGACGAGGAATGGCTATCAGCGCAAACCGTTTGGAGCTGCTGCAGATCGCTGATGCGGTTGCCCGCGAAAAGTCGATCGACCGTAGTATCGTGATTGCTGCTCTTGAGGATGCAATCCAAAAAGCCGCTCGCTCCCGTTATGGCACCGAGACTGAAGTTCGTGCCGAGATTAATCCGAAAACCGGTGAAATCCGCCTCCAGCGTTTGCTGCAGGTTGTTGAGGTTGTCGAAAACATCTCCACCGAGATTGCTCTGGTTGATGCGCAGGAGCGCAACCCGGACGCAACCATCGGTGATTTCATGGCAGATCCACTGCCACCGCTGGACTTCGGTCGTATCGCTGCTCAGTCCGCGAAGCAGGTTATCGTGCAGAAAGTGCGCGAAGCAGAGCGTGACCAGCAGTACGATGAGTTCAAAGACCGCATCGGTGAAGTGCTCAACGCAGTTGTTAAGCGCGTTGAATACGGCAACGTTGTTGTCGACACCGGCAAAGGCGAAGCTATCGTTCGTCGCGACGAGCTGATCCCACGCGAAATCTTCCGCAATGGCGATCGCATTCGCGCACTGATCTTCGACGTACGCCGTGAACAGCGCGGTCCGCAGGTGTTCCTGTCCCGTACACACCCTCAGTTCATGGCTAAACTGTTCGCGCAGGAAGTGCCAGAAATCTACGACGGTGTTATCGAGATCAAAGCAGTTGCTCGTGATCCGGGCTCCCGCGCTAAGATCGCTGTTCTGTCCAACGATGGTTCCATTGATCCGGTTGGCGCGTGTGTTGGTATGCGTGGTTCCCGTGTTCAGGCAGTTGTTGGCGAACTTCAGGGCGAAAAAATCGACATCATTCCTTGGAATGACGATGCAGCGACCTTCATCGTGAACGCACTGCAGCCTGCTGAAGTTGCTAAGGTTGTTCTCGACGAAGACTCCGAGCGCATCGAAGTTGTTGTTCCTAATGATCAGCTGTCTCTGGCAATCGGTCGTCGTGGTCAGAACGTGCGTCTGGCATCTCAGCTCACCGGCTGGGGCATCGACATCATGACCGAGGCTGAAGAGTCCGAGCGTCGTCAGAAAGAATTCCAGATCCGTTCCGATCTCTTCCAGAACACCCTGAATGTTGACGAGATGGTTTCTCAGCTTCTCGCATCAGAAGGCTTTACTTCTGTAGAAGAAGTCGCGTACGTTGACATCGACGAAATCTCGTCCATTGAAGGCTTCGACGAAGAAACAGCCGACGAAATCCAAGCTCGTGCACGTGAGTACCTGGAAGAACAGGAAGCTAAACTCGCAGAAGAGCGTCGTCAGCTTGGCGTTTCCGAAGAGCTGGTTCAGGTCCCTGGTCTTACATCCGCGATGCTGGTCGCACTGGGTAAAGACGAAATCAAAACCATGGAAGACCTTGCAGGTTGTGCAGCTGACGATCTCGTCGGTTGGACAGAGCGCAAGGATAAAGAAACCATTCGCGTGGAAGGTACTCTGAGCGGTTTTGATCTGTCTCGCGCTGATGCGGAAGCGATCGTCATGTCCGCCCGCGTTGCTGCTGGCTGGATCTCTCCGGAAGACCTCGTTGAGGTTTCCGAGGAAGAGCTGGAAGTCGAAGAAGGCGAATTTGAAGGCGACGAAGAATCCTTCGAAGCTGAAACAATTGACGAGACTGCGGTTGACGCAGACGAGGAATTGGCGCAAGAGAGCGGTGCAGAAGACGCAAAAGGCGAGCAGTCCTCTGAATAATCTGTAGCCGCTTGACTGCAGAAAAAAGTTTTATACGGGGGTGTGTTGAAATTGCAGCAGAAGCCTGCAGATTTCTACATCCCCGTAACTGAATGAAAAATAACAACAATAGTTGGGTTGGGAAAACGAAGTGCCGAGAAAAAATGAGCCGCCAGAACGTACCTGCGCTGTAACGCGTGAAGTTCTACCGGTGACAGAGCTTCTCAGATTCGTTATGGCTCCTGACAAAACTGTTGTAGTTGATGTGAAAGGCACCCTCCCGGGACGTGGGGTTTGGGTGACCGCAAAGAAGTCTGTCTTGCAGGAAGCGATTAAAAAGCGCGCTTTCTCGAGAGGCTTTAAGGAGCAGGTTAACGCTGAAGAAGGTTTGGCCGACCACACTGACGAACTGCTGGAGCAGGCAGCTCTGGGCGCACTGTCCATGAGCCGAAAAGCTGGCAACCTGATTGTCGGCTATTCGAAAGTCGAGGCTTCTCTCAAGAAGGAGAGTGTTCTTGCTCTGGTGCACGCCACTGATGCCTCTGAAGATGGTGTGCGTAAGTTGGCGGCCGTAGCCGCTTCTAGATTTGGCAAGGTGGATCGTCTCAGCGTGATCCGCCTGTTTACCTCGGATCAGATGAGTACGCATCTGGATCGGGAAAACGTTATACATGCTGTACTGCTGGCCGGCGAGGCGGGCAGAAACTTCGTGAAGCACGCGCAACGCCTTGCGCAATTCCGGGATGTTTCTGCTGGGGCTGACGACGACGGTACAAAGGGTGCAGTGACGCAGGACTGAAGGCAATATGAGCGATACCAAAAACAACCACGACAATCCCGCCGGCGGGGAAAAGAAAACGCTGGGCCTCAAACGCGGAGGCAGTGTTGAGAAGGGCACTGTTAAGCAGAGCTTCTCCCACGGCCGCTCCAAGGCAGTCGTCGTGGAAAAGAAGAAGCGCCGTGTAGTTGTACCGGGCCAGGAAGGTTCCGCTGCATCTGCAACTCCTGCTTCTCCTGCGGCCTCCACAAGTCGCACTGAAAAGCGTCCAGCTCAGGATCGCGGTCCTCAGCAGGCACGTCGCGGTGCTGGCGATGCTCAGAAGCGTGGTGAAGCTGCTGGTCGCGGTGGCAACCGAAACAACAACCAGCGTGGCGGTCAGCGTCGTGGCGGCAATGGCGGCCAGGGCGGTGGTGCAGTCCTCAAAACCTTGACCAAGGGCGAAGCAGACGCACGTCTCGCAGCGCTGAAGATGGCAAAGGTACGTGAGGTCGAAGACCAGAAGCGTCGCGTTGAAGAAGCTAAGCGTCAGGAAGAACTGGCACGTCAGCGCGCAATTGAAGCTGAAAAGCAGCGCGTAGAAGACGAAGCTCGTGCAAAGCGCGAAGCTGAAGAAGCTGCAGTGCGTGCAAAAGCTGAAGCAGAAGCGAAAGCAAAGGCTGAAGCGGAAGCAAAGGCAAAAGCTGCTGAAGCTCCAAAACCAGCTCAGCGTGAAGAGCGTCCAGCTCGCGGTGATCGTCCACAGCGCTCCGGCGACCGTGGTGACCGTCCTCAGCGTTCTGGTGACCGTCCGCATCGCGGTGGCGATCGTGGCCCTCGCCCTCAGGGTGAGCGCGGCCCTCGTCCAGGCGGTGATCGTGGTCCTCGCCCAGCTGGCGATCGTGGTCCTCGCCCTCAGGGTGATCGTGGTCCGCGTCCAGGTGGTGATCGTGGTCCTCGTCCAGGTGGCGACCGTGGCCGTCCACCAATGCGTGATGGCAAGCCTCCACGTCTCGACGGTCCACGTCCAGGCGCTCGTCCGGGCGGTGCACGTCCAGGCGCAGCAGCTGCTCCAGCTGAGAGCATGGAGACTGGTAAGGCAAACACCAAGAAGATGGCTCTGAAGCCGGTAACCCGGAACAAGAAGCCAGAGGCTCCTAGCAAACCTAACCGTGGCGCAGGCGACGATCGTCGTAAGTCAAAACTGACAATCACCCGCGCAACCGGTGACAACGAGGGCCGTAGCCGTTCACTGGCTTCCATGCGCCGTCGTCGTGAGAAGGAAAAGCGTCAAGGTCAGCAGAAGGTAGTTCGCGAGAAGGTAGCACGTGAAGTAACACTGCCTGAAGCGATCACCATTCAGGAACTCGCACAGCGTATGTCTGAGCGTGCGGTTGACGTGATCAAACTGCTCATGAAGCAGGGCCAGATGATGAAGATCAACGACATCATCGACGCCGATACTGCTGAACTGATCGCAGAGGAAATGGGCCACACCGTTAAGCGTGTTTCTGAGGCGGATGTTGAAGAGGGTCTCTTCACCATTGAAGACGATGAAACAACACTGGTAAGCCGTCCTCCGGTTGTGACCATCATGGGTCACGTTGACCACGGTAAAACCTCGCTTCTCGATGCACTGCGTAAGGCAAACGTTGCTTCTGGCGAAGCTGGCGGCATTACACAGCACATCGGTGCATACCAGGTTGAGCAGAACGATCAGAAGGTCACCTTCATCGATACTCCTGGTCACGCCGCATTTACTCAGATGCGTGCACGTGGTGCCAAGTCCACCGACGTAGTTATCCTCGTGGTTGCTGCGGATGATGGTGTGATGCCACAGACCAAGGAAGCGATTGTTCACGCAAAAGCTGCTGGCGTTCCATTGATCATCGCGATCAACAAAATGGACAAGCCAGGTGCTGATCCATCCCGCGTTCGCAACGACCTTCTCCGCGAAGACCTCGTTGTAGAATCCATGGGTGGTGACGTGATCGACGTGGAAGTTTCCGCAAAAGAAGGCACCAACCTCGACAAGCTGATCGAAATGATCCTGTTGCAGGCTGAAGTTCTTGAGCTGAAAGCGAACCCGAACCGTACAGCTGAAGGTACCGTAATCGAAGCCAAGCTCGACAAGGGCCGTGGTCCGGTTGCAACCGTTCTGGTTCAGAAGGGTACGCTGAAAGTTGGCGACGTTGTAATCGCTGGTTCCGAATGGGGCCGTGTCCGTGCAATGCTCGACGAGAACGGCAAGCAGGTTAAGGAAGCTGGTCCTTCCAAGCCGGTTGAAGTTCTTGGCTTCCAGTCCACACCATCCGCTGGTGACATGGTTGCAGTTGTCGAAAACGAAGGCCGCGCACGCGAGATCTCCGAATATCGTCAGCGCCAGAAACGCGATCAGATTGCAGCACGTATTGCTGGGTCTCGTGGTTCTCTGGAAGCAATGATGAAGGGCTTGCAGGAAGAAGGCAAAAAAGAATTCCCGCTCATCATCAAGTCCGATGTGCAGGGTTCTGCCGAAGCAATCCAGGGTGCTCTGGAAGAACTGGGCAACGACGAAGTCGGTGCACGTGTTGTTGCAGCATCCGTAGGCGGTATCACCGAGAGCGATATCACTCTGGCGATTGCCTCCAAAGCTCCGATCATGGCGTTCAACGTTCGTGCAAACAAACAGGCTCAGGAAGCCGCACGTCGTGAAGGCGTAGAAATCCGCTACTACAGCGTGATCTACGATCTCATCGACGATGTGAAGTCCACCATGTCTGGCATGCTTGCTCCAGAGCGTCGCGAAACCTTCCTCGGCTACGCAGACATCAAAGAAATCTTCAACATCACCAAAATTGGTCGTGTTGCAGGTTGTCTGGTCACCGAAGGTGTGGTTCAGCGCGGTGCACAGGTTCGCTTGCTGCGTGACAACGTTGTTGTTCACGAAGGTGAACTGGGCACACTGAAACGCTTCAAGGACGAAGTTAAAGAAGTTGAGTCCGGCGTTGAGTGCGGCATGAACTTCACCAACTACAAGGATATGCGCGTCGGTGACGTCATCGAGTGCTTCCAGGTAGAAGAGATTGCACGCTCTCTCTGATAAGAGCTGAGTTCAATCTAAAAGCATTCAGTAGCGCCGGCGGGGTCAACTCCGTCGGCGCTCTGCTGTTACAAGAGCGAGTGACTGCAAGCGGCATGAAGGCGATCAGCGCGATGCAGTGCAACTCTGAAATAAAAAGAGAAAACAATGGCAAAAGCACGCGATGAATTTGCAGGCCAGCCGTCACAGCGCCAGTTGCGTGTAGGTGAGCTTGTCCGCAAAGAACTCTCAGATATCCTGATACGCGGTCAGGTAAGTGACCCGGATCTGGATGGTGTAATCATCACCGTACCTGAAGTTCGCATGTCGCCAGACCTGCGTTGGGCAGACGTTCTCGTCATGCCAATGGGTGGTCGCGATGTAGAGGTCGTTCTTGAAGCCCTCAAGCGTAATGCAAAGTACCTGCGTGGTCAGGTCGCTCGCCGTGTCACTATGAAGTACACCTGTGACCTCCGCTTCGTAGCAGACACCCGCTTCGACGATGACGATCTCATCACCCGTCTGCTCCATGAGCCAAGCATCCGCAAAGACTTTGCTGATGGCGGCATTGATGACGAAGACGATCAGGGTGAAGACGACCGCGATTAATCGCCGTCGTTCTCACACAGATTTTACGAATAAGAGCTGAGAAGTATGGCGCGCAGACAGCAGCGACGTAGACCCCGTTTCCCGGTAAACGGATGGCTTGTTCTGGACAAACCTCTGAACCTGACCTCCAACGACGCGTTGGGTCAGCTGAAGAGAATTTTCCATCCTGAAAAGGTTGGACACGCAGGAACCCTTGACCCGCTCGCAACTGGCTGCCTGCCGATTGCCTTCGGTGAGGCGACCAAAACCGTTCCTTACATCATGGATGGCCGCAAGGTGTACCGTTTCGAGGTCACTTGGGGCACGCAGACCACTTCTGACGATGCTGAGGGTGAGCCGGTCAAAACCTCTGATGTCCGCCCGACACAGGACGAGATCCTCGCGATCCTGCCTGAGTTCCGTGGTCGGATTGAGCAGGTTCCACCAATCTTCTCCGCAATCAAAGTCGACGGCAACCGTGCTTACGATCTGGCGCGTGATGGCGAAGACGTGAAGCTGGAAGCCCGTGTGATCGAAGTCCACCGTCTGGATCTCGTCGAGTACATCGATGAAAACCGCGCGGTGTTCGAAGCTGAGTGTGGCAAGGGCACCTATGTGCGCTCTCTGGCCCGCGATCTCGGCGAGCGCCTCGGAACATGCGGCTACGTCACCGACCTGCGCCGACTGCTGGTTGGACCTTTCGGCGAAGAGCAGATGGTTACGCTGGATGAGCTGCGCGCAGCGAAGGAAGCGATGATGGTAGAGGTGGAAGAAGGCGAAGAGCCTCCTGTCCTCAACCCGCTCGAAAACGCTGAGCTGATTGGCTACATCAAGCCGGTTGAAACCGCCCTGCACCAGTTTGCCGAAGTGCGCATCACCGGCGATGCTGCCGCAAAAGTGAAGCGCGGCAACCCGGTTCTGCTGCGCGGCGCGGATGCACCGATTGGCCCGGAAGAGATCTATGTGGTCTCAGGCGGCAAACTGATCGCGTTTGGCGAAGTCTCCAAAGGCGAGTTCAAGCCGAAGCGGGTTTTCAATCTTTAAGCGCAGTGCTTGATGGTTATGCCCGCAATTACAACAGAATATGACAGGTGATTGCGGGAAATTTTCCGTAATCACTGGCCGAAATCAGAAAATAACTCTCATTGGGTCTCTGGCTGCAACCATCTCAAGATTCTTCTGGTTTTTTGAGAGTTTTTCAGTCATAGTCCCGCCGCTGGGAAGCAGACGCTTGCCCGGCCAACATGTGTTGGCCTGACCCTGCTAGACGACATCTTGGCACGGCCCGAGTTCAGCACATGGCTCTGTAACAGAGCACATTCAATAAGATGCAGCTTCGGCTGCCATTAGATAAGGAAAAATCGATGTCGATTACGCCTGAAAAAAAAGCAGAACTGATCAAGGAATTCGCTGTCAAAGAAGGCGACACCGGATCTCCAGAAGTACAGGTTGCTATCCTGACTCACCGCATCACTGTTCTGACTGAGCACTTCAAGGGTCACAAGAAAGACAACCACTCCCGTCGTGGTCTTCTGAAAATGGTTTCTCAGCGTCGTAAGCTGCTTGACTACGTCAAGGGCAAAGACGTTGCTCGTTACCAGTCCCTGATTGAGCGTCTGGGCATTCGTCGCTAAGACGAAGAATTTGAAGCGCGGCAGCGAAAGCTCGCCGCGTTTTGCTTACTCCCTCTTATTTCCGAGGTATCTCTGGAAAATGCGGGAGGTATAGTCTGGCGGAGGAAGGCCTCTTCCAGAATTTATGCAGGCGAATGGAGACCTGGCAGGATTGCCAGAAGCTCGCAGCGCTCCTCCGAAAAGTGAAAACCGGTTTTCGGATAAAGCACGCGCAACAAACACAGAGCTTCTTGCTGTCTTGCCTGCAATCGTTCGACCTGAAAAGGCATCGCGCCCTTGATACTCAAGGAGTTCGTGCGCGCATTGCTGGCAAATGACAGCCTCGAGCTTGATGACGACCATCAGGCACTGAGGCGAACGTTAGGATAAAGATATGTTTGATATACATCGCGTGGAAGTAGATTGGGGCGGACGTCCGCTCATCCTTGAAACCGGCAAGGTAGCCCGTCAGGCAGACGGCGCAGTCATCGCAACTTACGGCGAGACTAAAGTTCTTGCGACTGTTGTGTCTGCAAAAGACGCAAAGCCAGGTCAGGATTTCTTCCCACTCACCGTAAATTATCAGGAAAAGGCATACGCTGCTGGCCGCATTCCAGGTGGCTTCTTCAAGCGCGAAGGCCGTCCGTCCGAGCACGAGACCCTGACTTCCCGTCTGATTGACCGTCCGATCCGTCCGCTGTTCGTTGATGGCTACAAGAACGAAACTCAGGTTGTTCTGACCGTTCTGTCTCACGATCTGGAAAACGCTCCAGACGTTGTTGCAATGGTTGGCGCTTCTGCTGCTCTCACCATCTCCGGCGTTCCATTCATGGGCCCAATCGGTGGTGCACGTGTTGGCTACATCAACGGCGAATACGTTCTGAACCCAACAGTTGACCAGATGGAAGAAACCAATCTGGATCTGGTTGTTGCAGGTACCAACGACGCTGTTCTGATGGTTGAGTCCGAAGCTCAGGAACTTTCCGAAGAAGTGATGCTCGGCGCTGTGATGTTCGGTCACAAAGGCTTCCAGCCTGTTATCGACGCAATCATTCAGCTGGCTGAAAAAGCTGCGAAAGAGCCTCGTGAACTGAACCTGCCTGATCATTCCGACCTGTTCGGTAAAGTTCAGGAACTAGCAAACGAAGAGCTGGGCGCTGCTTACTCCATCACCGCGAAAACCGAGCGTAAAAACGCCGTTGACGCTGTGAAAGCGAAAGTTGTTGAAGCTCTCGTAACTGGTGAAGAAGGCGCTCCTGAAGCGAACGTCATCTCCGACCTGTTCAAAAAGGCTGAAGCTGCAATCGTTCGTGGCCGCATTCTGGACACCGGTTCCCGTATCGACGGTCGTGACCTGTCTACAGTGCGCTCCATCGTTTCTGAAGTTGGCATGCTGCCACGTGCACACGGTTCTTCCCTGTTCACCCGCGGTGAAACTCAGGCAATGGTTGTTGCAACACTGGGTACTGGTGAAGACGAGCAGTTCATCGATCTGCTGGAAGGCACCAAAAAAGCAACCTTCATGCTGCACTACAACTTCCCTCCATACTCTGTAGGTGAAGCTGGTCGCATGGGTTCCCCAGGACGTCGTGAAATCGGTCACGGTAAACTGGCATGGCGCGCTGTTAACCCAATGCTGCCTGCACACCACGACTTCCCATACACCGTTCGCGTTGTATCCGAAATCACCGAGTCCAACGGTTCCTCCTCCATGGCGTCCGTATGTGGTGCATCCCTGTCCCTGATGGACGCAGGTGTTCCGCTGAAAGCTCCAGTGGCTGGTATCGCAATGGGTCTCATCAAGGAAGGCGAGCGCTTCGCAGTTCTCTCCGACATCCTTGGCGACGAAGACCACCTCGGCGACATGGACTTTAAAGTAGCTGGTTCCGAAAACGGTATCACCGCGCTGCAGATGGACATCAAGATCGACGGTATCACCGAAGAGATCATGAAAGTCGCTCTGGAGCAGGCTAAAGGTGGCCGCGTTCACATCCTCGGCGAAATGGCGAAAGCAATCACCGAAGCTCGCTCCGAGCTCGGCGAACACGCTCCTCGCATCGAAGTCATCAAGATCCCAGTAGACAAGATCCGTGAAGTGATCGGTTCTGGTGGTAAGGTGATCCGTGAGATCGTTGAGAAGACCGGCGCGAAAGTGAACATCGAAGACGACGGCACCGTTAAGGTGGCTTCCTCCGATGGTAAAGCAATTAAAGCTGCTCTGAACTGGATCAACTCCATCGCTGCAGAGCCAGAAGTTGGCGTAATCTACGAAGGTACCGTTGTTAAGACTGTAGACTTCGGCGCATTCGTAAACTTCTTCGGCGCACGTGACGGTCTGGTTCACATCTCCCAGCTGGCTCCACGCAAAGTCGCAAAAGTGACCGACGTGATCAAAGAAGGCGACAAAGTCTTCGTTAAGCTGATGGGCTTCGATGAGCGCGGTAAAGTTCGTCTCTCCATGAAGGTTGTTGACCAGGAAACCGGTCAGGAAATCCCTCGCGAAGAGAAAAAAGAAGAGAAAGCTAAGGACTAATATTCCTAGCGTCTCGGCTTGAATACAGCGCGTTCCATTTGATGCAATCAAATGACAAGAATTCGCTAGAAATAAAGAAGACCGGCTCAGAAATGGGCCGGTCTTTTTTTGTTTCGCCGAAAGCCGGAAACGGTTTTGGATAAGGATGCGGGAGAGTAACGAGCTTTCATCCCAACAAGCTATCCAAACAACAAAAAAACCAGCCTGTATGGCATACTTCCAATAGCAACTTTTTGTGTTAAATCTTGTCTATACCAAGAAGTTTCATAGCGTTCTTTGAGCCGATTTTCTCTTTTGTGGCTAGTGGTATGTCAGCTGCACGGAGCCAGTCGGCACCGACTTTTGCGCTTGCCATAGGATAGTCTACGGAGAACATGACACGATCTTCGCCCATCGTTGCCAAAGCGAGATTTAACAGCTCATCACGGAAGAACGCACTGGTGGTAATCCAGAGGTTATCGTGAAAATATTGCTGAACTGGTTTTTGCAGGCGCTTTTGAGCAATGCGATCCAAATCTTCTCCAACACGCCAGTAATAGAACGGTAGACCTTCACCCATGTGGCCAACGACAATCTGCAGGTTTGGAAAGCGGTCAAACACACCGCCAACAATCAAACGCAGGCATTGCACGGCTATTTCTTGGTGCCAACCATATCCTGGCCCACTGAGAATACGACTGGTTAAGTCATCACCAAGTCCGTCATAGTAGGCCTGCATTGCAGTAGGGGATGGCCAGTTAGGATGGATATAGATAGGAACGCCAAGGGCTTCAGCGCGCGCAAGTAGCGGTGCGTAGTCCGCATGATCAAGAAACTTTCCGTCAATTGGGCCATAGGTCATGGTGCCTACGAAGCCATACTCTCGTACGGAGCGTTCAAGTTCATCAGCTGCAGCCTCAGGTGAGCTAAGGGGGAGGGTAGCAAAAGCACGGAAGCGGTTTGGGTACGCGGCAATGACTTCCTCTGCTATCCAAGTGTTAAACTTGCGGGTGAACTCTACACCTTCAGCACCTGTTATTTTTGAAGCGCCTGGTGTTACTGTGGAGAGCACTTGAATGTCGATGCCCGCTTCATCCATGTCAGCGATCCGGCCTGCACCCACGTCAAGTAGCTCAGGCCGACTTCCGCCACCAGAAAAAAGCCTCTTATCGCCCGACGTATTTTTGCTTTGAAGTTCGGGTGTGGTGAAGTGTTCTTCCAAAGTGATAAGTGGAATATTTGAAGTATCAGGAACTGTTGCTTGCGCACCTCCTGCTGATAATTGCGCAGCAGCAGTTAACCCGACTCCCGCAGCAACTGATTTGCGAAGAAAGTCTCTCCGGCCCATCCCTCCATTATCCGGCGTTCTCTCGCATGACTCTTGGATTTTTGTCATTTGCTTCTCTTAGTTTCTCTTATAAATTCAAAGATGTATTCACATCTAGATTATCGCCCTCGGCAAAAACGCTATGGAGAGAAGCTGAAGGGAACCTGAAAAAGAAAATTGACAGAGTGACGCAGGCCACTATCTGCGGTCACCTTGGATTAGGAAGTAACTCTTTATAACTAAATTGAATTTTCTTATATAGAACTCGCTGGAGACATCTGGAAGTGCTTCCAAACTTCGCCACGTATTGTCTTGTGGCTGCTATGTGAAGCAAACCGAGGTTACAAGCAGCGGTTTTATCATGTTCACTGTCAAAGCCGTATGGACAGAAGGATAGGTTCGATATTCTGCTTCAGCCCTTGGTAGAGTAGCCTGAATGTCCGGTAATGGCCCTCTGCGTCAGCAACGCCTGCAGTGTACCTACATTCTCGCACCCGCAGCGAATGATCGCTTTGTCCGCCAAGACACTCAGTGAGTTGATCTAAGAGAAATTGAAGCGTGATTGGTGCCATCCCAGTATGAGTGTTTGCAACTTGGCAAAGCGTACTCATAAAACTTATCCCCCTAGCCGAAAACCTAACTAAGCTTGATCTTGTGCCCACGCATTCGGGCAGGAGTGGACCGACCGCTCCGTGGCGTGGGCGGGGTTGGGCTACCGGCATGAGGTAACGTATCGTGTCGGGAGGTCCGGTGAAGCGCCATACCCTATTGAGACCACAGTGGTAGTAGGGAGCTTGGGGTCGTTCCGGAGGGCGTCCGGTGGTGACAGGAAACTGTCAAAGGCATGAAGCGCATCTATGATGCGCAAACGTGCCTGTCGCGTCTGTTCGAGAGGGAGCCCGCGTGTTCATGATAAAAGGCCCGGGCGAGGCGAACAGCCAATGCCGAAGAAACATTTCTAACAAGTAGCGCAGGCAGAGCCTGTTCGCCTTGCTCCACCCGTGAGAAACGGGAGACTTCAGTCCAACACCGCCTGGAAACCCACGCGGTGCTATAAGTGCTTCTAAGCCCGCTCCGCGGCTTCCTTGGAGGCCACAGCTTTGCGGGGTGAGTTCCCCATCAGGATATACAGTCCGCTCACTACAATGATCGCTGACCCTGCCAGCGTCATGGCATCAACGCTCTCGTCAAAGATGATAAAGCCCAACAGCAGACCGAAGAGCAAACGCGAATAGCGGAACGGTGTGACCACAGACACCATGCCGGTGCGCATGGCTACGGTGAGGGAGTAGTAGGCGCCAATGCCCACAAGAGTGCCAGCAGCGATGATCAGGCCGCTGTAAAGATCAGGCCAGACAAAACCGTCGGACCAGAATGCATAGAGCGCTCCGGTGGGGATCAACACCCCAAACCCATACACCCCAAGCTGCATGTTGGAGAGGGCAGGGGGAGCAGCTCTCGTCGCAAGATCCCGCCCTGCAAATCCAATCATGCCGATGATGGCAAGAATGGACGTCACCTGAAAGGCTTCAGAACTCGGCTGGATGATCATCAGCACACCAACAAACCCAATCAGAATGGCCAGCCAGCGTTGCCAGCTCACCCGCTCTCCAAAGAGCACCGCCGCCCCCAGTGTAACCGCAATCGGAGTGGCCTGCAGGATTGCAGAGGTGCTGGAAAGAGTATTCAGCGCCAGAGAAAGGAGGAAGAACAGGCGGCCAGTAATCTCAAAAATAGCCCGCGTAAACAGTGTGGCCTTCAAAGCTTCCGGCGCAAAGGCCCGCTCACCCCGTCTCCAGGTCAGCAACAGAAAGCCAAAAGTTCCACCTGCACCAAAAAGCATGAGCGTCTGCCCGACGGGCACAGCAGCCGTCGCAGTCTTGAGGAGTGTATCCTCAATGGCAAACCCCAACATAGCCAGCACCATCCAGGCGCTGCCGCGAATATTATCCATAGTAGAACCCAGAATGGGCGAGCTCTCAAAATCCCATTCTTCCGATGGGTTCCAGCGTAAAGTCAGCTCGCTGCAATAATGAAGACCTGCACAGACTAGGCAAAAATAGAGAGATGTCTATGTCATAGAAGGCGTGCCATCCGCATTTTCTATAAAGTGCAGGTTGAGAAAACCTCACAACCACGACTGGAGCTGCCTCTGGGGCCATATCGGTTTGAAACAATGCAAACTGCCTGCTATACCCACTCACACCTTAAGTTTGGAGGGGCTGTTGGCAGCTCGGGGGAATGAGATGAGTGATATGCGACTGGTTGTTGTCGGTGCCGCTGGCCGAATGGGCCGGACCTTGGTGCGCACCGTAAACGAAATGGACGGAGTGGTAGTCTCCGCAGCGATTGAACGCGAAAACTCAGAGTTCCTCGGTAAGGATGCAGGTGAGCTGGCCGAATGCGGCAAGCTTGGCGTTGCAATCACGTCCGACCTCGACGCAGCCTTCGCAGAAGCAGACGGTGTTCTGGACTTCACACTGCCTGAAGCAACCGTTGCCTTTGCAGACGCCGCAGCCCGTCATTCAATCGTGCATGTCATCGGCACCACCGGCATGACCTCCGCTCAATCGACTGAGCTGGCTCACGCCGCGACATCGGCCCGCATTGTAAAATCCGGCAACATGAGCCTAGGTGTGAACCTGCTGGCTGGCCTCGTAAAAAAGGCAGCAGCGGCCCTCGATGAAGATTTCGACATCGAAGTTCTGGAAATGCACCACAAACACAAGGTCGATGCTCCGTCTGGTACAGCATTGCTTCTCGGTGAAGCTGCAGCTGAAGGACGTGAAATTTCCTTGGAAACTCATAGTGTTCGCTCACGTGACGGCATCACAGGTGAGCGCAACAGAGGCGACATCGGCTTTGCAACACTGCGCGGCGGCTCAGTGGTAGGTGAACATACGGTGATGTTTGCAGGTGAAGGAGAGCGTATAGAACTCTCGCACATTGCAACAGACCGACAGATTTTTGCTCGCGGTGCTGTGAAAGCCGCCATTTGGGCGCACAAGCAGCAACCGGGCCTATACTCAATGGCTGATGTTCTCGGCCTGAACGACGAGTGATACACAGCGCATTCCCGGGGTTCTGGTACACAACGGGGTATGCGCAATGACCTTTGAAAACAGTCTTCCAAGACAACTGTTTTCAAGAACACATAACCTCTCCAGGAGAGTTTGATGGAACGCCTTTTGGTTCTCGTCCGTCACGGACAAAGCGAATGGAATTTGAAAAACCTGTTCACCGGCTGGAAAAACCCAGACCTGACAGAACAGGGTGTTGAAGAAGCAACAGCTGCGGGCAAGAAGCTCAAGGAAATGAACCTGACGTTTGATCTGGCGTTCACTTCTGACCTGCTGCGCGCTCAGCACACTCTCAAGCTGATCCTTGGCGAACTTGGTCAGGAAGACCTGCCAACCGCTCAGGACAAAGCTCTGAACGAACGTGACTACGGCGACATCACCGGCATGAACAAAGACGAAGCGCGTCAGAAGTTCGGTGAAGAGCAGGTTCACATCTGGCGTCGTTCTTTCGACGTGCCTCCTCCAGGCGGCGAAAGCCTGAAGATGACTGCAGAGCGTACCTTGCCTTACTACCGCTCTGACATTCTTCCAAAAGTTCTGGAAGGCAACCGCGTGATCGTTGCTGCACACGGCAACTCCCTGCGTTCCCTGATCATGGAACTTGAAGGTCTTTCACCTGAAGAAATCCTCAAGCGTGAACTCGGCACAGGTAAGCCAGTTGTTTATCGCCTGGATGAAGAAGGTAAGGTTCTTTCCGTTGAGGATCTGGCTGAAGTCTAAGCCAGCCCTACAACTCAGAATCATAAAAGCGGCTCCTGGAGCCGCTTTTTTATTTGCCCGCAGTTATTCCCCTCGCCAGTAGCTGAATTAGAATCTTAAAATATAAATATTATTCACACAAATAGACTTTGATTAAATACTAAGTCCGTGAAATGTAATGCATTGAAGATTATCAATAATAGATAATGATGCAGTGATTATTATTAAGCTTGCGCTACGTAATTTTAGGTGCAAGCCTCTTAATGCATACAGCAATTGTATGACCACATTAGTTATTTGATTGAGAGGACAACCTATGAAGTTTTCAGTAGCAAACGACGGTCGCCCAGCATCTGCACAAGCTAAGCCAGCAAAATTGAACGGTGGCCTGGCTCCTAAAGATGAAGAGAAAAAGCCAAAATAATTTAATGTGTGAGGCAGCTTAGTCTGCCTCGCTTCATTTTGCAGAGTGTATTGTCTGCGAGGGAATTTCCGTGAAGTTTGTAAGAATGGTTAAGTCTGCCCCCAACGTTGTAAAGGCAGATGGAACGAACCTTGGCATGATGCCCGCCCGGGCTATGAAGTATTGTGAACCCCTCATTACTGCTTCTCGTCAGGGATGGTATGTCTACCCGCCAGTTGATTTCTACCTGATGTGGACCGGATCAGAGGTCCTGTACCGACTTGGGGCAGATGGCGAGTGGACCTTGCTGGATCGGCTGTATCTTACAGACTTTGTGGAAGACTACAGGAATACCTGCCCGGAAGGCCTTGAGGACTATTATCCGCCGTTTCTGGATGTGTTTCCAGAAGGCGATATCGTCCAGATTGGCGCCGGGTACAGCCTTATCGGCGATGAAGGACAGTGCCACTGGGTTCGCGGACCAATCAACCTACCCTCCAACACGGCATATGATTGCTTTGAAGCGATGATTGACTCCAGCTGGTTCTGTTCTCCCCTCTTCATAAATGTGAAGCTCCGCAAGCAGGATGTGCCGATCAGCTTTCCACGCCATCGGCCTTTGCTTCAGGTGGTGCAGCTGCCCAACACTGTCTTGCCAAAGACCCCTGTGGTCCAACCTGAGATCATGGAAATGGAAAGCTCTTCAGAGGAGTTCTGGCAGGCATGGTCAAGAGGCTATGACAAGCGTAACGAAGGCCGCTCCGGCAGCTACGCAAGCGAACAGCGCCGCATCAACGTCCAGTACGCAGATGCTGACTAGGCATCTCTCAAGCAGTTCTTGACCATTATGATCAAAGCCAAAAGACTGAACCGCAGATTCCGTCAGCACATCGAAGAGCAGCAGATGTTCTTCGTGGCGACAGCCGCCGCAACGGGGCACATCAATCTGTCTCCCAAAGGCATGGACACGCTCCGGGTGCTGAGTGATGAGCGGATTATCTGGCTAAACCTGACGGGCATCGGCAATGAAACAGCCACCCACGTTCAGGAAGATGGACGCATGACGTTGATGTTCTGCTCCTTCGGCGAACAACGCCTCACATTGCGCGTGTTTGGTCAGGCAAGTGTCCTTCATCCAAGAGATGCTGATTGGGACAAGATGATCAGCCTCTTCCCTGATCTGCCGGGATGCCGCCAGATCTTCGATCTTGATATCGAACTCATCCAGACCTCCTGCGGCTCAACAGTTCCTCGCATGGATCTGGTTGATACGCGTGTTGAGAAAGAGTTCCTGCCTTACTATGAAACAATGGATCGTGAAGAGCTGGAGAACTACTGGCGCAAGCACAACGCTACCAGCCTGGACGGCTTGCCCACGAACATTCTGGAACCTGCGTAAAATCACTGTGGGATGTTTCAACGAAAGTCGGGTTTAGGCCTGCAAATGAAACTATATAAGACACGCAGTAAGGAAGATCGACGAGGCGTGTCTTATGGGATTGTTGGTGTTGGTACGCCACGGGCAAAGCGAATGGAATGCTCGCAGAGTGTTCTCAGGGCAGGGCAATCCTGACCTGACACCCAAAGGCATTGAAGAAGCCAAAAGCGCGGGCCGCGCTCTAAAAGCCCATGCAATACAGTTTGACCTTGCTTACTCCTCAGCCCTGACACGAGCACGCAAGACGCTGGAGCACATTCTTGAGGAAGCCGAACAGTCTCATCTGCATGTGATTGAAGATAAGCTTTTCAACGAACGTGCTTATGGTGAGCTAACCGGCAAAACAATCGAAGAAGTCTGCCAACAGCACGGTGTAGAGCAAGTCCACAAATGGCGACACTCATTGAATGCCGTTCCACCGGGCGGGGAGAGTTTGGAGATGACAGCGAACAGAGCGCTGGGAGTGTTCCGGCATCGCGTCCTGCCTCAGCTCTCTAACGGGAAAAATATCCTCATCTCGTCGCATCGTAATACAATCAGAGGACTGATCTCAAAGCTCTGCAAGCTCAGACAGGAAGAAACCGAGCGTCTGCATATCGGAACTGCACAGCCGCTCTTCTTTCAGGTCAACAACGCAGAAGACATTCAGCAGATCTACAAATAAAAAAGGCGGCCCGAGAGCCGCCTAAATCATCACTGCCTGAACGCAAATTGCTTTAGGCTTCCAGAGTGAAACCACTCTGCTCTGCAATCTGGTTGAGAGGCTTTTCTGGGCGGGCGCCAACGTGGCTGATCACTTCACCAGCACACAAGCAGCCAAGCTCAGCGCAGTCGCTCAGGCTGAAGTCACGAGCCAGACCAAACAGGAAGCCAGAGGCAAACAGGTCACCAGCGCCGGTCAGGTCACGCACGCCGCCAACAATCGCTGTTGCCGGAACGTGTACGGTCTCTTCGCGGGAAATCGCCATCGCACCCTCAGAGCCAAGGGTCAGAGCGGTCAGCGTGCAGTCTTCACGAACCAGAGCAATCGCGGTTTCGATGTCGGATGTCTGATAGAGCGCTTTCAACTCGTGCTCATTGGCAAACAGAATGTCGACCTTGTCTTCGCGGATCAGCTCCAGGAACTCATCGCGGAAACGGTCAACACAGAAGCTATCGGAAAGGGAGAGAGAAACCAGTTTACTGGCTTCATGAGCAACGCGGGAAGCTTCAAGGAAGGCTTTCTTAGCTGCTTCTTCGTCCCACAGATACCCTTCCATGTAGGTGATCGCGGAGTTGGAAACCACTTCAGGATCGATATCAAGCGCTGTCAGCTTGGTTGCGGATCCCAGGTAAGTGTTCATGGTCCGCTCACCATCCGGGGTGATCAGGATCATTGAACGGCCAGATGCCAGATCATCACGAAGTGGACTGGTTTGGAAATGCGCACCAATGCTGTTCATGTCATGGCGATAAACTTCGCCAATCTCGTCATCAGCTACTTTGCCGATGAATGCAGGCGTGCCGCCAAGAGACGCAATACCTGCTGCAGTATTGCCAGCACTGCCGCCGGAAATACGGGTTGTTTGACCCATCAGGTCGTACAGACGTAAAGCTTCGTCTGTATCGACCAAACGCATGGAGCCCTTTACTAAAGACTGATCAACGAGAAAGCTATCTTCCACATGAGAGAAGACGTCAGTGATTGCATTGCCGATGCACAATGCATCAAACTTGAATTCAGACATGTAAAGTCCTTGTAACTAGCCCGGCTCAGTACTGTCCGGATCGATACATAGGTGGCTCACCGCTGGAGCAGGCCTACAACTGTTATTTTCCTGGTGTAGGACGCAAGGCACGATTAGCCTCAGGTTCCCGAATTTTTTCGCGGAACGGACTAGCGTTGTACACCCCAAGAATATTCAGTTCAGTCGAATAAAACGCCAGCTCCTCAAGTGCAAGGGCTACGTTGGGTTCTTCTGGGTGTCCTTCAATATCTGCGTAAAACATTGAAGCGAAAAACTGGCCTTCAAGTTGATAGGATTCCAGCTTCGTCATGTTGACGTTGTTGGTCGCAAATCCGCCTAACCCTTTGTAAAGAGCAGCAGAAACGTTGCGAACACGGAAGATGAAAGTAGTAATGATCGGCTGGCCGGTATTGACGGCCTGCTTTTTCTCACGAGAGAGGATAACGAAGCGGGTGGTGTTATGTGCCGCATCTTCACAATCACGTGCGAGGATATCCAAACCATACACATCCGCAGCAAGTTCAGGAGCAAAAGCACCAACAGTTTTATCACCGCCTTCCACAACCTGACGAGCTGAGCCTGCGGTATCAGCACCGATGATTGGCTTAAGGCCATGATCACGAATGAAGTTTCGGCACTGGCCCAGACCCATAATGTGGCTCTGAACGCTCTTCAGCTCTTCCAGTTTGGTGCCTTTGATGCCCATCAGCTGGAAACGAATCGGCATGAAGTACTCGCCGATAATGTGCAGATTGCTGCGAGGAAGCAGGTGATGGATGTCCGCAACACGTCCTGCGACCGAATTCTCGATCGGGATCATGCCAAGCTCGGCGTCACCGGACTCGATCGCGTGAAAGCAGTCTTCAAAAGTCGGGCAAGGGATAGCTTGGTACTCTGGGTAAACGGCGTTACACGCCATGTGGGAGTTAGCTCCCACTTCTCCTTGAAACACGACTTTGCGCTGATCTGACATCACTACACTCACGGCAATCTTAAATCATGGTACATTTGAGGCTTCGCCAACTTTTGCGAAACAATCACTCTCACAAATTGCCCTAGATATGAGGGATTGCAAACTCTAATAATACTCAGAGGCGAAACATAAGGTGAAAAGACCTCAAGAATGGCGTTTGCCACGGGCACATTTGGTCCTCCACCGTAAAATCCCCAGATGGGAAACAATTTTGGTGTGATATTTTGTCGCATACAGTTGAGCCCAGGTAAAATGGTTGCACTGCGCCTTAAGGTGCAATCAAAATCGTGCTGAGCGGGATATCTATGAATAAATCAGTAGTTTATAGCGATTTTAAACTGCTGCCGTGCGAGAGGCATTGTGTTCATTGGTTTTTTCAGATCGTAAAGATCAACCTCTGGTCCACATCACTTCAAAAGTCCTAGGAAAAACACTAATTAAATTATGGACAAGTGCCCGAAAATAACTGTAGTTTCCCAGCAAAATACACAGATCGAGTTAGGTGCCATGCCTGCTGCAATACGGCTAGCCTAACCAATATTCGGAGCGTGTGAGCTATGAACTCGTTTGAACTGAACAAAATTGCCGGCGCAATTCTGTTCGCTTTGGTTGCATTCATGGGCCTGAATGTTTTGTCAGACATTATTTTCGCGCCTCATGGAGACGAAAAACGCGGTTTTGAAATCGAAGTAGCTGGTGCCGACAACGGTGCAGGTGAAGAAGCTGCGGAAGAAACCAAGGTTGTCTCAATTGAGGAACTGCTCGCAACTGCTGATGCAGATGCTGGTGCAAAGCAAGCTAAGAAGTGTGCAGCGTGTCACACCTTTGATCAGGACGGCAAAAACAAGGTTGGTCCTGCTCTCTGGGGTATCGTAGGTCGCGCGCCTGCCTCTCACGGTGGTTTCTCTTACTCCGCAGCAATGCAGGAGTTCGCAGCAAACAATCCTGAGTGGACTTTCGAGCAGCTGAACGAGTTCATCAAAGCACCTAAGAAACACGTTGCTGGTACTTCCATGGGTTATGCTGGTCTGAAAAAAGACAAGCCACGTGCTGATCTGATCGCTTACCTGCGTTCACTCTCAGACAACCCAGTGCCAATCAACTAAAATTGAATTTATATCCCTCCCGCATATGTGAGGGTAGAATTGTCAAAGAGCCGGGATTTAATCCCGGCTTTTTTATTGTCTACTTTCTGGTGAATGCTAACCTTTTCCTCGTTTCTTCCAGTTAAATTTTTGTCATCTTGGCAAAAGACGTTGTCGCAGAAGTGTTTTCAGCCGTAATCTTAGTTTAAGTTTAGCTGAAAGCTGCAAGAAAAGCTCAATTTTCAGCGCGTGGTGACTTTTCTACGCTAGAACTACTGATTGTATTTATGGAGGAATGTTGTGCGTACCAAACTATATAGCTCACTAACAGGTTTGGCGCTTGCTCTCGCAAGCCTGACGTCCTCCGCAGCAATTGCTGAAACGAATGAACCTGAGTGGCGGTACGCAGACTCTCTCATCAGTACACCTCAGATGCCGAAGGGCTTTAAGCACTTCCCGTATGTCAATCCGGATGCCCCAAAGGGAGGCAAAGTACGGCTCTCGACAACAGGGACGTACGATAGCCTGAACATCGTCGCATCAAAGGGCGTCCGCGCCGGCGGTCTTGGCCTCATCTACGATACGCTGATGACCCCATCCATGAGTGAGTCCTCTACGGAATATGGCTTGATCGCAGATGCGATGAAGTATCCTGATGACTATGCGTGGGTGGTATACCGTTTGCGCCCTGATGCACGCTGGCATGATGGAAAGCCAATCACGACAGAGGATGTGGGTTGGTCATTTGACCAATGGACTACGCAGGACCCATCCCGAAAGTACTATTATCGCCATGTAACGGGCTACGACATTCTGAGCCCAACTGAGATCCGGTTTAACTTTGATAAGCCTGGTAATAGAGAAGCCCCACAAATCCTTGGCTCTCTCTACATCATGCCAAAGCATTGGTGGACTGGGAAAGACGCTGACGGCAACCCACGCGACATCTCCAGAGGTACACTGGAAGTGCCTCTTGGATCAGGTCCATACCGGATCGGAAAGGTTGTCCCGGGTCGTTCTATCTCATTTGATCGTGTTAATGATTATTGGGCCAAAGATCTCAACGTGAATGTTGGTTCCAACAACTTCGATACGATTGCCTACGATTACTATCGCGACGAAACCGTGCAGCTGGAAGCCTTCAAGGCCGACCGTTTTGACTGGCGCACAGAAACCACCGCGAAAAACTGGGCGACCGCCTATGACATTCCTGCGGTGAAAGCGAACCACATTGTCTTGGAGAAATTTCCTCAGACATACCGTGGCAGCGGCCTCATGCTGGGTTTCATCCTCAACACTCGTAAAGAGAAGTTTCAGGACCGCCGCGTTCGCCGCGCACTGAACTATGCTCTCAACTTTGAGGAAATGAACCGTACGATCTTCTTCGATCAATACAGCCGGTTCACCAGCTATTTTGACGGCACCAAGCTGGCCTCAGCAGGCCTGCCAGAAGGGCGTGAGCTGGAAATCCTGAAATCCCTGAAATCGCCTGTACCTGCTGAAGTCTTCACTGAACCTTATGAAAATCCGGTTTCTGAAGATTCACGTCAAGAACGCAGCAACCTGAGAAAAGCAATCGGCCTTCTCAGAGAAGCTGGCTATGTTCAAAAGCAAGGCAAGCTAGTCAACAAAGAAACTGGTGAGCCGTTCACCATTGAGTACCTGCTGAACGGTGGCCGTTTTGAGCGTGTCGCTCTGCGTTACCAGGCATCCCTGAAGAAGCTAGGCATTGATCTGCAGCTACGCGTGGTCGACAGCTCACAATACGTAAACCGCGTCCGTAGCCGTGATTTCGGCATGATCTATACCGGCTGGGCCCAGTCTCTGTCTCCAGGTAATGAGCAGAGAGAATACTGGGGCTCTAACGCCGCTGATAGTGAAGCCTCCCAGAACTACGCTGGCATCAAGAACCCTGCAATTGACGAGCTGATCGAGATCATCATCAACTCGCATGATCGCGATGATCTGGTCGCGGCCACAAAAGCTCTGGACCGCATCCTGATGTGGGAGCAGTACGTTGTGCCGGGTTGGACCTCTCCATTCAGCCGCGTCGCTCGTTGGGATCGTTTCTCCCATCCAAAGCGACTTCCTGAGTTCAGTATCGGCTTCCCGACCGTGTGGTGGTGGGACGAAGAAAAAGCGAAGAAAATACAGGAGGCCAATTGATGAAGCTAAGCCATATCAATAGACGCAGCTTCCTGCAGTTCAGTGCAGCAACAGCAGCAGCGTTCCTCGTTCCGGGGGGCGCGTTGCCCGTGCAGGCTGGCACTTGGAGCCATGGTCTGTCGGTCTTTGGTGATCTGAAATATCCAGCCAACTTCACGTCATTTGACTACGTCAACCCGGAAGCGCCTGTTGGTGGCAAGATCGCCATGACGGCTCCAAGCTGGGGCTATAATCAAAATCCTCAGACCTTCAACACGTTCAACACCTTCATCCTCAAAGGGGATGCCCCACCACGCATGGAGCGCTGCTTCGACAGCTTGATGATCCGCGCCTATGACGAGCCGGATGCAGTGTATGGTCTGGTTGCTGAAAGTGCGATGGTCTCAGAAGATGGCAACTTCGTCACCTTCAAGATCCGCCCGGAAGCCCGCTTCCATGATGGCTCAGTGCTCAATGCGGAAGATGTAGTCTTCAGCTTGATGACCCTGAAGGAGAAGGGCCATCCGATCATCAGTCAGTCCATCAAGGAGATGGTTTCTGCGACTGCACCGGATGAACACACTGTCACTGTGGCCTTTTCGGGCAATCACAGTAGGCAACTTCCCCTTTTGATAGCAACTCTCCCTATCTTCTCGAAGAACTACTACACCCGCTACAACTTTGAGGCCTCAACGCTGACGCCGCCATTGTCTTCCGGGCCGTATATGGTGGGCCGCTACGAGATTGGTCGTTACATCGAGTACAAGAAGGTCGAGAACTACTGGGCAAAAGATCTCCCGGTAACAAAGGGTCACCACAACTTCGAGATCATTCGCCTCGATTTCTTCCGTGATCGTCAGGCAACCTTTGAGGCCTTCAAGAAGGGTCGATTGACCTTCCACGAAGAGTTTTCCTCCAAGACATGGGCAACGGAATACAACTTCCCGGCGCTCACAGAAGGACGCGTTGTAAAGAAGGAGTTCGCCATCCGCCTCCCATCCGGAGCGCAAGGCTGGTTCCTGAACACGCGGAAAGAGAAGTTCGCTAACCCGAAGGTTCGTGAGGCACTGGGCTACGCGTTCGACTTTGAATGGTCCAACTCAGCCCTGTTCTATGATCTTTACACCAGAACGCAGTCTTTCTTCGAAAACTCAGAGATGAAAGCAGTTGGCCAGCCAAGTGAAGCGGAACTGGCTTTGCTGGAGCCTTTCAAGAAGGACTTGCCGCCAGAGGTTTTCGGTGAGGCGATCACCCAGCCGATTTCTAACGGTTCCGGTCAGGATCGCAAGCTTCTCAGAGAAGCATCTCTCCTGCTGAAAGAGGCAGGTTACTACAGACGTGGCGAGCAACTTGTTGGTCCTGACGGAAAGCAGTTGGTCATGGAGTTTCTTTCCAACTCGCCTGCTTTCGAACGAATTGTACTGCCATACGTCAAGAATCTCAGACTGTTAGGCATTGAAGCAAGCTTCCGGGTTGTCGATCCAGCACAATTTCAGAAGCGTGTAGATGATTTTGATTATGACATTGTTGGGCACCGTTTCGCGTTGACGCCAACGCTTGGACCAAGCATCCGCAATTTCTGGACATCATCAGCTGCTGAAACCTTCGGATCTTACAATCTGTCAGGCATCAAGGTGCCTGCGGTCGATGATCTGGTGGAAAAAGCGCTTAATGCGTCGTCGCGTGAGGAAATGATAACCGCTGCCAGAGCATTGGATAGAGTTCTGCGAGCAGGCTTCTATTGGGTGCCTCAGTGGTTCAAAGCCTTCCACACAGTCGCTGTCTGGGACATGTTCGGCATTCCGAATGACATGCCTGCCTACGACTTCCCCGTTGAAACAACGTGGTGGGTAGACTCGGAAAAAGCCGCTCGCATCGGCAAGGAAAGTTAGGGACAAAAGAAGCCCATGGGCGCCTATATTCTGCGTAGATTGCTTTTGATGATCCCGACACTCATCGGTATCATGGCGATTAACTTTGTCATTATCCAGTTTGCACCGGGTGGACCAATTGAACAGGTCATCGCGCAGTTGCAAGGGGATAGTGTATCAGCAACCAGCCGCATCTCAGGTGGTGGCAGTGATTTTGGTAGCTCGGCTGCCGCCAATCAGGGCAGTGGAGACAGCGCAGGATCGAAGTATCGCGGTGCTCAGGGGCTTGATCCTGAATTCATCAAAGAGCTCGAAGCTCAGTTTGGTTTCGACAAACCACCGCTGGAACGCTTTGGCCGGATGATTTTGGATTACGCCACCTTCGATTTCGGGGAGAGCTACTTCCGCGATATTGCCGTTGTGGATCTGATCGTCGAAAAGCTCCCGGTTTCTATCTCGCTTGGCCTCTGGATGACGCTGATTTCCTATGGGATCTCTATCCCGCTGGGCATCCGTAAAGCAGTCAAGGATGGCACCTCGTTTGATGTCTGGACCTCCAGCATCATCATTGTGGGCTATGCAATTCCGGGCTTCCTCTTTGCAATCATGCTGATCGTTCTGTTTGCAGGTGGCTCCTTCTGGGACTTCTTCCCGCTCAGAGGCCTCACCTCGGAAGGCTGGAGCGATATGTCGTGGCCGGAACGTATCCTAGATTACTTCTGGCATCTGGTGCTGCCACTGACAGCAATGGCGCTCTCAGCCTTCGCGACAACAACCCTTTTGACTAAGAACTCCTTCCTGGACGAAATCAGAAAGCAGTATGTGCAAACCGCGCGTGCCAAGGGCCTGACAGAGCGTCAGGTGCTGTATGGTCATGTATTCCGCAATGCCATGCTTATCGTTGTTGCTGGCTTCCCAGGCGCGTTCATTTCAGCATTCTTTGCAGGCTCACTCCTCATCGAGACAATCTTCTCGCTGGATGGTCTAGGTTTGCTGGGCTTTGAATCTGCCCTCAATCGTGACTACGCAGTCATGTTTGCCACGCTCTATATCTTCTCGTTAATGGGCCTGATTGTGAATTTGGTTTCAGATCTCACCTACACGTGGATTGATCCCCGGATCGATTTTGAAAGCCGGGAGGTGTGACGAGCAATGGACACGCAACTCGAAAAACGCCTTCAGGATCAGGGCTACGAAACAATCAATCCACTGCCAGAGCAGACACAGCCGCCTGAAAAGAAGCAGAAGCTGTCTCCGCTCAATCAGCGCCGTCTGCAAAACTTCAAAGCCAACAAGCGCGGATACTGGTCTCTCTGGATCTTCCTCGTCCTGTTTGTGCTAACGCTCTGTGCCGAGTTCATCACGAATGATCGTCCGCTTTTAGTCTCCTATAAAGGCGAGCTGCTGTCACCGATCTTCGTGGACTACCCGGAAGAGAAGTTCGGTGGCTTCCTCGCAACCACTGACTATCGCGATCCGTTTATTCAGGAAGAGATTGAGGCCAATGGCTGGATGATCTGGCCGCCAATCCGCTACTCCTATCAAACAGTGAACAACGAGATCCCCGTTCCAGCACCAGCTCCTCCAAGCTGGATGATGGATAAGGAACAGCGCTGTGAGCGCTATCCGGATGGCGTGAACGATCCAAACTGCACCATCGGCAACTGGAACTGGCTTGGCACAGACGATCAGGGCCGCGATGTGCTTGCTCGTCTTGTCTACGGCTTCCGTATCTCTGTACTCTTTGGCCTGGCTCTTACATTAGCCTCGTCTGTCATCGGTATCGGCGCTGGTGCTGTGCAGGGCTTTTACGGTGGTTGGGTTGACCTTGGTTTCCAGCGTTTCATTGAAATCTGGACCGCAATGCCGACGCTCTACCTCATTCTGATCATATCCTCGGTATTGACGCCGGGCTTCTGGATCTTGTTCTCAATCCTGCTCGCATTCTCATGGGTCGCGTTGGTCGGTGTTGTCCGTGCAGAGTTCCTGCGAGGACGAAACTTTGAGTACATCTCCGCAGCACGTGCGCTGGGCGTCTCCAACGGGACGATCATGCGCCGTCACTTACTGCCAAATGCGATGGTAGCAACACTCACCTTCATGCCGTTCATCCTGAACGGGTCTATCTCCACGCTGACTGCGCTCGACTTCCTCGGCTTCGGTCTGCCTCCGGGATCAGCCTCACTGGGTGAACTGCTCAAGCAAGGCAAGAACAACCTTCAGGCACCATGGCTTGGCATGACAGGCTTCTTTGTTCTGTCCATCATGCTCAGCCTGCTGATCTTCATTGGTGAAGCCGTTCGCGATGCCTTTGATCCACGCAAAACGATGAACTGAAGAAGGGAGGATCGCATATGACCGATAATCAAACGCTCCTCTCTGTTGAGGATCTGTCCATCGCCTTCCATCAGGGCGAGAAAACAAACCTCGCCGTTGATCAGATCTCTTTTGAGATCAGGAAAGGTGAGACTGTTGCACTGGTGGGAGAGAGTGGCTCAGGCAAATCCGTGTCGGCTTTGTCAGTGCTTAAGCTTCTACCATACCCGTCTGCCAGCCATCCAACGGGCAAGATTGTCTATCAGGGTGAAGACCTGATTGCAGCGTCCGAAAGCGAAATGCGCCATGTACGCGGTAACAAGATCTCCATGATCTTTCAGGAGCCAATGAGCTCTCTGAACCCGCTACACACCATTGAGCAGCAGATTGCGGAGATCCTGAAGATCCACCGTGGTCTGGGCGATACAAACGCCAGAAAGCGCGTTCTGGAGCTCCTGCATCAGGTTGGCATCCCGAACCCGGAAGAGCGCCTGAAGTCCTATCCGCATCAGCTCTCTGGTGGTCAACGCCAGCGTGTCATGATCGCCATGGCACTGGCAAACGAGCCGGACTTGCTGATTGCGGATGAACCAACAACTGCACTTGATGTGACGGTTCAGGCACAAATTCTGCAGTTGCTGAAGGACTTGCAGAAGAGTACCGGCATGGCCATGCTCTTCATCACGCATGACCTTGGCATCGTGCGACGGATCTCAGATCGCGTCTGCGTGATGACACAGGGCAAGATCGTAGAGCAGGGCAACACCGAAGATATCTTCGAGACCCCCAAACACGAGTACACTCAGCACCTGTTGGCTGCTGAACCAAAGGGCCATCCACCCGCTGGTGATACCAGTCAGCCGATTATTGTCGAAGCGAAAGACCTCAAAGTCTGGTTCCCGGTCAAACGCGGCTTCCTGCGTAAAACCGTTAGCCACATCAAGGCTGTCGATGGCATCGACGTGACTGTGCGTGCCGGGCAGACACTTGGCATCGTGGGAGAGAGTGGATCGGGCAAAACCACGCTCGGCCTCGCGATCCTGCGTATGATCTCCTCAAATGGTCGCATCAGCTTCAACGGCTCGGATATTCAGGAGCATTCCTGGAAGCAAATGCGTCCGCTCCGCCGAGACATGCAGATCGTGTTCCAGGATCCGTTCGGCTCTTTGTCGCCACGCATGTCAGTTTCTGAGATTGTTGGTGAAGGCCTCAAGATCCATATGCCGGATCTTTCTGCTAAAGAGCGTGAAGCCAAGGTTGCTGCGGCACTGGAAGAGGTGGGGCTGGATGCTGCCACTCGTTTCCGTTACCCGCATGAGTTCTCCGGTGGTCAGCGCCAACGCATCTCCATCGCGCGGGCTATGGTGCTGGAACCAAAGTTCGTGATGCTGGACGAGCCAACTTCAGCGCTGGACATGAGCGTGCAGGCACAGGTAGTGGACCTGCTGCGTGACCTTCAGAAAGCGCACGGGCTGGCCTATCTGTTCATCTCGCACGATCTCAAGGTCGTTCGTGCTCTCGCCAACGACGTGGTGGTTATGCAGCATGGCAAAGTGATGGAGGCAGGGACGTCAGATGAAGTCTTCGATAACCCGCAGACGGATTACACCAAGGCCCTCATGGCTGCAGCGTTCCGTATGGAAGCCATCGAAGGCGGCGTGATCAGTACATAGTTCGCAGACTTAGAACACAAAAGTATCCATGGCCGAGCTCTCGGCCATGGTCGTTCCGGATAGAATGCTTAGAAGCGGAACCTACAGCGTATCGCCGAAAAGTGGGAACCGGTTTGCGGATAAAGATACGCAAATACAATAACTAAAGCAGTTCCAGCGTTTCAGCTTCAACGCGATCTGCTTTAAGTTCCAACGACAATATCCTTGCCAACTTTAAGCGTAACCTTGCCACTCGCTTCCATCAGCTGAATGGGTGTCCGCTTAGCAGCTTCTTTGAGCGCTTTTGTAAAGCCACCGTCGCCCTTTAGAGACTCGGCCTTGAAGTTTTTGATTTTGGAGTCGTTGTTCACTTCATCCAGAAACTTGGTCTCGGCGCGCTTCTTCTTCTGGTTCAGCTCTTTCATGAAAGCGTCTTCGGTCTTTTCGTCAACCTTGGCTTTCTTCAGTGCAGCTTTGATTTTGCTGGTTTCTTTGTAGACCTGATCGATATCATCGAACTTCATTAGAACGGCCATCAGGATCTCCCTCTTGTTGTTTTCTTGGATCAACGGCCAGTATCACGCTAGGGACACTACTTGCGCATTCTTACCATAGGGTAACAAAAGGGAGTGGAGGTTGAAGCATCTGCCTCGACAGCTGTCAGCTACATCCAGCGGCGGACGCGTGCTTTGTAATCCAGATAGTCTTTGCCGAAGTTCTCCTCCAAAATGGCTTCTTCCGGCTTGATCTGAAAGGCTGTGATGTAAACCGCAAACCCCAGAGCAACCGGAATCGCAAACAGGTTGCCCTGAAAGACTGCCCAGCCCAGCAGAATGAACTGCAGGCCCAGATACATCGGGTTTCGGGTCTTGGAGTATATCCCATCAGAAACGATGGCACTTGCATTCTCAGGATGGGATGGACTGGTTGTCGTCCGGGCCCGTCGAAATTCGGAGAGGCCGGTCGCGCCAAAATAGCCGCCAGCTCCAATACCAATCACGAGAAAGGCTGTCTCTGCACCGTGCAGATTGATGTCTCCGGGTAGAAGCAGAGCAACCAGCCAGATAAGAACCGCAAAGCCAGCAAAAACCATAACCGGCGGGAACCTGAGTTTTAGATTATCCATTGTGTTCCAGTAGTTTGTCTTTTCAGAATTGCAGCTCGCTGTGTCAGCTCTCAGAGAGTGCCAGCTTCACACCAAGAGCGCCAAACGTAGCTGCAAAGCCCCGCTTAAGCCAAGCCATAACTTTTGGGCGGTTGATCACATAATCGCGCGCAAGCGATGCCATGGCTCCATAAGCAATGAAGACGATAAAGGTCAGCAGCATAAACACAAATGCATGAAGCAGCAGAGCGTAGGTCGCATTTTCACTACCAGGAGAAACAAACTGAGGCAGGAACGCAAGGAAAAACAAGGAGAGCTTAGGGTTCAGAACATTGAGCAGAATGCCATCAAGAGCAGTGCGATACAGCGTCCGCTCACGTTTCTCATCATTCACTTCCAACGCACCGCCACTGCGCAGAATGCTCCAAGACATGTAGAGCAGGTAAGCAACGCCGAGATACTTGAGAACCTGATAGGCAAGGGCACTGCTGTGAAAGATGGCTGCAAGGCCAACAATACTAGCTAAGGCAGCTGGAACAATACCAAGCGTACAGCCCAAGGCAGCGGCAACACTCGGTCTCAGCCCTTTGCCGAGGCCAATCGCGATTGTGTATAGAACGCCAGTGCCGGGTAGCAGAACAACAATGAGGGAAGTCAGAAGATACTCAAGAGTCATTGGAAGGCTCGTAATTGATAGGGGAGGCAATTAAGCTGCCAGTCTACCCGATAGTGCGAGCCTGTCTATTGAGCTCCGTGAAATTTGTAGAAACCAGATAGGAGTGGAAAGGCAACTTGCGCCTTTCCGAGTCTTTTCACTAGCTTAGTTCAGCTCGTCGTCTTTACCAGCAATAGCAGCTGCGAAGTCTTTTGCGGAGAATGGCTCAAGGTCGTCAACGCCTTCACCGACACCGATGAAGTGCACCGGTAGGCCATACTTACGGGCAATTGCGACCAGAATACCGCCGCGCGCTGTGCCGTCCAACTTGGTCATCACCAACCCGGTCACGCCAGCAACCTTGCCGAAGATCTCAACCTGAGACAGGGCATTCTGGCCAGTAGTCGCGTCGAGTGTCAGCAGAGTAGTATGCGGTGCATCTGGAACACGCTTGCGGATCACGCGAATGATCTTCTCAAGCTCGTCCATCAGCTCAGCTTTGTTCTGCAAACGGCCAGCGGTATCGATCAGCAGTACGTCTGTGTCGTTGCTGAGAGCCGCATCAACCGCATCATAAGCAAGCCCGGCGGCATCTGCGCCAGTATCGCGTGCAACAACTTCAGCGCCGGTGCGCTGGCCCCAAACCTTCAGTTGCTCAACGGCTGCCGCGCGGAAAGTATCGCCCGCTGCAAGCATAACCTTCTTGCCCTGCTCATGAAGCAGAGAAGACAGCTTACCGATTGTGGTGGTTTTCCCCGTGCCGTTCACACCCACCATCAGCACGATGTGCGGTTTGTGGCCGATGTTGAGGTCCAGTGGTTTGGCAACAGGCTCAAGAACGCTTTCAATCTCATCAGCAAGAATAGCGCGAACTTCTTCGCCTGAAATTTCCTTGTCATAACGACCGTCAGAAACACGATCCGTAATCGCGATTGCAGTGTCTATGCCAAGGTCTGCCTGAATTAAGATGTCTTCCAGCTCTTCAAGCGTATCCGCATCCAGCTTGCGCTTGGTGAAGATAGAGCTGATGCCTTCTGTCAGTGCATTTGAGGAACGGGAAAGCCCAGCTTTAAGACGCTGGAACCAGCTTTTTTTTACTGGAAGATCTTCGCCAGTTTCCTCAGTTCCCGGAGTTTCTCCAGTCTCTTCAGCCGATCCGCTCTCTTCGATCTCTCGACCTTCTTCACCTGCTCCTGCGTCTCCGTGCTCCCGAACACTTTCAGAGCTTCCTGCTTCTTCAGGTCCTTCCTCTGTTCCTGATGCTTCAGTGATCTCATGTGTGAGAACCGGTCGTTCATCGGCAGTATCCTCAGCGACGGGCACAGCATCATCGCTGACCTTAGGGGAAAGTATATCTTGCTCGGGATGAGAGTCTGCTGAATTTTCCTCAGTCAGATCGTCGGTGTCCAGATATGCAGTCTCTTCGAGGGCTTTGGTTTCAGTCTCATTCAAATCATGAGGCTTCTCAGAAGCTTCCTCTTCAACTGCTGCTCCAGTCTCTGAAACAAGCTCTGGATTTTCCAGATCAAGAGTTTCATCTGCGACCGCTTCAGCTGTTTCTTCGAGGCCTTTTACAGGGTCAAGCGGAACGGATTGAACGCCTTCAAGAGACTCACGCAGCTCTGCACTATCAGGTGCTTTTTGCTCCTGCTCGCTCTGTGTTTCTTCTGAAGAACCGCCAAATAGGCGACTGAAAAAACCGCGCTTCTTTTCGCTCATGCCGGAAAGATACCTTTGAAATGTAAAAGCTTAAGCTGCTTTGCCAATTGGTTCTGCAATCAGATGTCTCTCGGTATGCCCTGTAATGCGTGCGGAGACAAGACTTCCGGCGATATTCGCATCCAGTTCAACCTGAGTAAATTGCTCAGTACGACCAAGCCCTTCACGCTCAATCAAAATCTCGCGCTTCTTACCCACTTCAGCGCGCAAGTGCGCCAGCAGAGCTTCCTGCCCTTTGATACGAAGGCGCGCAGCGCGCTCTTTGATGATCTTGCGATCTAGCTGAGGCATGCGTGCAGCAGGAGTGCCCGGGCGAGGAGAGAATGGGAACACATGCAGATGTGTCAGGCCACATTCATCAACAATGCGCAGCGTATTTTCAAACATCTCGTCGGTTTCGGTCGGGAAACCAGCAATGATGTCAGCACCAAACACAACATCAGGACGCATCTTGCGCACATCTTCGCAGAAGCGAATGGTGTCCTCACGGGAGTGACGACGCTTCATGCGCTTCAGGATCATGTTGTCGCCAGCCTGTAGAGAAAGGTGCAGGTGTGACATCAGACGATGATCATGCGCGATCACTTCCATCAGCTCATCATCTGCTTCAATGCTGTCGATAGAGGACAGGCGCAGGCGCTTGAGGTCCGGAATAAGCTTCAGGATTTTGGCACAGAGCGTACCCAACTTTGGCTCGCCCGGCAGGTCAGCTCCGTAAGAGGTGATATCAACGCCGGTCAGAACGATTTCGCCATAACCATTGTCGACTAGGCGTTTGATCTGGTCGATCACCACACCCATTGGTACGGAACGAGAGTTTCCGCGACCATAAGGGATGATGCAGAAGGTGCAGCGGTGGTCACAGCCGTTCTGAACCTGAACAAATGCACGGGAGCGTCCTTCCAGCCCATCAATCAGATGGCCCGCGGTCTCGCGCACGCTCATAATGTCGTTGACGCGAACCTTCTCGGTTTCTTCAATGCCAAATTGAGCGACGCGGCCATAAGAGGCGCGCTCCAGTTTTTCGGAGTTTCCAAGAACCAGATCCACTTCGCCCATTTCAGCAAAGGTTTCGGCTTCAGTTTGTGCTGCGCATCCAGTTACTATGATGCGTGCATTTGGATTCTCACGGCGTGTTTTACGAATAGTTTGTCGTGCTTGGCGGACAGCTTCGTTGGTCACGGCACACGTGTTGATCAGCACAGCATCTTTAAGGCCAGCGGCCTCCGCTTCGCTCTTCATCACTTCCGACTCATATGCGTTCAGTCGGCAGCCGAATGTCACAACATCAATGCTCACTGCGTAGGCTCCATTGCCGCGTCCCCCGAAGCGGTCTTTGTGTAGGCGAGGGTGTCGAGATTAAGCTCGCCCTCAAATTCAATTGCGGTTTCACCGGTCATCATGATGTGGTCGTTGTCCTCACGCCACTCAATACCCAGTGGTCCTCCCGGCAAGTGGACGGTGCACTTGCGTGCAGCCCGGCCAGTACGCGCTGCAGCAACACCAGTTGCGCAGGCTGCGGTGCCACAGGCTCGCGTCAAGCCAACACCACGTTCCCAGACCTTCAGGCGGATTTCGTTTTCGCCGATAATCTGAGCAAGGGAGATATTCGCCTTTTCAGGGAACATCGGATGACACTCAAGCAGTGGTCCAAATCGCTCAAGGTCATGGGCTTCAATATCATCCACCCAGAAAATTGCATGCGGATTACCAACATTCACAACGCTTGGTGAGTGCAATACCGGTGCATCAATTGGCCCGATCTGCAACTCAATAGCGCGCGTATCAGCAAACTCTTCGGCAAGCGGAATCTGGTCCCACTCAAGGCGAGGCCTGCCCATATCAACGCTCACCAGCGTTTCACTGTCAGAAGCATGCGCAATCAGCAAGCCAGCGTTGGTCTGAATGGTCACACTTGGAGTGCCAGCCTCACCCATTAGCAGACGGCCAATGCAGCGTGTTGCGTTACCGCAAGCATCAACTTCACTGCCATCGCGATTATGGATGCGCATAAAAGCATAAGCATCGGAACTTGCAGGCTCGACCGTAATCATCTGGTCAAAGCCGATACCCTTTTCCCGGTCTCCGATAGTCGCGATTTGCGCCGGAGTTAAGACAATCTTTTTCTCGCGGCTGTCAAACACCACGAAGTCATTGCCTAAACCGTTCATTTTCAAAAAGGGAACCAGCGTATCCGCCATGAGCTTGCTTCCATTCATGCGTAATCCGTCAAGAAGGCACTATATGGAGTAAATTACTTTAGATTACTAGGGAAAATGCAGGGAAAAGCCTCCCCTGAGACAATTGAGAGGCCAGCTTTAAAGCCTCCCTAATCGAATCCTCTGGTTTTGCACTATTCCGCACAGACTTCGAGCACATCCCCGGGAGCCATTTCCTTCAGAATCTCTCGCATCACTTCAGGATAAACAGCGACACATCCCTCCGTTGGCAGGAAGCCTTCACGTGCGACGTGAAAGAAGATTGCACTGCCTTCGCCTTTCACCGCCGGGTACATATTACAATCCAGCACGACAACGATGTCATAAAGGTGATCATCCCGCCACATCTTCTCGTGGCTCGGTTCAAAGGGCAGATCGACTGGGCGGTTATAAAGAGCATCCTTGGGAGAATCACACCATCCATCACTCTGAGATATCGGCGAAACCGGCAGATAGGTCACTGGACACGACCCGCGATCAGCTCGGTAATACACATTCAGCAGTTCAAAACGTCCAATCGGCGTCGCACCATCGCCTTCGTGCTTTGTGTGCGTCAAACCGGACCTTCCCAGTGCACACGCAAATGTTACCGCACCCAAAGTCAACGTTCCTGTGTGAGGCTCGTTACCTGTATGCCGCACAAATAGGGTCTTTTGGGTCTTTTTAAGTAACTTTGCGGGGGGAGTGGGTACTGCGAGAGGGAGCATTGATGAACCTGTTGTCCTGCGGAAAACACCGGGAGAAACACTCCCAAATAAAGCGGGGGTCACTTACGCGTGAAGGAGATTTTACGAAAAACTTTGAGATTTACCACGTTTTTGCTCGCCTTTTTTTCGGCAACCCTTCATGTATTTATGTGAGATAAGTTTTAGGGCTAGCACCAAAGATTGGTGATTGGGTGAGAATATGACTGCACGTAAAATTCTGCTTGTAGATGACGATAACGATCTGCGCGAAGCGCTTGTTGAGCAGCTGTCGCTTTATGATGAATTTGAAACCACTCAAGCAGACAGTGCTGCTGCTGGCATCAAAAAAGCAAAAGAAGATCACTTTGACCTCGTTTTGATGGATGTTGGTCTGCCAGACATCGATGGCCGTGAAGCTGTAAAGCTGCTGCGCAAAGCAGGCTTTGGCGCTCCTGTCATCATGCTGACCGGTCATGATACTGACAGTGACACCATTCTTGGTTTGGAAGCTGGCGCAAATGACTACGTCACCAAGCCATTCAAGTTCGCTGTTCTGCTCGCTCGTATCCGTGCGCATCTGCGTCAGCACGAGCAGAGCGAAGATGCTGTGTTCACCATTGGCCGTTACTCTTTCCAGCCAGCTGCAAAGTCCATGCAGGACGATAATGGCACGAAGGTTCGTCTGACCGAAAAAGAGACTTCCATCCTGAAGTTCCTCTACCGTGCAGGTGAAAAGCCAGTAACACGCGACGTGCTGCTGCATGAGGTATGGGGTTACAACTCCGGCGTTACCACTCACACGCTGGAAACCCACATCTACCGTCTGCGCCAGAAAATTGAGCGTGATCCGTCCAATGCGGAGCTGCTCGTGACAGAAGCTGGTGGATATAAGCTTGTGCCTTGAGGCATAAGCGGCTAATTCAAGAACTATGAGTCTAGCCCGCGACATTGAAATCTTAAGACGCGTTCCACTCCTCTCGCAATTTACAGAGGACCAGCTGCGCCTGCTCGCCTTCAGTGCGGAAACCATGCAGGTGTCAAAAGGTGGAACCGTTTTTAATGAAGGTGAGCGGGCAGACGGCGGCATCGTGCTGACAATTGGCAAGGTGCAGCTTGAGACCGGGATGGGGCGCGACTCGCGTCCCCGCGGCACTTATGGCCCCGGCACTTTATTTGGCGAAAACGCTCTGATGGCTGAAGGCAAACGCCCAGCCCGCGCAGTTGCTCTCGAAAACTGTGAGCTGATCCGCATTCGCCGCGCACTCTTCTCCCGCATGCTTCAGGAATTTCCTGAAACTGCTCGCAAGCTTTACGTCGATAAAGCAAACGAGTTCACCACCGCAGCCGCTGCTTTGGCGCGCGTTGGCCGAAAGCTGGATGAAGTGGACGCTCTCAACGAACGTCATAAGCAAGAAGTCGCGGCAAAGCGCAGCTAAAACACAAGCTAACTAAAGCGGCTTTTGCACTCTGCTCTCTTTAAAATCATAGACAATCGAGCTTTCAATCTTGGTGATGTAAGCCCGTTTCGTGAACTTCTCAAAGGCAAGGCTTTTCAGATGATCGATATCGCGCACACGTAGATGCGCAATGATATCGTAAACCCCACTGATCAGCGTGACCGATTTCACTTCCGGTAGCCCGACCACCTCCTGCATGAACTCCTCCACCAAAAGAGCCTCGTGCCGGTCCAGCTGTATGAAGAACATAGCCTCAAACCCAACGCCATAGGCCTTCGGGTCCACAACAGCGTGGCTGCTCTTTAAAATGCCACTGTCTTTCAATCGCTTAATGCGTTCATGACAAGCCGATGGACTGAGATTTATCTCCGCTGCGACCTGTTTATTGGGTAGGAGTGCATTATTCTGCAAAATCTCCAATATAGCGAAGTCTGTTCGGTCTAGGTGGGCGTATGAGTTCATTTTTCGGAATCTATTCGATATTCTGAAGGTGGTGGCAGGAGTATATTCGGAGAAAATTTGGAATAAAACCCCCGCAAGAATTTACTCCCAATGGCAGCGAATACTCTCCTTTTTCTCATCACCATTCTCAGTCTGATCATCGTTCCTGGTCCGGATATGCTCTACGTGACCAGCCGCGCTCTCGCGAGCGGTCGCCCCGCCGCTCTGAAGGCATCTCTCGGTATCTCAGCTGGATACCTTGTGTTCACTGTGCTGGTTGCTGCCGGTTTCCAGTCCCTCTTCCTTGCAGAACCAAGGCTGTTTCAGGCAATCCGCTGGATGGGTCTGGCCTACCTTATGTATCTGGCCTATCGCTTGTTTTTTGCTGGCGGTATGTGGACCTCCGAAGAAGAACAGCAAGCACCGGCTGAGACCAACGATCTGAAGTTCGGCTTCCTGACCAGCCTGCTCAACCCTAAGGGCATGCTCTTCTACTTCTCTTTACTGCCGCAGTTTTATGTGCCTGAGGTCATGCCATTCTGGGTCTATGCATTGATCTTCGGCATGGTTGCCAGCCTTCTCTGCCTGATTGTCTACTATGGCGTCGGCAGCCTCGTATCCGGCCCTGCACGCCTATGGCTCGCAAACAGCAACAATGGCAAACGCGTCTCTATGCTCGCCAGTCTCTGCGTCTTCGCCGTTGGCATCTCCATGGTCGTTGCTGATATGGCCTAAAGCCATCTGCACGAACATGTGAAAAGCACACGGCCTATAAAGCCACAAGCTTGTGATATGACTGCATGATGCCCTCATGCAGTCATAGTTTGCCGCTTTGACTGAGATGGAACAGCTCGCTCAAAGAGGAAGCCCTTCGATGCCAAGCTCACTCACCAAAGCACTCGCAAGCTCTGCCTTGGCAATGCTGTTGGCAGTTGCAGCACCAAGCACCTCTGTGCTTGCGCAGAACACTTCACCAGAAGAGTTCTTTGCCGCAGTCAAAGCGAAAGATCTGAGGAAGCTGGATCAAATCGCTCAAGCTGGAAGCTCATTGGATCTTCGCAATGAAGAAGGCGATACAGCAATCATCATCGCCGCACGGCGTGGTGATCTCGCATTGCTTGAACATCTGGTCAAGCTTGGAGCGGATATCAACCTGCAAGATGCCAATAAGCGTGATGTCCTGAACATCGCGATCACGACGCGAAACCCAGACTTAGCCCGACGCGCTCTGGATCTGGGCATCGATCCTGCGATGGTTACATCTGTCTATGAAGGATCAGCACTGATCTATGGCAGCCATCAGGGCGCGGTCGAAATTGTGTCCATGCTGATTGACGCGGGTGCGCCTCTAGACCACGTCAACAACCTCGGTTGGACTGCCCTTCTAGAGGCAACCATCCTAGGTGATGGCAGCGAGCCCTATCAGGCAATCGTCGAAAAGCTGGTTGATGCCGGCGCCAGCAAAACTATTGCCGACCGTAACGGCAACCTTCCAATCGACCACGCCCGAAACAAAGGCCACACGGAGATTGTGGAGTTGCTGGAAGACTAGTGCGAGCTGAGGGAGACGTTATTGAAATGTCGGATTGCGCTGACTTTCTGCTTCCTGCAGTAGTCGCTCCCAACTTGCCCGCGCTTTGGAACTAGGCTTTTCCTTAGATATTCTTATAAGCAACTCCTGAAACCGTCTCTGTTTAGAAATCTCAAGAACTGATAAGGGATTTCCATCGACCTTGATCTCAGGACTGTCCTTGAAGTGTTCGATTGTATCTACATGAGCTTCTAAGCGTTGGGTCAGCTCTCTGATGGTTAGTCCGGTTGCTTTTTGTATAGCGATCCGAAAATCATCAACTGCTTCATGGGAGCGATCAAGATGACTTTGAGCAATTCCGCGTTCCAAGTACAAAATAGCCAGCTTTTGCTCCTCAGAACTGACGAAGCTGTTCCAGAACTCTAGTTTAAGAGCAATATTGCAAGCACGAACCTTTCTTACTTCTGAGATCTCAGGCTTTCTACAGGTTCCTGCAAAAATGCTGGAAGTGAAACCTGCAATCCAGACTGACAGAAGCAAAATCACTAAGCCCAACGTGAGCGGCCATTTGAATGAGAAGCCTGTAGCGGTATCTTTGCTCACCTAACTCTCCGAGCCTGCCTTGTGAGCTTTCCATATAGCAAGGGCGCCACGAGGGCGCCCTGAAAAACTTTGAAAACTTCTGATTTAATCAGTGCCAAGGATGGCTCAGTTCCAGCTTGTCTTCGTAGCTGTTGATGTGCTGGGTCTTCTCGAAGGTCTGACCGATATCATCAAGGCCGTTCAGCAGGCAGTGCTTGCGGTGTGGATCCAGGTCGAATTTGATCGCACCACCGTCTGGGCCACGAACTTCCTGCTCTTCCAGATCAACAGTCAGAGTCGCGTTTGCACCGCGGGAAGCATCGTCCATCAGCTTGTCGAGGTCTTCCTGGCTTACAATGATTGGCAGAATGCCGTTCTTGAAGCAGTTGTTGTAGAAGATGTCAGCAAAGCTGGTGGAGATTACACAGCGGATACCGAAGTCCAGCAGCGCCCATGGAGCATGCTCACGGGAAGAACCGCAGCCGAAGTTATCGCCAGCAACGAGGATCTGAGCTTTCTCATAGCTTGGCTTGTTCAGCACGAACTCTTCGTTCTTGGAGCCGTCGTCGTTGGTGCGCATCTCATGGAAAAGTGCAGTGCCAAGGCCCGAACGCTTGATGGTTTTCAAAAACTGCTTCGGGATGATCATATCGGTGTCGATGTTGACCAACGGCAAAGGTGCAGCAACGCCTGTCAGTACTGTAAACTTTTCCATGGAATACTCTCCTCGGATCTCTGGAATTCTCTAATTTTTCTTAGGCAACAGCGAGGTCGATGCTCTCGTTCAGGCCCATCATAATATTCAGGTTTTGGACAGCTGCCCCAGAAGCGCCCTTACCAAGGTTGTCGTAGATAGCAACCAACAGAGCCTGGTGCCGATCGTCGTTGGCAAACACGTGCAACTGCATTTTGTTGGTGCCGTTGAACATCTCTGGGCTCAGGTCTTCGATTGCATTCACGCTCTCAAGCGGAGCCACTTCCACATCACCAGCAACGCTGGAGAAATGGTCAGCAAGCGCTTCGTGCAGGTCTTTGCCAGTTGGAGCGTTGCGAAGCTGCCCGAGCTGCAACGGCACAAATGTCATCATGCCCTGTGCGTAGTTGCCAACTGCAGGCTGGAACAAAGGAGCATGAGCAAGGTCAGCGTAGAACTGCATCTCTGGCAGGTGCTTGTGACCGAACTGCAAACCATATGGCCAGTAAGAGGACGCCTTATCGTTGCCTTCGTACTTTTCGATCATCTGACGACCACCACCGGTGTACCCGGAAATCGCATTCACAGTGAACGCATGGGTGGATGGGATGAGGCCAGCTTCAAGCAACGGACGAATAGTTGCGATCACACCCTGAGGGTAACAACCCGGATTTGATACAAAACGTGCCTTGGAGATGATCTCCGCCTGATCCTTTGTCATCTCAGGGAAGCCATAGGCCCACTCTGGATTAACACGATGCGCGGAAGAGGCATCAATCACACGGGTGCTGTCGTTGGTAATGAGCGAGACGCTCTCCAGTGCAGCTGCATCAGGCAGGCACAGAATTGCAACATCAGCAGAATTCAAAAGCTCAGCACGTGCGTCCAGTTCCTTGCGGCGCTCTGGAGTGATGCTTAGGATTTCAATGTCACGGCGCCCAGCCAAACGCTCGCGGATCTGCAGACCCGTAGTTCCGGCTTCTCCATCAATGAACACGCGCACCGACATTTTTGACTCCTTGGAGCTTGTAGTTGGAATAGGTTCAGGGGTTGTACAACGTCCATCACCCATTGTCACAGAATAGGGTGCGTTTTTTTAGACCTCTGTCCTCAATTGGCAGTTGAGGGAGGCTCAAGCAACCAGAGGTTCGCCGGGCGGGCTTTTCGAATATTACAAGAATTCCCGTATGTCGCTCACATCCGAACACATTCTACTGAAAAGGACGTTTTTACGGTGTTCTTATCGCGTTTCGCATTGAAAAATTGAACAAATGCACCTTAATAGGTTTCAAAGGCATAGGCCGCGTCCATGTGGCATGTTCGCGCAGCCTGTGCCGACTATAATGTTGGATGAGGAACGCCTGAATGTCTGGAACGACAACCGAGGCTAAAGCTGGGCTTATTGCCGATACCTGTGCACTGCTGATTGACGAAAACGAAGACGAAGCAAGGTTTGCCGAAGACCTCTTCTCTCACGCCGATGCAGAAGATCTCCTGAACTACACCCCATCAGAGCTTGCTGTTGTTTCGCAGGAAGCCTGGGCTGATTTCGCAAATCACCCACTGGGGACCCATCGAATTCGTGTTTTCAATCCGCAGCCAAATGCTGACGGCAAGCAGCTCGAAGACATCACCGTCGTTGAAATAGTCAACGATAACATGGCCTTCCTCGTATCCTCCGTAATGGGGGCAATCCAGACAGCTGGTTACGAAGTTCGCCTCGTTCTGCACCCACTCTTCGTTGTCGAGCGCGATGATGACGGTGGCCTCCAGAAATTCCACGGCACCGTTGGTCTGGGAGGACCATCCGTTCGCCGCGAAAGTCTCATCCATATTCACTTGACCCGTCTGAACTCCGATGAGGACATCAAGCAACTCGAGGAAAACCTCGATCTTGTTCTCAATGATGTTCGTCAGGCCGTGAACGACTGGCGCCCAATGCGCGACAGAATTCAGTTGGCTGTTGAGGAGTACCAGCAGGTCCGCGCAAAAGCAGACAACAAGCAGTTTGACGAAGCGATTGCTTTCCTTGAGTGGATGGCCGCTGACAACTTCACTCTTCTCGGTATTCGTGAGTTCATCTTCGACGATACCAGCGAAAACGGCGAACTTTCCCTGATCGAAGGTTCTGGTCTGGGTATCCTGACCGATCCTAACGTCCGCGTGCTGCGCAAAGGCTCCGAGTTCGTTGTAATGACACCGGAAATCAGAGAGTTCCTGCTAAAGCCGGAACCGCTGATCATCGGCAAAGCCAACATCCGCAGCCGCGTGCACCGTCACGTGCATATGGATTATATCGGCGTCAAGCTGTTTGATGAAGAAGGCAAACTGCGCGGCGAGCTGCGAGTGGTTGGTCTCTTCACAGCAACAGCCTACACCCGGTCAACAAGCTCCATTCCTTACATTCGCCATAAGACCGCGAAGGTAATGAAGAACCACGGCTTTGATCCGGAAAGCCACAGCGGTCGCGCGCTTCGCAATATTCTGGAAGGCTATCCACGCGATGACCTGTTCCAGATTGATGTCGATACGCTCTCCAACTTCGCAGACGCTATTCTACAGCTGAATGAGCGCCCACGTGTGCGCGTTCTCTCCAGAACCGACAAGTTTGACCGCTTCGTCTCCATCATCACCTATATTCCGCGTGATCACTTCACCACGAGCATCCGTGAGCGTGTCGGCAAGTATCTGGCAAACGTCTACGAAGGCCGTCTTTCCGCTTGGTATGCAACGTTCCCGGAAGGCCCTCTGGTCCGTGTCCACTACATTGTAGGCCGTTATGTTGGTGATACGCCTCAGCCATCTCAGGCAGAGCTGGAAGCTTCCATTCAGGAAATCGTCCGCACATGGACTGACAGCCTGAGAGAAGCTCTGCGCTCCGTCTATGGCAATGCGATTTCTGGTGCGCTTCTAAAGCGCTATGGTTCTGCGTTTGATGGTGCTTATACGTCTGCAACACCAGCAGCGACCGCAACCAAAGATATCCGCCGCATCGAGCAGCTCGGTGAGAAGCGTCCTCTGGTGATCAGCTTCTACAAGCGTGAGCGTGAAGGTAAGGGCCAGATTTCTCTGCGTGCATACCATCTCAACAAACCGATTCCGCTGTCTGCCCGTGTTCCGATGCTGGAAAACCTAGGTTTCCGAGTCATCAACGAGAGAACCTACCGGATTACACCAGCGGATCGTGAGCTGAGCTACCTGCACGACACCACTCTGCATCTGGATGAGAACCGCTTCCGCAACTTCACTGAAGCGGACATCGAACGACTCGGTGCTTTGTTCCTCGCAGTCTGGAATAAACAGGCTGAAAACGATGGTTATAACGCCCTCGCACTGACCGCTGGATTGGCTTGGCGCGACATTGCGATGATCCGCGCGCTCTCCCGCTACCTGCGTCAGGCAGGAATCCTCTATTCTGAAGATTATATGTGGGGAACTCTTAACCGCTATCCACAGATCGCTCAGCAGCTGGTTCACCTGTTCCATACACGCTTCGATCCTACACTCGGAACGTTTGAACGTTCGGGTAAGGAGAGCCGTCTGATTGATGAGATTTCCGCAAGCCTGGACGAAGTAACGAGCCTGGATGACGATCGAATCCTCCGTCGTTTCCAGAACCTGATCCTCGCAACTCTGCGCACCAACTTCTTCCAGTTGGATGATGCTGGCCAGCCGAAAGCAACCTTTGCGTTCAAGCTGGACCCACACAAAGTGGAAGGTCTGCCAAAGCCTCTGCCGTACCGCGAGATCTTCGTCTACAGCCCACGCGTGGAAGGTGTTCACATGCGCTTCGGCCCAGCAGCCCGTGGTGGCCTGCGTTGGTCTGATCGCGCACAGGATTACCGCACAGAAGTGCTTGGTCTCGTGAAAGCACAGCAGGTTAAGAACGCTGTGATTGTTCCGGTTGGTGCAAAAGGTGGCTTCCTGCCGAAACAGCTTCCAAAAACTGGCAGCCGTGATGAATGGATCGCTGAAGGCACAGAAGCCTACAAGATCTTCATCTCCTCTCTGCTGGATCTGACAGATAACCTGGACGCTGACCTCATCCTGCCACCAGAGCTGATGGTTCGTCACGATCAGGATGATCCATACCTCGTTGTGGCAGCGGATAAAGGCACAGCAACCTTCTCAGACACCGCAAATGCGATCTCTGAAGACAAAGGCTTCTGGCTCGGTGATGCCTTCGCATCCGGTGGTTCCGCTGGTTATGACCATAAGAAAATGGGCATCACCGCACGTGGCGCTTGGGAAGCTGTGAAGCGTCACTTCCGTGAAATGGACCGCGACATCCAGAAAGAGCCATTCACCGCTTGTGGTGTCGGCGATATGTCTGGTGACGTATTCGGCAACGGCATGCTGCTCTCCAAAGCAACCAAGCTGGTCGCAGCCTTCGATCACCGCGATATCTTCCTCGACCCGAACCCGGATCCATCTGTGACCTGGGACGAGCGTAAGCGCATGTTCGATCTGGGCCGTTCTTCCTGGCAGGACTACAACAAGGAACTGATTTCTGAAGGCGGTGGCATCTACCCACGTTCTTCCAAGTCTATTCCTCTGTCCATTCAGGTTCAGAAGATGCTCGGCGTCAATAAGGCAAAAGCATCTCCTCAGGAGGTTATGACGGCCATTCTGAAGATGAAGGCAGACCTGCTGTGGTTCGGTGGCATCGGCACCTACATCCGCGCATCTGATGAAAGCAACATTGAAGTGGGTGATCGTGGCAACGACTCCATCCGCATCACGGCTGCTGAAGTTGGTGCAAAGGTTATTGGTGAAGGTGCAAACCTCGGTATCACCCAGAAAGCGCGTATTGAGTTCTCACGTGCCGGTGGTCGTTGTAACTCCGACGCGATTGATAACTCCGCTGGTGTGAACTCCTCCGATATGGAAGTGAACATCAAGATTGCGCTGGGCGCTGCAGTGAAGAAGGGCACCTTGACCACTCCAGACCGCAACGTCTTGCTGGCTGATATGACAGATGAAGTTGCACAGCTGGTGCTGCGTAACAACTACCTGCAAACACTGGCAATCTCACTCTGTGATCGCCGTGGCTTGGAAGATCTTGGCTATCAGGTGCGCATGATGCGCCAGCTGGAATCTCAGGATCTGTTGGATCGTGCGGTGGAAGACCTGCCGGACGATGCAACCATCGAAGAGCGCGAGAAAGCTGGTCAGCATCTGTCCCGTCCAGAGCTGGGCGTGTTGCTGGCATACGCAAAGCTCACTCTGCATGATGAGCTGCTCGAAAGCTCTGTGCCGGATGATGCATACCTCGCGAAAGAGCTGTACCGCTACTTCCCGAAAGAGATGGCAGACACCTACTCTCAGGAAATTGAGAGCCACCGTCTGCGCCGCGAAATCATCGCGACCATGCTGGCAAACTCCATCATCAACCGTGGTGGCCCAGCATTCCTGACCCGTATCATCGACCAGACCGGCGCGTCTGTAGCTGATGTAGCGCGTGCATTCGCGGTCGTTCGTGATGCCTTCGGTCTGACACAGCTGAACGAAGAGATTGACCGTCTGGACAACACCATCTCTGGTGATCTGCAGCTGGAGCTCTACACTCTGGTTCAGGATCTGGTGCTCGGCATGGTCATCTGGTTCCTGCGCAATGTGTCCTTCGAGGATGGCCTGGAAGCAGCGATCAACCGCTTCCGCGATACGGTGAAGCGTCTGTCTCCGCGTCTGGAAACCTTCCTCTCAGAAGGTCGCGCGGAAATGCTCAAGGCGGAAACCAACCGTTTGGTAGAAGCTGGCGTTCCAATCATGATCGCAGCACGCATTGCTCGCCTGATCGGTGAAATGGTCATTCCGGATATCGTTCTGGTCTCTGAGAAAGCCAACCGTGATGTTGACGAAGTTGCAGCCTCTTACTTCCGCGTTGCTGAACACTTCAAGTTCGGCGCGATTGAAGAGCTGGCTCGTGAGTTTGTCATTCGTGACTACTACGACGGTCTGGCACTCGACCGCTCCCGTTCGATCCTTGCAAACGCACTGCGTGATCTGGCAGCTCAGGCTCTTGAAGACGAAAAAGGCTTCGACGGCTGGCTGGAGCGCAACGCAGGCAAAGCGGAAAGAACACAGCAGGCAACCAGCGAAATTCTGGAGAAGAACCTGTCGGTTTCCAAGTTCTCCGTTGCAGCTGGCATGCTGGCAGAGTTGGCAAACTAAGCTTCGCAAAAAGCTCAAAACAAAACCCCGGTGCAGCCCTCTGCACCGGGGTTTTCTTTACTGAAACCAGAGCACTCAGCTCTTGGCGTTTTTCTCTTTTTCCATGGCCAAACGCATCTCAAGGTCAGAGATATGCTTCATGGCTGCTTTCTTATCTTCTTCGGAAGAGGCTGCGCGGTACTTCTCGCGTGCTGCAGCTATATCGTGGGTCAATTGCACTTCACGAGGGGCAGCAGCGCGATCAAGCACGCTCTTTTGAACGCCCTCGACGCGTTCTTCTTCGACCTTTGTTCCTGATTTCGAACGGAGCGCTTCCAACTGCGCTTTCAGTTCTTGTTGGGCGGCGGCGTTCTTGTTGTTTTTATTGAGGTCGAACATGCTGGTTCCTTCTTGAGTGTCAAAACATATCCTCCCGATAGATATGAATTTAAACCAGCGTCTCTGTCTATTGCGTCCCGAAAGGTGTGCTGAACCTGCTCTTAATGGAGCACACCTCTATCTAATCAATTCCAATCTTTCTGCCCCAATCTTACTTGTAGATCAGCTTGGCCGTCACAATAGCTCCGACGGCGATAATGGAGATGACGTTGCCGACAACAAGCGGCCAGGCGGCGGTCATGATGCCATAGATAAACCAGAGCAATACAGTGCTCAGCACAAGTAGGTTCGCCGCTAGAGAGAGATCTTTTGTCTCGCGTGTCTTCCACGTTTTCAAAGTCTGCGGAAGCCAGCACAATGTGCCGATAATGGCCGCGAGATAGCCAATGTAATCTGCATAAACAAGCATAGGAAATATCGCATTCAGAAGTGTATCAAAGAAAAGCTTAGGTAGGTGCTGGTGAGACTAGCACAGCAAAAAAGCGAGCGTAATAGGTCCTTTTGCGGCAAGTGCACGCACAAAAAAGCCTCGGGATTGCCCGAGGCTTCATCATCTCGCAGACTGCGAAACCGCTGCTAGAACACCCGTGTCTCTTCACGCGCAATCAGCTCACTCAAGGTCTTGATGCGTGCGCCATCTTCTTTGAAGTTCGCAGGAGAAAGCCACTTCTCGAAGGACGCACGAAGTACCGGCCATTCACTATCCAAAACAGAGAACCAAGCCGTATCAAGGTTTTTGCCTTTCACGACAGAGGCCTGACGTAATGTGCCTTCGTAGCTGAAACCAAGACGAACCGCAGCCTTACGGGAAACCTTGTTCAGGGCGTTACAGCGCCATTCATAACGACGGTAGCCCCATTTATCGAACACCCGCTGCATCATCAAAAACATCGCTTCAGTACCACCGCACTTGCGTTGCAGCAGAGGGGAGAAGTGAATGTGTCCAACTTCGATGCTGCCAGTCTCTGGCACAATGTTCATGTAGCTGGCGATACCGAGCGCTTTTCCACCTTCCTGCTCAATAATGGCAAAGGCGAACGGATCATTTCCTGTCGCAAGCTCTTTAACGTAAGCCTCAAAGCTCTCGAAATCAGGAAACGGGCCTTCATCCAGATAGGTCCAGTTCCGGCCTTCAGTGTCTACGCTGAAGGCTTCATAAAGGTCTTCTGCATGCTTGGCTGGGTCCAGTCGCTCCAATCGGCAGAAGTGACCAACCATGGTCTCATCTGTCGGCTGCTTGGCTGAAGTCCAGTCAGACATATCATCACCGACAACCTGCCCCAGTTCGTTCTGGTTTTGAGAAGGATCTTTTTCAGCCTTCTCTACTGATTTCAGTGCAGCTAGATATGCAAGCATTTTAAAGCTCCTCGGAATGTCCCGGTCTGGAAAGTTTACAACACCAAAATGACAAGACCCCGACCTCTCGGTCAGGGTTCGTCATCAAGGTTGATTACAGGCGTTCAGAAGGATCGTTCTTTCTCACCAGAGAAGCAGATCCCTTCGTATCGTCATCATCGTCTCTCCTCGATGATGTAAACGCCCAGAAACTCCGTTTGATGTCACCTTTGGCAAAGCAGTCATAAAAATCTCGCCGCCCGTACATCGAGTTCTTGCTACAGCCATATCCATACCAGTAGCAGGTGTCGCTCTTCTTCACCTCGATGTGGCCGTGGCGGTTCCGTTTATCGCGATCGTAAACGCAGATAGAACCGTCTGGAGCGCGGTCTGGGCTGCTAACGCGCAAGCGCTTGAAGCCATACTTAGGCAGCGCTTTGATTGCCATGTAAGCTGATCCACCTGGAATATAGGTATCTACAAGCCCTTCGGAAAGAAGGTGCTTCTTCACATAGCGGTAGCAGTAGGTCATGCCGCGGCGACGGCGGGCAGAACGAACACCGCCAGAACTGGCTGCCAACACGGCGCTGGCATAGCCCATGTAGCTGTCTTCTTCGCTACCGGCGATTTTGTTGGCCTCATCGCGGCTCAGTGTAGCCACTTCAGTCAATGCGTATTTGGAAAAATCTGCTTTGGAAACGTAAATATCAGAGGCAATGTCGCCGTCTTCTTCAGGCTGATCAACGCCAAGGCGAACCAGCTCACCCTTGGTAGCGTCTGTTGCCCAGTCCAGAACACTCAACTGAGCGCCAACGGGCAGGATCTGCTGTAGAGAAGCGCCAACTGTTCCGTCATCTGCCGCTGTCCAGCCCTTTGCAAGAATTGGCTTGGCGACATTGTAGTTGCCGGAGGTGGTCATCTTGTTTTGCGGAAGAGTATCTTCGCCGGAAACCAGTGAAACTGGCTCCTCTGGCAAGGATAGTTCACCAAAAGAAGCGTTTGGTCCTGCAGCCACTGCAGTCGTGAGAACCAGAAAACTAAACCCTGCATACGCGGATACTTTTGCAAGCTGTAGCATAATCCCTCCGAAAGCCTTTTTAGGCACAGCAGCACCGGTTCCCGCGCGCGTTGCAGCACGAGATTACTGAAAGATGGCAATAGGAAACAGTCGAGGCGCTCACGCGCTTCGTGGTTCATGCCAGTCTGATGATGGTGCGCAGCTGTCGTTTTACTGACGCAAGCTCCTGCTGGGGGGCATCTCGCACGCCGGCAGGCAAAATGTCCGGCAAGCCTTCACAAGGAAAGCCCGCAGGCACTCAGCGCTCAAACAAATGCAATACAGGCTGGCGCCTGCCTCTTGGTGCCAGTCTGTCAGTCAGCGATGTAAGAGCGCGTTTGCTCGTTTAGATCTTGCGCAGCGCCACTGTCTCGATGCTGTGGTCTGTACCCTTTGTCAGGATCAGATCAGCGCGTGGTCGCGTCGGCAAGATGTTCTGGCGAAGGTTCTCCAGATTGATGTTCTGCCAAAGGTCCTTCGCGATCTCTTGCGCCTTATCATTCGAAATTGTGGAAAATTTATGGAAATATGAACCTGGATCGCGGAACGCGGTCTCACGCAGACGCATGAAACGCTCCAGATACCAGCGTTGCAGCACTTGCTCTTCCGCATCAATGTAGATGGAAAAGTCAAAGAAATCAGAGACAAAGGGCACGGCTTTTGCCGCTTTCGGCTGGTGAGATGTCTGCAAAACGTTCAGCCCTTCGACAATCAAAATGTCTGGCTGTTCGACTGTGACATGCTGTCCCGGCATCACATCATAGAAGAAATGAGAGTAAATCGGGGCGCGCACTTCACGCTCCCCACCCTTGATGTCGGTCAGGAATTTTAGCAGGGCAGAACGGTCATAGCTCTCCGGAAAACCCTTCCGGCGCATCAGTCCTTCTGCTTCCAGAATAGAGTTCGGGTACAGAAAACCATCTGTCGTAATCAGGTCCACCTTCGGGCTGGCTGGCCAGCGCGAAAGGAGTGCCTGCAAAAGACGGGCAGTGGTGGATTTGCCGACAGACACTGAGCCCGCAATGCCGATGATGAACGGCGTACGGGTTAGCTGCATGCCCAAAAAGCGCTTCGTCGCAAACTGAAGGCTCTGGGAAGCTTCCACATAATAGGCAAGCAGACGTGAAAGGGGCAGGTAAATATTCTTCACCTGCTCCAGAGACACAAAGTCATTGAGCGATTGCAGGTCTTCAATTTCCTGCACGCTCAACGTCATCGGCGTGTCTGCACGTAAAGACGCCCATTCAGTCTCTGTAAACACAGAGTAGGGAGACAGATCCAGTTCCTGAACTGGAGCGAGTTCTTTATGCATAGCGTTAGCGCTCAAGGCCCGTCGTGCCTCCCACTTCGCATGACAAGAAGAAACCTAGCCGTCCGTACGGGAGGCTTTTTCTTCCAGTCCGGTTTGTCCGGTGCGTGCTGCAAGCTTTGCTAGAACTTCGTCCAGCGCCACATCGGAAACCTTCAAAACAACAAGTAGGTGATAAAGCAGGTCAGCTGCTTCAGAAGCAACGCCTTCCTTATCACGCTCTACAGCCGCAATCGCAGTTTCAACGGCTTCTTCTCCAAGCTTCTGTGCACACTTGGAAACGCCCTTGGAAATGAGCTTACGGGTATAAGACAGTTCATCATCACTGTTCGCACGTGCAGCAATGATAGCCTCTAGGTCCGAAAGGGTAAAATTGGTCATTTGACTAGCCTTGTTGAGGCCGCTTCAGGATTACTTTCAATACCTGAGCGAAATTTACTTATCCAGACGCATAGGAATTCCAGCATCTGCCATGTGTTGCTTGGCTTCTTCAATACTGTAAGTCCCAAAGTGGAAGATCGAAGCAGCAAGTACAGCAGTCGCGTGCCCATCACGGACACCTTCAACCAGATGATCCAGAGTTCCAACCCCACCGGAAGCAATCACCGGTACATGTACAGCATCCGCAATTGCACGGGTAAGCGGCAAATTGTAGCCCTCTTGCGTGCCATCACGGTCCATGGAGGTCACCAGCAGCTCACCAGCGCCCAAGTCCACGGCTTTCTTGGCAAACTCCACCGCATCAATGCCCGTTGGTGTACGGCCACCATGGGTGAAGATTTCGAAGCGCTCAGGCTCACCTTCGGCAGAAACACGCTTAGCGTCGATGCTGACAACAATGCACTGGCTGCCGAACTTCTGTGCTGCTTCCCGAATAAACTCAGGATTTTTCACCGCTGCAGTGTTGATTGAAACTTTGTCTGCACCCGCATTCAGCAGCTTGCGAATGTCTTCCACGGTGCGCACACCGCCGCCAACAGTCACCGGCATAAAGCAGGCTTCCGCGGTGCGTTGCACAACATCATAGATCGTATCGCGGTTATCGCTGGAGGCCGTGATGTCAAGGAACGTCAGCTCATCAGCACCCGCCGCATCATAGGCTTTCGCTGCCTCAACTGGGTCACCAGCGTCGATCAGGTCAACAAAGTTGACGCCTTTCACGACACGGCCATCCTTCACATCAAGGCATGGAATAATACGTGCCTTCAGGGTCATGCGAGGCCCTCCCGGCTCTTCTTGATCAGATCAAGAGCTTCAGCAGGATCAAGGCGACCGTCATACAGCGCACGGCCAGAGATCGCACCTTCCAGAATATCGCAATCAGGCTGAATCAGACGCTCAATGTCCTTGATGTCTGCAAGGCCACCAGAAGCGATGATTGGAATGCTCACAGCATTAGCCAGTTCCAGGGTGCTCTCGATGTTCAGGCCCTTCAGAACGCCGTCACGATCAATGTCCGTGTAGATGATGGCTGCAACACCAGCATCTTCAAACTGTTTCGCCAGCTCAATCACGGTCAGCTCAGAAGTCTCTGCCCAGCCTTCAACGGCAACCTTGCCGCCTTTGGCATCGATGCCAACGGCAATGCGATCCGGATACTTCTTGCAAGCTTCCTTCACCAGCTCAGGATCGCGCAGAGCAACGGTGCCGAGAATGACGCGCGCAACGCCTTTCGCCAGCCAGTTGTCGATGTGCTCCATGGTGCGGATGCCGCCGCCCAGCTGAACCGGATTGCTGGTGTTGGCAAGGATCGCATCAACAGCCTCGCCGTTTTTGCTCTCACCTGCGAACGCACCGTCCAGATCAACAACGTGCAGCCATTCAAAACCCTGATCCTGAAACGCCTTCGCTTGCGCACCTGGATCATCGTTGAACACGGTTGCCTGATCCATGTCGCCCAGTTTCAAACGAACGCACTGGCCGCCTTTAAGGTCAATCGCTGGAAAAATAATCATAATTCTGTCCTTGGACTTGTCTGTGTCACTGAAAGCGGGCAGCCGTTACGGCGCCCAGCTCAGGAAATTGGAAATCAGGGAAAGGCCGAGCTTCTGGCTCTTTTCAGGGTGAAACTGCGTGCCGACGATGTTGTCTCGTCCCACCATCGCAGTGAACTCACCCGCATAGTCAAAGCTTGCCAAACGGTGTGCAGAGTTGGCAGTAGCAAAGTGATAGGAATGCACGAAGTAAGCGTGCAGGCCATCACTGCCGGTTTTGATACCTTCAAGAACCGGGTGCTCATCACCAGTCACGTTGATGGTGTTCCAACCCATGTGAGGAATTTTTAGCTCAGGATTAGCTGGCTTCATCGCGGTCACATCACCGCTGATCCAGTCCAGCCCTTCAGCTTTCTCAAACTCAAGCCCGCGGGTTGCCAGCAGCTGCATGCCAACGCAAATGCCCATGAACGGCTTGCCCTTAGTCAGCACAGCTTCCGCCAGCGCCTCTTCCATGCCATCAACAGCCTGCAGGCCGCGGCGACAATCCGCAAACGCGCCAACGCCCGGCAGCACAATGCGGTCAGCCTTGGCGACAACGGTTGGATCCGAAGTCACCGTCACCTCATGAGTATGATGATGGTTATGGGCTGCATGCTCAAACGCTTTTGCCGCGGAGCGCAAGTTGCCAGAACCATAATCAATAATTGCCACACTCATGAAGGAACTCCTGTTATCGCTTGAGTGTCATTCCAACGACATCTGTGTCGCTGGTTTGTGGAGCCTGAGGCCCCTGTGGAGGCCGCGCTTCGCCTTTGCGACGGGAAACACGGTCGAAGAAACGGATTTCTGCCTCATCCAGATTGGAGGCAGTGATGAAACCGACGGTCTGCCAGTTCTTGCGGCGCAGGCTCCAGCTTTTCAGGAACCCGGCTTCCATCGCAAAGAACAGCGTAGCAAGCACGGTGATAAAACCGCCTGTAGTCGAGCCAAAGGCATCGGCGACAAACACCAATGCAATGATCGCGGCCAGATAGCCAAGGAAGACCAGCCACATGCGGTTATAGAGAGACCAGAGGAGGGGGAAGAGCATCGCCCACCACGAAAAGCCGTCTTTCACGAATTTGATGTTTCGTGCGTCCTCGTCCTTCAGGTGGTCAAGAGAAACCCCTGGTTCGGTCATGACATAATAGACAGCCAATTGCATTCTCCATAACTGGTAGAGCTGCGGGCCGAAAAAGGTTAGCCGCCAAGCTGACCTTTCGTCGTCGGCACGCGTCCACTCTGGCGTGGATCTGGTTCGATAGCTGTGCGTACTGTACGCGCAACCGCTTTAAAGCATGTTTCCGCAATATGATGGCAGTTGGTGCCATAAAGGTTTGCAATGTGCAGAGTGAAACCTGCATTCATGGCAAACGCACGGAAGAACTCTTCAAAAAGCTCAACATCAAACGTGCCAACCTTGTCCCGTGGGAAGTCCACCTGCCAGACAAGGAAAGGACGACCGGAAACATCCAGTGCCACACGGGTCAGGGCTTCATCCATCGCCAGATGCGTATCTGCATAGCGGGTGATGCCGCTCATATCGCCAAGCGCTTCTTTAAACGCCTGTCCCAGAGCAATGCCCACATCCTCTGTGGTGTGGTGGTCGTCAATATGGGTGTCACCATCTGCGCGAATGGTCATGTCCACGAGCGAATGTCGGGAAAGCTGTTCCAACATATGATCAAAGAAACCAACACCGGTCTTGATGTCATACTTGCCTGTGCCATCCAGATTGATGGAAACAGAGATCGTCGTTTCTTTAGTGCCGCGGGCAATAGTGGCCTGACGCATGGGATGTCCCTTGATAAGTTTATAGCCCTTATACTCATGCAAAACCCCTGCACAAGCATTTAAAGACGCGCCGTTTTAACAGGCTAAGGGATCGCTGCAAATACCCAAAGATGAAAAAGCTAGGATCTGCTACTCCCTCTGGTATTTCTCGGCACAAACTGTTAGGAACTGGGCCGTTTGCAGCGTATTCCCGAAAAGTGATTTCGGTTTTCGGATGAGAATACGCTTGAGAAATGAGGATGAAGCAGTTCACGTCCATCGCATTAAAAGCAAACGGCTTTATCCGGCAGATATTTGGAGCCTCGCATGTCTTATCGCCCAGCAAATGCAGTCGATCGCCTGATCCTCCCTCTGGATGTTCCAACAGTTGATGAAGCGCGTGAGCTCGTCAAGAAGACACAAGGGCTTGTCGGCACTTACAAAATCGGCATGCAGCTCCAGTTTGCAGGTGGCCTGCAGTTCGCGGAAGAGCTGGCCAAAGAAGGACACTCCATCTTTCTTGATGTAAAGCTGCTGGATATCGACAACACCATCACCAGCGCAGTGAAAAACGTCGCAAAAATGGGCATGAAGTTCATGACCATCCATGCGTACCCGAAAAACATGCGTGCAGCGGTGAAGGCACTGGAAGAAGTTGGCAACAAAGACCTCTGCCTGCTGGGTGTCACCGTCCTCACGTCCATGGACGAGCAGGACGTAAAAGACGCTGGCTATGTCGGCCCAACTGCAAACCTTGTCGAACAGCGCGCGCTTGATGCAGTTGAAGCTGGCGTTGGCGGTATTGTCTGCTCTCCGGTGGAATCTGCTGCAATGCGTGCAAAGGTTGGCGACAAGCTTTGCATCGTGACGCCGGGTGTCCGTCCGAAAGGCTCCGATGCTGGCGACCAGCGCCGCATCATGACCCCATACGATGCCATCAAAGCAGGGTCCGACTACCTCGTCATCGGCCGCCCAATCTACCGTGCAGAAGACCCCCGCGCCGCAGCCGAAGCTGTAGTCGCTGAAATCGAGAGCGCTTTGTAGGGGAGTGGCCTCATTACCTCGGTACATATGCAGATGTAAATCTCGGGGATTGCATCTGTGTATGAGCCTTTCATGATGCCTGTTGCTGGCATTTACGCTGGGCTCAAAGACAGAGGTGTTGGGATATGACTGAGGCAATGGCACGGCAGAAGCATGCTTACTGCGAAATGGAAAACACGAGCAACTACGATGCTACGATCATCGGAGCTTCCGCTTACAATGGATCCTTCGTGGAAACCATCTCGAAGATACCTGCTCACAGCAGTAAAAGTGCATTTAGCTTAGCCGGAGATTCAAACAACAAAATTCAAGCAATGATCCGATATCAGTTAGCTGATCAAGGTGAGTTTTGGGTCTGTGTAACAACCGCTGAACATGGATTAAATAATCGTCCTGTTGTTGTGAACTGGCTCAAGAACATAAATGTAGATGTTACGACCTGGAGTGGCGCCGACGATCTCTCCTTTACGGTGAAAATTGCATCTTAAGCATCGGTTTCAGACATACGATCTATATTATAGCGAGTTGTAAGAAGCCTGATCTGCTTGCAACTCGCTCCATCTGTCTTTGTCTCTTGAACAAAGACTTAAGCTGCTCCCGATACTGATGGTGGAACACAGTGAGAAGGAGCAGGCATCCCATGGACACCATTCTCATCACCGGCTTCGGCGCTTATGCCAACACGCCGACCAATCCCGCTGAAAAACTGGCACTGGCGTTGGATGGCGAAGAGATCGCAGGCGCAAAGATTGTCTCCCGCATTGTCTCCGGGGCGTATTTCCGCTGCATTGAAGAGACTGTCGCCGCCATGGAAGAGCTGAAACCCAGCGCTGTCCTCATGCTGGGCGAGTACGGTGGCCGCTCCATGATCACGCTGGAACGTCTAGCGCAAAACCTAAATGATTGTGCGCGTTACGACGTCACTGATACCGCAGGCGTCACGCTTCAAGGAGAACTGACGGTGCCTGATGGCCCGGTTGGTTACTACGCCACAGTTCCCCTTAGAGCCATGACACAGGCTATGCGGGATGCTGGAGTGCCAACGGATATCTCAGATTCAGCTGCCACCTTCTGCTGCAATCACCTCATGTATGGCATCCTGCACCACATTGCAGAAAACAAACTTCCCATCCGCGCAGGCTGGGTGCATCTGCCCCATCTGCCTGAAGTCGCCGCCATGATCCAAAATCTCGGTGCACCAAGCATGTCCGTGGATACGCTGGTAAAAGGCATGCGGGCTGGAATTGAGGCGTTACAGGCAAATCAGGAAGATCAGAACATCAACATCATCTCCAAGATGCTGATTTAAAAAGAGATACCTGCTCGAGGATATAAGGCGCCTTAGTAAGAAGCGGTGCCTTTCAACACTTATCCAAGCCATCTGACGGCGAGTTCAGCAGATGTGATCGCATCTGGTTGTGCTTTGCGAACTGCGCAACTTATCTAAGCGAATTCGAGGGATGCCTTGACGCTGCGCCTTCACACCCACGTTATGAAGCCGGTACAAAGCACGCCCATTCAGTGTACTTCACGCCTTTGTGTCTCGTAGAGAACAGTTTCTGCCCACATTCCCGTTCATAGTGATCAATAGAACTTCCTGCCTCAAAAGCGGGGAGCTCTTAGGAGAATGTTCGACATTTTTCGCTATCATAGAAACAAAACGATGGGATGGTCAGTCTTGCAGAATATGACACCTCAAACACTCATGAATAAGATTGCATCGGATGGCGGCATGGATGCTCTCGTCTTTAACAAAGACGCGAGTGTACGATGAACGCTGACGATATCGAGATCCACATGCGGGCCTGTGATAGCGCC
>NZ_DS996807.1:139082-440325 GCF_000156235.1 Pseudovibrio sp. JE062
CACAATCAGAACAGGAGTGTCGACTTGTGCGAGGATCTCCAGCTGATCTGATTTCAGCATACTGTTCCACCAGTTGTAGCCATGCCCACTCATGTTGAGTTCAAACGGCTCACTGGATGTCACCTGTTGCGCAAACCCTTTGAAACCCGCAGAAGCTTCTTTGAACGCTTCCTCAGGCATGCCGCTAGATTTCATGTTGTGCAGGATGTCATCAATGAAGTGACGCCCGCCACCATTCAGAGCAATGCTCGCAGTCACGAAATCAGCCTTCGCAGCAATCATGTTGGCAACCACAGCGCCCTCACTGCCACCCAGCAAAATCACGCGCTCATAAATGCCGCCTTCCTTCAACTGGCTGATCACCTTGATGTAATCCGCAGTCCGGCGTTCCGGCGAGTCATTCTCAATATAAGCCGCTGGGCAATCCGCACGCTCATCATTCCGATCCCAGGAGAGGTCGGAGGTGATGCCATACTTCTCAACCGTCAGCACATCCGCTTCCGGCAGAACCTGCGAGAACTCCTCGTTGATCAGCTTGTTATTGGCCACGCTGTTACAGTCGGAGCCCTGAGTAAGCACAAGAAGGTCTGTCGCGTTCTTCGGGCTTTGTGACTTCAGATAGATATCAATCTCGCTACCATCTTCTCGCAGCAGATAAAGACCGGACGCAGCAGCAGCCTGAGCGCTGAGAAGAACCGAACACCCCACAACAACTTTAAGCAATATAGATTTCATAAAATCCCCCAATGGCAAGCACATAGGCGCCCAAAGCAGCACAGAAAGGCGTCCACTCCTGAGGCTCACTCCCCAAAGTGATCTCAGAAGTTGGCGTGTTTGCCGTAAATTGATATTAGAAACACCGATGTGGTGCGCGAAAAAGTGTGTTGCAATCATAAGGCGAGAATATGGCGCAAAAAATATATTGTTGCAGGATTAGGCAAGCTAGCTGAAGCTATCTAATTCATTGCAAATAAACATATTTTAGTATAATCTAAATAATGTAGCGAAGGTCAGCTGCAGTATCATAAAGGAGCGTAAAACATGCCGGAAACCCTATCTCTCCCGGCCCCTCAATTGGTTGCCCCACGCGAAGAGCTGTACTTCTACCACGTCAACTCCTTGAAGATACAAGAACACCCAACCGCGTTTGAGGTCTACAACGCTCTGTTCAGCAAACGTTCTGCTTGGCTTGGCGCTGCATTTTGGGTGAGGGACCAGATCTCAGCTTTGGCAGGCGTTGCCAAAATCAAAGGCTTTGAAGGCAAACGAAAAACCACGCTGCCAGAGGTAGGTGAGAAGCTCGATTTCTTTCTGGTTGAGCACATTGAGGACCGCGAACTGGTGCTCACCTCAAGAGATAAACATCTCTCGGTCATGACCACGTTCAGCGTCGATGCAATTTCTGAAGGAGCGTTGGTGCGCATCACCTCTTCGGTCATCACACACAACTGGTTCGGTAAACTCTACATGCTGCCAGTCGGTCCCGCTCACAAGTTTATTGCGTGGAACATGCTACGTAACGTAAGTTCTAATTTCTCTGTTTCAAAGTAAAACGCTTAATCAGGATGTATATAGGTTCACGGGTCGAGTCTTCTCAGCGAATCTTTATTTATAAATAGAGCCTTGCGTCGGTTGGTTGCTGCTCTGGTTAATCATTTTACTGATATTTTTGATGTTTCTTTTCTAAAGAATATGCGAAATAACTAAAATTTTTTACCTGATTAACATCTCGACCTTATTTCCGGAAAACAAATTTCCGAACAAGGCTCTATCAGGAATGCAATGAGCACACGTTTTGGAATGCTGCCCGCATGCATGGAATCGGCCTCTTATCGTTAACTAGCCGTAAATAAACACGGGAAAATGCTTAGTTAGATTTCAGCGGACCAAATTATCATGTTTGCATATTTAGCTAAGCTCAAAATTGTTCATACCATCACACTGCTCTCAATTATTCCAAGCATTGCAGCCCTCGTTTTTCTCTATCAGCTCATCAAGGTCGACACCGAGGATGAGCAGAAACTGGCTGCCCTTTCGCAGCTCACGCGTCTTTCCGTCAAAATCGGCAGTCTGGTGCATGAGCAGCAGAAAGAGCGTGGCGCCACAGCCTTGTTCCTAGCCAGCAAAGGTCAGCAGTTTGAGGCTGACCTGAAAACCCAGCGCAAAGCAACGGACACCGCCCGCATCGACTACCTGCAATTCCTTGAGGGCTTTGACCTGTCCATCTACCAGCCAGCATTTGCTGCTGATCTGGAAGGCATCAATGCCGAGCTGCAAAAGACGCCCAGAATGCGCTCCAATGTTGATGCGTTGAATGTGCAGATGGCTGAAGCTGTTGCTTTCTACACCAGGCTGAACTCTGAAAAGCTCGACATCATCGGCTCCATGAGCGAACTCAGCCCCAATGCGGAAATTGTAGACCGCATCGTAAGCTACCACGCCTTCCTACTGACCAAAGAGCGGGCAGGGCTGGAGCGGGCTGTGGGCGCAGCAGGCTTTGCAAGCAATGCGTTTCCACCTGCCGCCCTGCAAAAGTTCCAACGTCTAATCGTTGAACAGAACGCCTTCACGCACATTTTCCAAACCTATGCCACGCCTGAGCTTTTCGCAGACTATGAGAAGCTGCAGAACGGTGCTGCCAACACCAAGCTGAACACCTATCGCGATATCGCACTGGGCGGCGAGGAAACAGCAACGGCGCTGGAAACCATCAGCGGCCCTGAATGGTTTGGAACCGCATCCCAAAAAATCAACCAGCTCAAGGCCTTGGAAAACACCATTGCTGCCAGTCTGATTGAAGATACTGAGCAACTGCAAGCAAGTGCCAACGGACGTCTCACCCTTCACATGAGCATCGCTGCCGTTGGCTTCCTGCTGGTGTTCCTGATGTCTTTCATCCTCATCAAATCTATCCAGCGCTCCTTCGCCAAGATCATTGAAGCCATGGAGCAACTTGCCAGCGGCAACCTGAACATCAAGCTGCCAAAGCCAGCGAAAAACGAAGTGGGCCAGATGATCAAGGCTGTCTCCGTCTTCCAGGAAAACATGATCCTCGCACGCGATCTGAAGAAGGAGCAGGACACCCAGCACGCCTCTCAGTTAGAGCGCGGTAAGTTCCTTGAAGGCCGTATTGCAGACTTTGAGCAGGCCGTTTCCTATGTGCTTGAAACCATGGGCCGCAACTCGCAGACCATGCAGTTGTCCTCTCAGGAAATGTCGAGCATCTCCGAGCTTACCAGTAACCAATCCAAGGCAGTCGCCTCAGCAGCGGAAGAAGCCTCGCGCAGCGTGCAATCCGTCGCCTCTGCCACAGAGGAGCTGGACTGCTCCGTCGCCGAAATCGGCAACCAGATGCAACACTGCAGAAAAGCAGCGTCTGAAGCGGTGGATCAGGTCCACAGCGCCAACTCCGATGCTGCAGAGTTGCGCAAAGCAGCGCAGAGCGTGGGAGATGTGGTCAGCATCATCACAGACATCGCTGAGCAAACCAATCTACTCGCCCTCAACGCCACCATAGAAGCTGCACGAGCTGGGGTGGCAGGCAAGGGCTTTGCGGTGGTTGCAAGTGAGGTGAAGTCTTTGGCTGAGCAAACCTCTCAGGCCACAGAACAAATCCGCAATGAGATTGCCGATATCCAGCGCGCTACAGAGGGATCTCTCACCGCAATGGAAGACATCGACAAGATCATCCGCGAGATCGACCAACGCGCCAGTGCCGTCTCCAGCGCCATCAACGAGCAAAAGTTCGCCACCCAGGAAATCGCCAGCAATGTCAGCGAGGTTGCCGGTGGCACAGCTGAGGTCACGGAGAACATCGCCAAGGTCAACGAAGCCGCCATCCAAACTGGCGTCACCTCCAAGCAAGTCCTCATCGCCTCTGAGGAGCTCCGTACCGAAGCCGATCACCTCCGCAACGAAATCGACCAGTTCCTCGGCGATATCAAAGCGGCCTAGGCTCGCCAAGTCCCAATAAAAACAGCAGTCAGCACACCTATGCAGGCTGCTTTCCCGTAGCAGCTCTCATCACCTGCACAGAAACTGCACAAATCTGCACGAGATCTCATCGGTTTTGCCCAACTGCCTGCAAGGGAGGTCGGTAGATCGTCGCCTGAGTTCATTCACTTAATGATTTCAGGGGCGAAATTGATGTTATCTAACTCTCGCATTCAGCCGGTGTCGTGGATGCCTGCAATGGGCATTCAGGCCCGGTTTCTTCTTGGTTTGGGTCTATGCCTGCTTGCTGACTATCTGTTTTTTGGTCACCGGGCTGAAATTGGCTTCAGCCTGTTCATTGTAGCTGTTGCCTTTGCAATCATGCTGCTGGGCGGACACCGGGTGAGCCCACGCCTTGCATGGATCACGACGCTGACGGTGATCATTGGCGTTGTGCCAAGTGTCCTCCAATGGGACTTTCTGAGTGGGCTGATCGCCATCCTCGCTCTGGCCATGTGTACTCTCATCATGAACCGACGCGTGAATGCCTTTGACTTGAAGATGGTCAAAACACTGCTCATCTTCCTGCGCCGCTGGCCGCTGGGTTTCATCAAAGACATGTTTACGCTCAGTCGTGTCAAACGACGCAAGCGGCCATTGTCCAACTACGCCAAACTGGCGTTCACCTGGTTTCTGCCCCTCACCCTGTTCCCGATTTTCCTGTACCTGTTCAGTTCTTCAAACCCTGTCATCGAGCAATGGCTGCTCAGCATCAACTTGGGCAAGCTCTTTGAAAAACTGAACATGGCCCGCATCGTGTTCTGGTCCATCATGTTTGCTCTGGTCTGGCCGTTCCTGCGCGTAAAATTCAGAAAAAAGCTGAAGAAAAAGAAGGCTGCTGACACCACTGTCAAAACACCGGAGCAGGAAACTGTTCAAGCCTATCGATCTGTCTTGGATGAAATCTTTGGCTACAAAGCTGTTGTCCGCTCGCTTGTGCTCTTCAACGGCCTCTTTGCCCTGCAAACAGTGCTGGATGCCTTCTACCTGTGGGGCTCTCAGGAACTCCCGGCAGGCACCACCTATGCCAACTACGCCCACAAAGGCGTCTACACCCTCATCATTGCCGCTCTGCTTGCCGCAGTCTTCGTGCTGTTCGCCAGCCGCTCCGGAGCCTCCACGGCCAAGTCCAAACTGGTGAAGGTGTTGTTGCTCGCATGGACCATCCAGACCGCTCTGCTCGTCGCCTCCTGCCTCGCACGCCTCGGCAATTATGTCGGCGTGTACTCAATGACTTACCTGCGCCTCTATGCACTGATCTGGGTGGTACTGGTGTTCATCGGCGTGCTCAGCATCGTTGCCAAACTGGCCTTGGGACGAAACAACGGCTGGCTCGTTCGTGTAAACATGCTCGCAGTTGTGGGGATCCTCTACACGCTCAGCCTCACAAACACAGCCGCATTGATCGCAGATTACAACGTGACCTATGCCGATAACTCCAAGTTTGACCATTGGTACCTGATCAGCTTAGGGCCACAGGCTATCCCGGCCATTGATGCAAAAATCCGAAGTGAGTTGGAGCGTGGTGTTCCAAATGACAACAGCAGACTGATTAAAATGCAGTCCTCTCGACGGTACATAGCCCTCCACGTTCGACTAGATGCAAGAGACTGGCGTCTATGGAGCCTCAGAAATCAGTTGCTGCTCAACTACCTGCAAGAGAACGAAGTCCCGACAAGACCGCAGTCTCCGGCAAAACCGCAGGCTCCGACACAACTGGAAACCCCGGCTAAGTTGCAAACCCCGGCCTCTGACAGTAGAACTCGTTATCGTGAAGATCCGGGCCTCTGAGAATGCAAAATATACTGGTAGTTGACGACGATGCGCACATTCGGGAAGTGATTACCTTCGCGATCGAAAAAGCCAACTACAACACCATCATTGCTGAAAATGGATTTGAGGCTGTTGCCTGCTTTAAGCAGCAGCCGGTGGACCTGATCATTCTGGACATCGGCATGCCGGAGATGGATGGCTTCGAAGTCTGCCGCGAGATCCGCAAGCACTCAGAAGTGCCGATCCTTTTCCTGTCCGCCCGCGATGAAGAGATTGACCGTATCCTCGGGCTGGAAATGGGGGGAGACGACTATGTCACCAAACCGTTCAGCCCGCGCGAGCTGGTCGCCCGCATCGGCGCAATCCTGAAACGCACCAATGGCCCAAAGATTACAGGAGAGGCCAAACCTTCCCAACTTCAGGCCGGAGGCGTACAGCTTGATCCTTCCTACCGCTCGGTCGCTTACAACGGTCAGCCCGTGGAACTGACATCCATCGAGTTCGAGATCCTGAAGCTGTTTCTGGACCGCCCACGCATGACGTTTTCCCGCGATAGGATCATCGATCTGGCATATCCGCCCAACATTCACGTCTCAGACCGGACAATCGACAGCCACATCCGCAATGTCCGCTCAAAGCTGACGACTGCAGGTGCGCCGAATCTGATTGAGACGGTGCACGCAGTCGGCTTCAGACTGGCGGCACTGCCGGTTCCCTCATGATTGCCACAGCAACAAAAAAGAAGTGGCGCCCGACGCTGGGCCTTGTGGTGGTTGCAGTGCTGCTCAGCGTGCTGCTGCTGCCACTCGCAATCATTCTGTTCTTCCGCATCTTCGAGCATCAGATCTTCCAGCAAACGGAAAACGCCTTGATTGCTCAAAGTGCTGTCCTGTCAGCCGTCATGTCGCAAATGGTGGAAGAGCAGGAGGAGATCAGCCTTGATGACCTCGTGAGTGCAGAACGCAGCGTGAGCGTGGAGAACGGCCCTTACACGCCGATAGCGCCGCGCAACTACCTCTTTTCCGCCAAAACCTACCCACGCCGAGCAAAGGCTCGTGAAGCCGCTGAAGCACCCAGTGAGGTGATGCTGAACATCGGCAGTCGCCTGTCTCCGCTGCTAATGGAAACACAGAAGGTCACACTGGCTGGCTTCCGTGTGCTTGATCACAAAGGCAACGTCATCGCTGGGCGCAGCGAAGTCGGTCTCTCCCTGAGGCACGTGGAGGAAGTGCAAACGGCACTCTCTGGCCACTATCGCAGTGTCCTGCGCGAGCGGATTTCGGATGAACCGGCGCCAGCGTTGACTTCACTAAGCCGCGGAACATCAACGCGCATCTTCTCTGCAATGCCGGTTCTGGTGCAGGGCAAGGTAGTTGGGGTGATCTACGCCTCCCGTACGCCCAGCAACACCATGCGCCAGCTCTTCAAGCAATGGCAGATCGTGGCCATCGCCGCTGCCTTCACATTGCTTGTGACAACCGCTATCGGCTTTGTGTTCCTGCGGGTTATCACTAAGCCAATCTATGAGTTGATCGACCGCACCCAGCGGATCAGCAGTGGCGATACACAGGCAATCGCGCCTTTGAAGCACAACGGCACACGTGAGTTTGCATCGCTGGCAGATAGCTTCCTTGCCATGGCCCGGAAAATCTCGGAGCGGGCAGACTACATCTCCACCTTCGCCTCTCACGCAGCACATGAGTTGAAATCGCCGGTCACAGCCACCAAAGGAGCAGTCGAACTCCTGCTGGAATCCGGGGACGACATGTCAAAGGACCAGCGCACCAGATTCCTGAACAACATTTTGCAGGATTCCAACCGCCTGTCTGCACTACTAGACCGCCTGCGCCATCTGGCTCGCGCGGACAATCCCAAATCCTCTGGTACCTTGCATCTTGGCGAACTGCTCGATCACCTGCAAAGTCACTATGAGCAGCTAGAGATAGATGTGGCCTGTGAGAGAGACCAGACCCTGCCGATCACTCTGGAAAATGCGGCGATCATTTTCTCCAACCTGCTGGAAAATGCAGTGAACCACGGGGCGAGCAAGCTCACCATCAAAGTCGAGGAAACACCGGAAACCCTGTTGTTTTACACCAGTGACAACGGCAGAGGCATTTCTGAGGGTAATGCAGGGAAGATCTTCGACCTGTTCTTTACCACCCAGCGGGCAGAGGGTGGCACAGGCATGGGCCTTGGCATCGTGCAATCCATGGTCAAATCACACTACGGTACCGTGTCTTATCTACCAGATAGAGCGGAAACCACATTCCTGGTTGAGCTGCCAAAGGCCACGGCAAACTCGGGATAAAACCGAATCTCTCAGCAGTCGGGCACTGCTTCGCGCGCAGCGCTTACCTCAAAAAAACTTTCCCTGCTGTTCTTTATAGAACAGCTCATTTCATTGAAACGCGCAACACTCGTTGAATGCAGCTGGAAAAACAAAGCTGCTTCGCCAACTGCGGTATTGCAGCACTGCATTTGGCTGAAAAAAGGTGAGCGTCACCACTTCGGTCAGACAGCATATCCACCGAGTGGGCAAACCTCCCGAGGTCCTTGAAGTTGCCTCAACACAACAACACTTCAAGGGCATATAGCCGACCTGCGAACTCTGCCAAAACCGCGGGTCGGCTCCCCTAATTCAGTTTGAGGGTTCTAGCTGGAAACCGGCAAACTGAGAAAACGGTAGCACCCCCACAAGCTGACGCTGTGGGCGGTGCTATTCAAAGGGGCTAGTAATCGCCCTTCAGGATACGATTGTCTGCCTGCACACGCTTGATCATCTTGGAGAAGCTCTTCAAACGGGAGCGGGATTGCGCAACGGTTTCGCTGTTGTACTGCTCCTCACGGGCCAGCTTCTTCCAGCGTTTAAGCCGTGAAGGGTCCAGTTCCCCTTCTTCAATCGCGGCCTGAATGGCACAACCCGGCTCACTCTCATGACTACAGTCCGAAAACCGGCAGTGCTCTGCAAGATCAACCAGATCCTGAAACACCGCAGCAACGCCCTCAGAAACATCGTAGAGCCGCAAAGCACGCATACCCGGCGTATCCATCAACCAACGCCCATCCCCAACAGGGGAGAGGCAGCGAGCCGTCGTGGTATGCCGGCCTTTCGCATCATCCTCACGAATGCCAGCTGTCTTGGCAGAAGAACCGCTCAAGCTGTTGAGGATGGTTGATTTGCCCACACCGGAAGAGCCCACCAATGCTGCGGTTTGCCCGGCCTTCCACCAGTCAAACAACGGCGTAATCTGCTCCGGATCGCGGGTATCAAGCGCGATCACCGGCAACAGCGGATCAATCTTCTGCACTTCCGCCTCAAACGCATAGGTGTCATCCACCAGATCAGCCTTCGTCAGCAGAACCACGGGCTGAATGCCAGCCTGCTGAGCCACGGCTAGATACCGCTCCAGCCGCGCGATGTTGAAGTCTTTGTTGCAGGAGGTGGTGATGAACAACACGTCCAGATTGGCAGCAATCAGCTGCGCACGGGCATCTTCACCCGCCGCGCGTCGTTCAACCAGCGTAAGCCGGTCCAGCGCACGAACAACTTGAGCGTGGGCGTCATAAACCACCCAGTCACCAACCGCATAATCGCCGGTTGAACCTTGGCCGGGAACACTCAGGGTGAACTCTCCCTGATGACCGATACCAATCATCTGGTTACGGTGAACCTGCGTCACGCGGGCAACAGGAAGAGTTTGCAGCTCATCATCCTGAAGCTGCATCATAAAATGAGCGGACCAACCCAGCTCAATCAATTTATGGGACATTTATCTGCCTGAAATAGAACAGCACCATAGGGTCGCCGTAGCCAACGCATACGGACCCCAAAGTGGGTCAGGCAGGTAAGGCGTGTTGCCTATTTAAACGAACCTGCCTGAAGCACCTTTATCACAATCATAATGCACCTCCTTTGGTTACGTTTCGGATCATCACGCTCATGCGCAACGGAAATGAGCTTAGCGAGATGGGGGAAGTTTGGCAAGCCGGATTACCAGCGGCATAAAAGCTAGGAATGAGATTTGGCCTCAATCGCCAGATGGATCATCTTCGCCACATCCAGCACTTTGTCATCCAATGCCTGCTCAACGAACTTGACGTCCACCGCGATGTCCGTCAGCTCGCCAAAGTCATTGGTGTAAGGATTGTTCTTGTAGTCCCGGCTGATCACAAAGGCACACGGTGCCCCAAGCTTCAGCTCGCAAACCTTCTTCTTCTTTTTCAGGCTGATGAAGAAACCGTGCCCCCAGTCATCAGTGAAGGGAAACACAATCTGCCCCCGCAGCTTGGTGTTGCGATAAAGCTCAGCAGGAACTGTAGTGGTGCCATAGCAAAGATAAGTTCGGTCCAGCGCAGCACCGTCATACACCGCATGGACATTCTTGATATCTGCTAGGTTCTCGTGACACTTGTCGTGCAACTTCTCATGGGGTTCATCGAAGTAAACCGAGCCCTCAGGCCCAACCACATGAGCGATAACAGCGGTGAAGTACCCGAGGCCAGAACCGGACTCAAAAACGCTCATCCCCGGTTTGAGGCCCGACCAGTTAAAAATCTGCGCCCAGAGTGAAGGCTGCCCGGTGTTGATGGAAGCCTCATGCACCAGCTCCACCAGCATGTCCTGATAGAGATCTGCAGCATCCTGCAAAATGGCGCGACGTCCATAGCCGGGCGTGGTTATGGCCACCTTCCAGGGAGGGGGGAACAGAAAGTCTTCTTTACGGATATTGGCAAACGCATCCATCAGCAATGCACGGTTCCCACCACGCAGGTTGTAGCAAACTTCTTGTGCGTATGCGTTTTCAGACATCGCAGAAAAACCGCTGCCTCAGGAAAGGAGATTGAGCATGTCTCATTTGGCCAGATACAACCAAATGCAAGCGTTCCGCTCAAATCAATTGTTAGAGCGCGACACGTGAAGGCCACGAACTCCGGGACAGACTAACTTTTCCCGAGAGCAATTGAAGACCAGTTGAAATGAGGGGCCAAACTTTAACTGAGCCTCATTGCGCGGAGCTGTTGGCGCCAGGACCGTCTTTTTTTTGATTTCGGCGTACGCCAGATCATCACCAGCGCATACAACGCAAACGGCAAATAGCCGGCCTTGGGAAGCCAGGGATGGGTGGCGACCAGCGCTTTAAGCTTCTCTGGCGTGACCAGATAAATGATCAGCATCCAATAAAGAACAACAGCGCCCCAGATGCAGAAATAGCGCATCAGGAAGCCAAACAAGTTGAGGCGTCTCGGCCATAAAAAGGCAGCCAGAACAAGGTACCCGCCAAGATGGATAGAGTTGCTGGCAAAGCTATCCTGAGCAGTGGCGTCAAACAGTTTGCTCACATACGGATAGGAGAGATAGAAGACAACAAAGCTGAGATACTTGCGTAAAAGACCAAAGCGCGTCAGCGGTATCAAATCTGGATCAAAGAGTTCCTGCTCTGAATGTTTATTGCTGTATTTCTTATAAAAGCTGATGGCTTTGTGTTGCATAAGTGCGCCGTGCATAAAACGATTTCTCGTTTATTCGCATAGAGATACCTCCGACGCAACCTGACGTCCACAGAGATCATGTAGTAGAGCTGTTCGCCTCATCCTTCGCTAGTGGTGCGCGCCAGATCATGATGCCAGCGTAGATGGCTGGGGGCAGATAAACTGCATGAATGATCCACGGGAAGGGCTGCAAAAAGGCGACAAACTCCTCGGTGGTCACTGTGTATGCAATCGGCACGAAGATCACTGCGCTGTACACCGCCGCAAAAAGAACGACCCCAAGATAGCGACCTATGAGCTCCAGCGCCTTCACCTCTCGCGGCCAGATGAAAACAGCAGCCACAACAAGCACGCATGCAACGGCATAGTTGAAGATCAACAAATCCCGCATGCTGGTGGCATAGCCACTCAGAAGGAAAGTAGAGGAGATGTAGAACAGCAGATAGCTCAGATACTTGCGGGTGACCCCAAGACGGGTGAGGGGCTTCGGAGTTTTCTTGTACGGATCCTTGCCATGATACTTTTTGTAGTATTTCCGATAGAAATTGGCGTCTTTGATCCGCATATCAGCCCCGTGTAACATCAGAATAAAGCGTATGTTGCACAGACCTGATCGAGGTGCAAATGCAGTTATAAGCACTACGGTTTCTGATAGAAATAAGAAGCGCAAAAGCCAGGTTGGCTTTCTAGCTCATCAGCGCTGTGAGGTGCTTCGTCACCGTCGAAGACATCAATCTCCAACTCCTCCTTACCTCGGTAGTTCAGCACGACGTACCCCACTTCTGTATGTGGCAAGCAAAACGTATTGTCGCGAAGTAGCTTGAGATCATTAGCATGAGTAAAGCGATAAAGATTAGGGACGTCACCTTTCACAGCTTCCAGCGGCAAAACGCTTCCAGTGCTCATGGTAATGGCTGTTGGAGATAACTCGATGTCGCCAGTAATGCTCATCGCGGTGTTACTCACTGCAATCCATTTCTCTCCAGCATCTTCAGCAAAAGCGAATGGGCTTGCCAGAAGGGAGAAACCCAAACACACAGAAGCAAAGCCTGCGCCTTTGTTCAATCGTGCCATGCTGAGTGCCCCTATGACTTGTTGTAGGTAAACGAGCCGCAGAAACCAGCTTGTTGGTCCACGCCCTTGCCAGCGACAGGTGGCACATCCCCGCCGAAGACGTCAATCACGAGAAAATCCGGCTGGGATCGATCAATGACCATGAAGCCTTTATCGACGCCCTTTTCGCAGAAGTATTTGCCTTCGGGCAGATTGAGCGAAGTAGCACCGCTGAAGGAGAACAGGTTCGGCGTATAGCCCTCAACACCGGTAATTGTCAGAACACCAGCATTCCCCATCTCGATTGTTCCGGGTGCCAGAATGATGTCGCCGGTAATCTGCTCTGCAGAGTAACTGTAAGCATGCCAGTCCTCAGGGCCAGCAATCTCTGGCTCCTCATCCTGGGCAAAGGAGCCAACAGGTGTCATCAAAAGGGCAGCAATGCCCAGTGCGCCAGCAATATTCAAAAATCTTGGATGCCGCATTTTTAAGTCTCTTGAGGCCTCTATCTTTTGACTGCGGCAATCCTAGGTGGCGAAACTAAACATCTTCCTAGATCGAAATGTCGAATTGCAGGCAAAACAAAAGCCACGCTGGAACCCAGCGTGGCTTTGTCAAAGTACCGACAGTTGGCCGGAAACTTAAAATTCTTAGTTTGGCTTTGCTTCGCCATTGTCGCCAGCAGGTGCCTGCTGTGCTGCTGCAGCCTGTGCCAGGTTCTGACGGTACAGAGCAGCAAAGTCGATTGGATCGAGCAGCAGTGGAGGGAAGCCGCCATTGCGTGTGGTGTCTGCAAGAATGTTGCGAGCAAACGGGAACAGCATGCGTGGGCACTCGATCAGGATGAACGGGTGCATATGCTCCTGAGGAACACCGGTGATCTGGAATACGCCACCGTAAACGAGTTCAACAGCAAACAGAACCTGCTCAGGAGTGTTCGCTTTTGCGTTCAGGGTAATAATTACTTCGAACTGGTCTTCGCCAATTGGGTTTGCACCAACGTTTACGTTGATGTCCAGCTTAGGCTGCTCACCTGGCTGAAGAGACTTCGGAGAATTTGGGTTTTCAAAGGACAGATCTTTAATGTACTGAGCCAGGATGTTCATACCTGGAGCAGCTGCTTCACCCTGTTCGCCAGCAGTATTAGCTTCACTCATATCGTTTTTCCCGTGTCGCAATAACAATCACTGGTACAACTCACTGTCACTCTTAAGTGTTTGTTTGCCGTACCTGCGCAACTAGATGGTTGGCTAGCATGCCCCAGAGGCGGATACAAGGCTATGCTAACATTTCAGCGGCAAAACAGCATAGTTCTGCCACATAACCCATTGGCAAGTGGATCACCTGTGATTTATGAAGGGCTTTTATGACGTATTGGAGCAAGATTAAATGATAAGCACACCGGAAGGACAGTCGCGACTGTTAGACCCGCAGATCAAGCTGGATACGCTTGTCCGTCTGCGTTGGTTGGCGGTAGCCGGACAAACTGTCTCTCTGTTGGTTGTGCACTACTTGCTCAACTTCCCGCTGCCAATTGGCTACAGCTACGTTCTGGTCGCCGCTTCGGCATGGCTCAATGTCATCCTGAAAATCCGCTGGCCATCCAGCACGCGCATCTCCAAAAACGCAGCAGCAGCACAGCTGGCCTACGATATCATCCAGCTCGGCGGCTTGTTCTACCTCACAGGTGGACTGGGCAACCCGTTCTGTTTCCTCATTCTGGCACCAGTTGTGGTCTCCGCGACCGCGCTGTCCTCCCGCAACACCATCATCCTTGGCGCGCTGGCTGGTGCAGTGGTAACGCTGCTCACCGCCTTCCATATGCCGCTGCCGTGGTACGATGGCACCCAGATCGATCTGCCACCGCTGTACCTTGTCGGCGTCTGGTTCTCGCTCATGTGCTCCATGTTCTTCATGGCCACATACTCCCTGCGCGTCGCAGAAGAAGCACGCCAGCTCTCCAACGCGCTGGCCGCCAGTGACATGGTTCTGGCTCACCAGAAGCACCTGTCCGCGCTGGATGGCCTTGCAACAGCCGCTGCGCACGAACTGGGAACCCCGCTGGGCACGATCTACCTGACGGCTAAAGAGCTCTCCACGGAGTTTGAAAAGGGCGACCCGCTGCGTGAAGATGCTGAACTGGTTTATTCTCAGGCTGCCCGCTGCCGTGAGATCCTGAAGAAGCTCACCAGCCTCTCCAGTGACGCCGATCAGGTGTTCCAGCGTATGCCGATCTCCTTGTTGCTCTCGGACGTCTCAGAGCCTCACAGAGGCCTCGGTATTGAAATCAAGGTCAACGCAGAAGGCACCGGACCGGAGCCTGTGGGTGTTCGTGATGCAGCCATCAGTTACGGCCTCGGCAACCTATTGGAAAACGCGGTAGACTTCGCAGAAACCACGGTTCTCTTTGAAGCAAAGTGGGATGAGAAGTTCGTCGAAATCTTCATCGTAGACGACGGCCCGGGCTTCGCACCGGAAGTTCTCGCTCGCATGGGGGAGCCATACGTCTCCAAACGCACCGCGCCTGCCATTACAGAGGATGGCGAAGAAGAGTTTGAAGATGAAGCAGAGCGCCAGTCTGGCGGCGGCCTTGGTCTTGGCTTCTTCATCGCCAAAACATTGCTGGAGCGCTCAGGTGGAAGAGTGAATTTTCATAATCGAAAAGATCCGGAGCACGGTGCTTTGGTCCATATTCGCTGGCTGCGTGAAACCATGGATCAGGGAGCACAAACTCCAGAATCCTGAGAGTAAATCTCTAGGTATCCTAGTAAAAATACTTTAGCGAAATCTGGCTATAAAAGCCGTTGGGAACTTCCCTTAACTGAAAAATATACTAAAGTGGCCTGTGAATACCGTAGATTAATCGGACCTGCAAAATGACAGAACCAGAAGTTGCACCTCTTGGACGCCTTCTAATCGTTGATGACGATCGTGCTTTCCAGCAGCGCTTGGAACGTGCGATGCAGAAACGGGGTTTCCACACGGAAACCGCAGATGGTGTTAGAGAAGCGCTGAGTAAAGTTGCAGCACAGGCACCTGATTATGCTGTCGTAGACATGCGCCTTGAAGATGGCAGCGGTCTGGACGTGGTTGAAGCCATCCGCATGAAAAAGCCGGACGCGCGTGCAATCATCCTGACCGGCTATGGCAACATCGCAACCGCTGTAACCGCCGTAAAACTTGGCGCGATTGACTATCTCGCGAAACCAGCTGATGCCGATGATATTCTGGCAGCGCTGACCCGCCGTCCAAACGATAAAGCTCCGCCACCAGAAAATCCAATGTCCGCTGACCGGGTTCGTTGGGAGCATATCCAGCGCGTTTACGAACTGTGTGACCGCAACGTTTCAGAGACAGCCCGTCGTCTGAACATGCACCGCAGAACGCTCCAGCGCATCCTGGCAAAGCGCGCACCGCGCTAACTCGGAACTTACTGCTAAAAACACAAAAGCGCGGCCCAAACCGCGCTTTAATTTTGTCTGTATTCCGGAAAGAGAGAGAGGCTTAGCTCTTCTCTTCGCTCTCAAGGCTGTGTTTCTGGATCAGCGGCAGCTGCATCATGGTGAAGACCATGGTGATCGGCATGAAACCAAAGACCTTGAAGTCCACCCAGAAGTCCGTTGAGAAGTTGCGCCAGACAAACTCATTGATGAGCGCCAGTACAAGGAAGAACACGCCCCAACGCATGGTCAGCTTCCGCCAGCCTTCCGCATCCAGCTTAAAGGCGCTGTCAAACACATAACCCAGCAGAGACTTACCAAAGAACAGGCCACCCAACAGAATGGACCCAAACAGGGTATTCACGATGGTTGGCTTGAGCTTGATGAACAGCTCATCCTGCAGATACAGCGTCAGCGCCCCAAACACGAGCACCACCACACCGGAAACCAGCGGCATCACCGGCAGATGACGGGTGAGAATGTAGGAAACGGTGAGGGAGATGGAAATCGCAACCATAAAGGCAGCTGTCGCAATAAAAATCGGCTGCCCGAGAGAACCCAGCGCAGGGAACATTTCTGCAAGCTGTTCGCCTCTGGAGTTGGCGATGAAGAAAACGCCCAATGGACCGAGCTCTAGGGCCAGCTTCAAGAGTGGAGAAGGTTCCTGGCGCTCAGTGGTTTGCGTAGAGCGTTCTGAATTCATCTGCAAAGGCTTCCTTTTGTTGCTTTTCTCCCGACCTGAGAGATTTAAGCAGCAATTTTGCTATTAAAAGGGCAATTAAGAGTGAAATTGCAAAATCGTCAAGTTTAATGGCACCGATTGGGCCGTTTTGCGCCCCGAAAGCCTTAATTATGCGTTCAGCTGAAACATCTAAGAGGCGTTCAGGCTGAAGCAAATACAGCAGTTTCGAGCGAGGAAGAAAGGCTCTATGTCGATTGCATTAGATAATTTAAGCAATTTATTAGAGCAATTAAGGCATCAAAATTCGTTACCCTATGATTTTTCTTGCAAATCCCAAATTGCAAAAAGTAAAATTTATCAATTAGTTCGGGATGAGTTTGCATCGACAGAATATTTTGAATCTCATATTTATTAAAATGCTGCGCATATTCATGTGCAGTGGTGATACATCCAATTTTATCTGGAACTACATATTATGAGCACCACCCTTAAATGCCTCGCAGCTGCACTTCTGCTGAGCGTTTCCACTCAGTCTGCCTTTGCTGGTCCAATCAAAGATACAATGATCAAGTAAGCGACCATTGCGAGCTTTATTGGAGCAGAAGAAAGCTGCGGCCTCACCATTCCTGATGCAAAGGGCAAAGCGCTGATGAACGAAATCAAGAATGAAGATGAAGGGGACCTCATGACCGTGATTATGATGTCTATGGTGCATGAGCAGGCTGTTCAGAAGATTAAAGACCCTGCAGCTCGTGAAAAATACTGTTCTGAACTGATCGCTGAAGCACGCGAGCAGGGCGTTATTGACTAAATCAATTACACTGCACATGCGTATCGAGCCGGTTGCTAACGCCGGTAGTATCTAACGACTATACGTGGATATGCCTTCCTAAGGCGGTGTTGATTAAGGTTCAGCACCGCCTTACTTGCTCTTTAGAGCCATCAACCACCTACCGCATCGCCAACATAATCCCGGCAATTCTAAACACTAGAATTTCATTTCGTCCGCAACTCCTGAATGAGTTATGCTCTGTGCAGGTGGGAAATCTGGAAACGATAATGTTTAAAGGTCTTTCTAAAATGGCTGTTATTGCAATTCTTCTGGTGGCTCTTGTGGTCGGTGTCACAGTAAAGCTTATCTGGCAAAACTCTAAGGTCCCGGAGTATGTCGGTGTGCATGATGGACAGTTTGCGCCGCTCCCGAATTCCCCCAATGCCGTCTCCTCTCAAGCGCAAGATGCCTCCCGCCATGTAGAGCCGCTGCCCATGCTCGCCACATTTGGCGCAACGCAGGCAGCTCTCACCAACACGCTGGAGGAGATGGGCAAGAATAAGATCAGCAAGGTGGATGGACCTTACCTCCACGCTGTCTTCACGAGCGCTCAGATGGGCTACAACGATGATGTTGAGCTCTGGATTGATGAGCAGGACCGCGTCGTGCACTACCGCTCCCAGTCCCGTGTCGGCTACAGCGATATGGGTGCCAATCGAGCCCGTTATGACCGCTTTCGCAGCATTTACTCCACCTTTGCAGAGGGTGAGAATTGACTCAGAGGCAACTAACACACCTGTGAGTTTCGCAGAGTCAATATCTCCTTGAAATGACTCATGATTTCACGAGTTAGGGTAGGGCATAACTGACTCTGCGGGAGATAAACCGCAGAAACCCTGAGACTCACAAATCTGTAAGTTGCCAAAGAGTCTGAGGCAGCTTCAGTTCACCACTCACTTGCAGCAGTGGCTTTGGCATTTGAAGAAGATGAAGTTGGGGTTCTTCAGCAGCTTCTCATAATGGACCGGAGATTTTTCCTTCATCTCAGCAGCTGGCATCCCTTCTCGCAGGTCCACAACGCACATCCCGGCGCTGGAAAGCCATCCAAACAGCATGGAGAGGGGGCGACGGTAAAAGCTCACCTTCACTGGCACGCCAATGGTGTTCCACTCCTCAGTCACATGCTCCTGACGCAGATAACTGCCGCTTGGAGAGCACTGCGCATCAATCAGCGGATGGTGCGTTGAGAACACGAAATAGCCACCCGGCTTCAGCACCTTGCCAATGTCGGAAAAGAGCTTCCCCAGATCCTCAATGTAATGGATCATCAGCGGGCAAATCACGATATCAAACGTGCCCTCCAGCTTGTCCGGCAGCCCGTCGGAAAGGTCAGAGGTGTAGCACTTCACGTTGTCGTCCAGCTTCTCTTTCACCAGCTTCAACATCTGCTCAGATTCATCGATGCAGGTCACATCCGCGCCGTGGTCATATAAAAACTGCGCATACACCCCCGGTCCGCAACCCAGATCAAGAACCTTCAGCCCTTGCAGCGGAGGCAGCATGCCAAGCAGCGTTGGCCGTTCCAAAAGAGCGTTGTAGATGTTCTCCTGAATGGCCTCATCATATTGCTCGGCAAAATCGCTATACAAACGAGATGTCATTCACGTACTCCGCATCAAACACATGTTCCCGAAACAGACCTCTGTTCATCACCTAGGAATATGCGACAAAACCATAATTAAAAGCAGCCGGAACCAACCGGAATAAAAGCAAATTCCCTTCAAAACCGCTTGTTTGCCATGCTGCCAGAGCGGCCTTGTATGAGTCTAACGCGAAAAATCTGTGTCGCGATCACGGCAAGCTCAGGCCAATATCACAACAATTGCGAGATGCCTGAGCCCCTGAAAAACGGCAAACTAGCGCTTTTCCCGCAGCAGCCAGATGAAGAAAATACCGCCCACAAGCCCGGTGATGATGCCAATCGGCATGTCCTCCGGCTTCATCAGCGTGCGCGAAACCACATCCGCCAGCAGCAAAAAGATCGCCCCGAACAAGGCCGAGACCGGGATCAGGCGCCGATAGTCCCCCCCCACAAACAACCGCACAATATGAGGCACCATCAGCCCCACAAAGCCGATCATGCCCGAAAACGCCACCATCACCCCGGTAATCAGAGCGCTGATCACAAAGGTCTCCAGCCGGAAGGAAGCAACGGAGATACCCAGTGTTGTCGCAGTCTCATCGCCAATGGTCATGGCGTTGAAATGCCCGGCCCGCAGCCACAGCCACGTCCCGCAAAATAGCAGCACCACCAACGGATAGAGAAGATGCGTCCACTGCGCCAGACCTAACCCGCCCAGCATCCAGTAAACCACGGTGTGCGTAGCCCGCGGGTCCGCCAGAAAGATGAGAATGTTCGCGCCCGCCATCAGCACAAAGCTCACCGCAACACCGGTCAGCACCAGCCGGTCTGCGCTGGTTGCGCTCGTGAACTTGGCAACACCAATCACCAGCAGCGTCGCTCCAAGAGAGCCAAGAAATGCCAGCAACGGCACCGTAAGCAAGCCCAGAAACAGCCCTGTATGCAACAGCGCCAACACCGCCCCAAACGCACCACCAGCAGAAATGCCGATCAAATGTGGGTCAGCCAGCGGGTTGCGGGTTACGGATTGCAGGCAGGCCCCTACAATGGAAAGCCCCGCTCCAACCATAATCGCCAGCAGCGCACGGGGCAGGCGGATCTGCCAGAGAATGTTCTCCCGGCCCAACGACCAGCTCGGCTCCACCAACCCCGGCACCAGTTTGTTGACAAGAACACCCCAAACCGTCTCCATGGATACAGAAACCGCGCCAACGGAGACAGCAAGGCAAACCGAAAGAACCAGCGCAGCCAATCCCACGCAACAGATCTGCAGCATATGAGGAGAACGGCCCTCAGGTGGGGCCACGACAACGCCGGTTCCTTCGCTCATGTTAGTTCCCCCAGAACGCAGCAGCGAGCTTCTTGATCGCCTTGATGTTCCGTGGTCCCGGTGTTGCCTCAGCATACTCCAGTGTCACGAACCGGTCATTCTTCACCGCATCTAGCTCCGCAAAGGCTGGGTTGTTGAGCATGAACTCACGCTTCTGCTCAGCAGTCACCTCGCCATAGTTGACGATCACGATCATCTCTGGGTTCGCCTCAACCACAGCTTCCCAGTTCACGCGCGCCCAGCTCTTCTCCAATGTGTCCAGCACGTTGGTGCCACCGGCTGCTTCAATCATCGCAGTCGGCATCGCATAACGACCGGCGGTGAATGGAGAATCCTCACCACTGTCATAAACAAACACACGCAGCGGTGTGTCAGAGGTCTTCAGGCCAGCTTTGAACTTCACCAGCTCATCACGATAAGACTGCACCAGCGCTTCCGCCCGCGCCTCAACACCAAAGATGCGGCCAAGGTTCAAAAGGTCGTTGTACATGTCATCCATGGAAACTTTAGGCTTCTCGCCAAGGTGGATGCAGCTCTCGGTCAACTCGTAAACCTTGATGCCAAACGGCTCTAGTGTTTCTGGCGTCACCTCGCCGCCAACCTTCATGCCGTAGTTCCAGCCCGCGAAGTAGAAGTCAGCATCAGCGCCGATCAGCACTTCCTTGCTTGGGTACTTCGGGGAGAGTTCTGGCAACACAGCCACCTTGTCGGTCAGTTCTGCATCCAGCGTCTTCCAGCCAGAAACGCCGGTGTAGCCCACCATGTTGTCCTGCAGCCCCAGCGCCAGCATCATCTCTGTCAGGTTGGAGTCGTTGGAAACAGCCCGCTGCGGCACGCCATCAAACTTCACGGTGCGACTACAGCTTTGTACGGAAACCTCTGCCAAGGCAGCAGAAGAAGAAAGCAGCGCTACAGCCAGCGCCAAACCAAGTTTATTCATGAAAGCAGTCCTTATGAGTGAAGATCAAAAGTAAGGAGGGATTGTTGCCGGGCCATCAGCTGATCACGCGTGGTCCGCACCTGAAACGCCTGCGAAACAAGGGCAGGGGAGAGGATCTGCTCCGGAGCCCCGAAACCCAGCATCTGCCCGTGATCCAGCAGCAGGATCTGATCACACACCTGCGCCGCCATGTTCAGGTCGTGCAAACTGGTGATGATCGTCAGATCCAGCTCTTCAATCAGCTTCAGAATTTCCAGCTGATGGCGAATATCCAGATGGTTGGTCGGCTCATCCAAGATGAGCAGCTCCGGCTCCTGCGCCAAAGCCCGTGCCACCATCACCCGCTGCCGTTCCCCGCCAGAAAGCGTGCCGAACAACCGTCCGGCCAGCCCATCCAGCTGCAAAGCATGGATCGCACGATCCACCACCTGCCGGTCATGTTCACCGGAAGCCGCCAGCCCGCTGCGATAGGGCGTGCGCCCCAGCTCCACAATCTCACGCACCCTGAGAGCAAAATCTGTCGGCTGTTCCTGCAGCACTGCTGCTACCCGCTGCGCTGTCGCCCGAGCTGAAAGAGACCAGATGTCATCGCCGCCAATGCAAATCTGCCCGCTCATCGGCTTGTTGAACCGATAAAGCAGCCGCAGCAATGTAGACTTACCAGCCCCGTTTGCCCCAACAACACCAAGGGTTTGCCCCGCCGCCAACTCAAAGCTCAGCGGTTTCAGAACAAGCGCGCTCTTACGCTCCGGCGCCCAGGAAACCTCGCAAACGGATACAGAAGCCGCGCTCATGACAAAGCATCCTTGCGCCGCTCAGCGCCAACCGGACAGCCTAAGCCATTGAAATGAAAAGAAACAGGATCCAGCATTCAACCACCCCACCTGAGTGAAACGCTACATAGTCATAAATGTAACGTTATAACGTTACATCAATTGTCGAATCCTGAAGTAAAAGTCAAGCGCACGCGCGCGCAGACCATCAGCGGCTCGCAAAACGATCCGGGATAAAGTTTAGTTTGTGAGGAAAAAGGTCTCATAACGCCCTCCGCGCTGCAGCGGGGGCAAATAGAAACCGGATATGTGAGAGGCTTGCGCCAATGCAACCATTATGGCCTCCTTCCGGGACGCCCCGCCCGGGTTGAAGTGAAACATAATGGCAGGTCTCCTGACTCGCGGGTCTGTGCTCAGCCAGCCTTCCCGGATCTCTCCAGTGGCACGCTTGGCTTCGCTAACCGCTTACAGTTGCGGGGGCAGTCACGGAATTGGCGCCTGTTGGCTACACCGCACCGTGTTCCCTTTTAATCCCGGGGCCTTTCGCTCCCCAGAAACCATCAGCGCGCATACTGAGTTTTACCGCCCCCAATTGCAAGAGTTTTCGAAAACAGACCCGACGCGCTGTTGATAGCAGCCACATCCCACCCACCGTCATCCCGCACAAGCGAAGCGCGATGCGGGATCCAGAGCCATGAGCACAGACCCAAACCACAGCTCAACCGCCTCACCAAATGCGCGCAAACTCAGCCATCCACATCCTTGTAAAAACTGTCAGTTTGACAACCTCTGGTTTTCATTCCACATTCATACATGAGGCGTCGAAACCTCCTTTAAGACAGCGGTTACCGCTCCCGTCACTGGCGGATTTTTTGTGCCTGCTTTATAGGTAGCGCGCAAACCCTTTGCTATGAGCGGGAGGGCGGTGAATACAACACCTCCTTCGGGGGGGAATAAACTCGCCTGTCTGTCTTACAGGTTTCGAACCTCCCGCTCGCCAGCGGGCCGTCGAAAGCCTTGCTGTCCTGTGGTTGTTCAACACCCTAAAGACAGAGGGATTGAGAATGAACGACTCCGCATGCGCATGTAGCGCCACAAATACTTTCCAAAATGAAATTGATGAAGTCATCGTCGCTGTCTCGGATCTGCAAAACCTCTCGTATATTCAGCACCTTGTGCTGACGGAGAGAATGCAGCACTCCAGCGAGCGCGATGCCCTGTTCACTCTGCATCACGCCTTCCGCGATCGCCTTGAAGCACTGGAAAAAAGCTGCGGAATGTTAGAGCGGGTCGCTCATCCGCAGCCAATAAACACAAAAGTTCCGCTTCCTGATTAAGCCGTACTGCCCTTTGCTCGCGCTCGATCCTCAAAGCCCATCGCGTTCAAGTGAGGAAACGGCATAGCAGCAAAGAAAAGAGCCAGCCTCATGTTAGGGACTGGCTCAGGAAATGGCTTGATCGTGCAATGCGCTCAACGTGATCGGTAACCCTGACCACGCAAAGCGCGTGCAACATCACTGTGAATGGTAAATGGCACAAACTAGTGCCTCTTGCTCCGGTGCCAATGGCGAAACGCAAATACACCCCGCATCCTCGCCAATCGGTGCCCTGCTGGTCTGCGGCCATACCACCCGCCGCAGGTCAGCACCTCCCTAAAAATACCAGTGCCACCCACACCACGTCCACTCCCTGAAAAATCAGGGGCAGCACTCCCTCTACCGCCCAATTCACTGGATCCCGCATCAAGCGCGGGATGACGGCATTGAAACGCCCACAACAGCCTCACCACCCACCACCGTCATCCCGGACAAGCGAAGCGATGATCCGGGATCTGGAACGACAGAAGTCCAAACAACATTCAGTTCTGTGCTTGGCAACCTTTGCCAGCTTGTTCTCCTGAAGTCGTCGCAATGTAACCAGCTGAAGGATCGGAGTGCATGGCATGGATGATTGGACATCCCCGGCGGCTCTTCTCCTTCGGCGCAAACCCCAATGAGAGCATTGGATAGATGCTGTCGGGATTGTTTATCTCGTGAGTGCCTTCCCAGATAAGGCGTGAGCGGATGTCGAGAAATGCTTGCAACATCAGGGCTTGATCTGCAGCGCTGAGTGGAGCTTCCTCGGGTTTGAGTGCAACGCGGCAGCTGCTTCTTGGAGTGTCTGGAGCAGAGTTCAAATGAGCTATCTCCAAATAAAATTCAGAGTTTTGAACCGTCCATACCTCACTACTGAGTTTTGATGAGTTGTCCTTCTGAGGAACGTATTGGATCAAACCGTCATGGTTCAGTGTTCCTGTCTCCTCAAGAGCCGTTTGGCATTTGCTCCAAAGCGTCTGCCACCGCTCAACAGCGGTTCCCTTATAGCTTTGCAGCGCTGGTGAAGCTGGAAGAGGCGTCAACACCCTGCATGCTTTGCTTGTGCTGCAAAAGCTGTCTTCCAACCCAAACAATGTCCGTAGGACGTCTCTCTCATCAAGAGGGTCCAGCGTCATTCTGAAATGCGCGATGAAGGGGGCTGCCGAAGTTCTGTTGTACCTCGTTGTTGCTGCAAGAGGACCCAACTTGTCGGCGTGCTTCATGAACTTGCTGATTGATGGATGAAGAGGTTCGCCTAAAGCTTCCCTACCTTCGATAAAAGTATTTTTCCAGCTTCGAGGCAGCTTGGTCAGGCATTCTAAAACATTCGTGTCAGGCGCTTTTCCAGAGAGTGTCAGGAACAGTGCACCATCTGCATCCGGCTCTACTGACTCCGGAAACGGAGCAAACTCTGGTTTTGGTTTGTCAGGAAACTGCAAGGCGAAGAAGCGAGCAAGAACATCAGCAGAGAGCTTAGGCCAATCCGAGCAAACATAGATCTCCTTAGCTTCCAGTAGATCCACTCTTGAGTTGAAAGCGGCGATAGCATCGCTGGTCACACCTGCCACTGTCAGAAGCAACAATGCAGTACCCATTAGTTTTCTTTTTATTGACTGGTACATAGCAAGAGAGTGTCCACGTTAGGTCTGCAAGTTACTCATTTGGCGTTGGCGTTCTTTTCTAGAAAGGCGTCGTATTTTAACAATAGCATGAAGTATAAAGCACAGACCTAGAAGCAAGTATGCCCATATGCAAACCGTAAATATGTAGAAAAAGCTAGCTGAACTATAGACCTTACAAAAATTCTGGAACTTGGAGAATGGCGGGTCTGCCTCATACATGCATTCGTTAGTGTGAAGAATTGTTACAAAACCAACGAGTATACTGATCACGACTAGGGCAATCCAAAGACGCTTCTCAAGGTCTTGAGGTTGCACTTCATTTTGGTGGGGATTAGCTTTTGCCCTATATCGAAACATTCGTCGAAACGGGTTCATCCAGAATATTGCACTCAAGCTTGGGAGTGAGTAGCCAATAATCATAAAGGCAAGGGTTGCTACTGCCTCGTCTCTGGAACCTGTATGGCGTGTGTGTTCAGCAATAAGGCTGTCGTAATATCCTGGAAAGAAAGAATAATTGGGAAGTGATTCCACCGTGCTGAATAAGATGCTGCTGAGTGTTGAACTCGAGTGCACCGCAACGTAAATGACCGTGATTGGCAGAGCAAAAGCATAGGTAAGTGCCATGTAGTCGGCGACTTGGCTATAGTATGTAGCTGGCTTGGTTTTTACAGTATCGGTCCCGACGTAGAGGATCGACAAACAGAATATAATCGGGATCAATAAGGGACTAAACGGAAAAAACAGCCAGGACAGCGCCGTCGCCGCAAGGCAGAAAGCGTAAGCTTTCAGGTTCTGCTGGGTTTGCTTGGTGAGCGTCATTGAGCCGTCCGCCTCAGTCCCTTTACTTCAGAGGCAACCATTCACCCCAAATCAAACCGCTTACAAATCCGGTCTACCGGGGTGCCGTCAGAGAGCGGGATGGCTTCCAGCACTTTGTAGTCTTTGAAGCCGCGGGAGGTGTAGTAGGCGCGGCCGCCGGTGTTGTCGGCGCGGATGGTGGCGTTGATGGCGATGAGGCCTTTGCCCTCCAGATTGGCAAGGGTCGCTTTGAACAGCGCACTGCCAATGCCGCTTTTGTGCAGGCCCGGCTTTACAAAGGTGCCAATATCAACCCAGTCCGCGGGGATATCTCCGTAGTGGCTGGCGATCTGAAAGCCAAGTGGCTCACCGGTTTCACGGTCAATCGCGCAAACAGTGCTTTCCAGAATGTCCGCTTCAAGAAACCAGTCGATGAACTCACCTTTGTTCAGCGGCTTCTCAATCGCAGTTGTCCCCCCGGCCTCAATAATCCGGTTGAGCAGGGCAAGCAGCTCGTTCACATCGTTGAGCTGAGTTTTGCGGATGAAAAACTCGATAGGTTTGGCGGAAGATGTGTCCATTTTTCAAAATTCCCGATCAGCGTAAAAAACACGCAAAGCTTTCAAATCAACGCACATAGCAACGCAAACGACTTATGCCACTGAAATCCCCGCATAAGTGCTGAGCAAGAAACCTGCTAAAACTTTGTTCTTGCTCGTAAAGCCTGCGCCAGAGTGCCTTCGTCAAGGTAATCCAGCTCCCCACCAACCGGCACGCCATGGGCAAGGCGGGTCACTTTCACATTCTCAAATCGCGCAAGCTGATCCGTAATGAAATGCGCTGTGGTCTGCCCTTCAACGGTGGCATTCACCGCGAGGATAACTTCGTTCACACCACCGCTTTCAACACGCTCTATCAGCTTGGAAATGTTGAGGTCATCCGGCCCAATTCCATCCAGCGGAGACAAGGTGCCACCGAGGACATGATAATGCGCGCTCACTGCCGATGCCCGCTCCAGCGCCCAAAGATCAGAGACGTCCTCAACCACCACAATGGTGGAGCCATCCCGGCGCGGATCAGAGCAAATGGTGCAAGGATCACTGGTATCAACGGTGCCGCATTCTGAGCAGATGCCAACCTGATCAACGGCCACGCCCATAGCTTCCGCCAGCGGGATAAGTAACTGATCTTTCTTCTGAACCAGATGCAAAGCGGCGCGTCTGGCCGAGCGTGGACCAAGGCCGGGCAACTTGGCAAGCAGCTGAATCAGGCGTTCAATTTCGGGACCAGCAACCCTGCGTGTACTCATCGAAAATCTATGCTCTCTGCGAGAAAGAAAAGGCACCCGCAAAGCTGATTTGCGAGACAATGCCAGATAAACTATGCCCGCCTGAGGAGGCGGGCAAGAGGGAATAAATCCATTTCAGGCGTGCCGCCAAATCTGCGCAGGGTCGCGGTGATTTGGCAACAGATTCAGCCTGAAGAACTTAGGAGCCGAACGGGAGTTTCATGCCAGCTGGCAGGCCCATGCCGGACATCATGTCCTGCGTGCGCTCTTGCACCAGTGCCTCACCCTTCGCCTTAGCATCATTATGCGCAGCGAGGATAAGATCTTCCAGGATTTCAACTTCATCAGCGTTGATGAGAGATGGATCGATCTTCAATCCGGTCATTTCACCTTTACCATTCAGGGTAACGGTTACCATGCCTGCGCCTGAGGTGCCCTCAACAGAAAGCTCGTTCACAGTCTCCTGAAGCTCGCCCATTTTTTCCTGCATCTGCTTGGCTTGCTTCATCATTTTAAGAAAGTCCATCGACTCGCTCCTTAAACGTCTCTTGAGCGCATGTCGCGCTTCTCTTGTTCTGCTCGTTAGGTTTCATACCACAGAAACCTTAGAAATCTTGGGTGAAATCCATAGAGTCCATGTCTTCTATGTCGACAGGCTCGGACGCCGCTTCAAGGGGGAGATCTTCCTCCTGCTTCAAAATGCGCACGTCAACAACCTTAGCTCCGGGAAAGGCAGAAATAAGTTTCACCACTTCCGGATCAGAATGCGCATCAGAAACCAACTGTCTCTGGTTCGCTTCTTTTTCTTCATGCAAAGTCGGGCGACCTTGCTCACGGCTAACCGCAACAATCCAGCGACGACCTGTCCATTCAGTCAGCTTTCGGCCAAGTTCACCGGCTGCATCAGGTGTCGCTATCTCTGTTGGCTGCACCTCAATGCGGCCCGGTTGGAAGTTGACAAGTCGCAGTGCGCGCTCAACAGAAACCTTGACCGGAATGTCCTTCATGCGGCCCGCAAGCTGAGCGACCTCAGCCCAGGAGCGGATCGCGATCCTTTCGTTGATCTCTTCCGCCTGCCGCATTTGCGGTGCTGTTTGTGGAGCAGCGCCAACGGCTTGCGCCATCGGCTGACCACCTGCAACAGCACGCAGCTGAGGCGCAGAACCACCGCCGGAAGGTGCGCTACTTGCGCTTGGCCCGCCACCACCTTGCGGAGCGTTGCCTGCTGGTGCACCGCCACCTGCCGGGGAGAACTTGCCGGACTTGAGCAGCTTCAGCGCCTCTTCCGGATCTGGTAGATCGGAAGCATAGCACAAGCGCACCAGAACCATGTCAGCCGCGGCCAATGGTTTAGGTGCATTCTGCACTTCATTAATTCCCTTCAGCAGAATCTGCCATGTCCGGGAAAGAACACGCATGGAGAGCTTCTCAGCAAACTCCCGACCACGTTGTCTTTCACTCTCAGTAACAGAGTTCTCTTCACCCGCTTTAGGAACCGCTTTCAGGCGAGTTACCAGATGGGTAAAGTCTGCAAGGTCAGAGAGGACAACTGCCGGATCTGCGCCCACATCATACTGGGCTTTGAGCTCGTCCAGAGCGCTGGCAATGTCGCCGCGCATCACGTGCTCAAACAAATCTATCACCCGGCTGCGGTCAGCAAGGCCAAGCATCTGCCGCACTTCGTCAGCTTCAATGCGGCCAGCACCATGCGCAATTGCTTGATCCAGAAGGGATAAACTGTCTCGGGCGGAACCCTCACCAGCGCGCGCAATCAGCGTCAGCGCTTCATCGGAGATTTCTATCCCCTCTTTGCCGGAGATCTCACGCAGCAGAGATACAAGCGTAGAACTCTCAATCCGGCGCAGGTCAAACCGCTGACAACGGGAGAGGACAGTTACAGGAACCTTGCGGATTTCTGTCGTCGCAAAGATGAACTTCACATGCTCTGGCGGCTCTTCTAGCGTCTTCAACAAGCCGTTGAACGCCGCATTAGAAAGCATGTGCACCTCATCGATAATGTACACTTTATACCGCGCATTTGCAGGCCGATACCGCGCCGCCTCGGTAATCTCGCGAATATCGCCAATACCCGTATGCGACGCCGCATCCATCTCGATCACATCCACATGACGACCTTCCATGATCGCCTGACAGTGAACGCCTGGTTTGTCTAAGTGGATGGTAGGCTTATCAATTTCGCCTGGTATCTCGTAATTGAGACCACGTGCCAGAATACGTGCAGTGGTCGTTTTACCAACACCGCGAACACCAGTCAGCATCCATGCTTGTGCGATACGTCCAGTCTCAAATGCATTCTGCAGAGTCTGGACCATCGGCTCCTGACCATAAAGATCATCGAACGTGCTTGGTCGATACTTACGGGCGAGAACGCGATAAGCACCATCGCTGCTGGAAGATTTGTCTTCCGCGCCTGTTGTTGTCTGGTGCTCTTCTTGAAGGTCTATTCCGTCCATATCGCCCAAATCCTCAGCCGCTTCAAAGGCAAGGTAAAACTTATTCCCGGCCATTCAAGACGAAGACCGGCCGCTTGTCGAGTATGGGCGCGGGGAAAATAGGTGGGAGGCTGGCACGATGACCCGTGCCATGGACTCGTTAGGGCTGCTTCCTTCCGGACCTGACCCGGTTGGCGAGTGGCTCGTCCACCACCAACCTCCCGGTCGTGTATATGGGCGTTTTGCCTGAAATTTGCAAGTGTTCATTGATGTTTACCGCTCGCTACTGTGGACGAGACTGTGAATCTTCCGATCAATCCAATGAAACAGAAATCACAAAATGTCGTCGCGACATTGCAATTCAGCGGTATCTCGGGTTCACTTTGCATAATTTTATAATTTAAGGAATTCGAAATGCTGGCCGAAACAACTGAGGTGTACGACGCCTCTGCTGCTCTTTGCTATTCTGCCAATTCACTTAATCGCTGTGGAGAAAAACGTAAGGATACAGAATGGGTTAATTCACTCAAAGCTGCGCCGGAAACACGTTTTCTGATCCAGGCAAACGACAGTTTTATCTTTAATAAGGACGACGCCAATCAGCCTCTTCTCCATTCTGCTGAGGTGATCAACCTATTGGGCATCACTGATGCCACGACGATTTTTCTCGGCATTGATGAGAGCGACGGCAACCGCCCACACTTCGGCCTGCGTTACTCCACTGACCCGGAAACGATTGACGAAGAACTGGAAAAAATTGGCCCATACGCTGCCTATGGCCTACGTGGTATTGCAATGAAGCACGCTGCAAGCCAACAAGTGCTGGGCATGATGGCTCAGGCTGCCTCAATGGGCAAATGGCACTCAACCCATAAGATGTGCTCCCAGTGCGGTAAGCCAACTGAACTCGCCGAAGCGGGATATCGCCGTGATTGCCCGTCTTGCTCCGCACAGCATTTTCCAAGAACTGACCCTGCGGTGATAATGTTGATCACCCACGGGGATAAATGTCTGATGGGGCGCCCATACCATCTGATGGAAAATGTCTACACCACACTCGCGGGTTTCGTAGAGCCAGGTGAGACATTTGAAGATGCCGTGCGCCGTGAAGTTTTTGAAGAAGCAGGTGTTAAAGTCGGCCCCGTGAAATACGTCGCCAGCCAGCCATGGCCTTTCCCATCAAACATTATGATCGGGTTCCACGGTGAAGCGCTGACGACGGACTTGAATATCGACTATGAAGAAATGCAGGATTGTCAGTGGTTTTCCAAAGAGGAGACACTGAAGATGCTCCAAGGCGAAGCGGAGTCAGGATTAGTTTGTCCCCCTGACATCTCTATCGCGCATCATTTGATCAAGAAATTTATCGAGGAACAATGACCCATGGTCGACTAGAGCCAGTGGTTGTTTAGCAGGTGCCTGATGGCACCGGGGAGGTGCCATGACTTACTGCATATATCTGACCCACCCAAACGTTTACATCGATCCGGCAACCCCGGTCCCGCACTGGGATTTGTCGGATAAAGGTCGGGAACGCTTAGAACAAGGCCTGCACCAGCCATGGCTTTTGGAGATCGACCACGTTATTGCCAGCCGCGAAAAGAAGGCCATTGAGACGGGCCAGATCATCGCAAACCATCTGGGGATCGAGCTCATAACAGCTCCAGGCCTTCATGAGAATGACCGCAGTTCAACCGGCTTCCTGGAGCCGGACGAGTTTGAGAAGGTTGCCGATGAGTTCTTCTGCCGCCCCGCAGTCAGCGTACGCGGTTGGGAGCGCGCGTTAGATGCCCAGAGCCGTGTAGTGGACGCAATAAAAAAAGCGCTGACCACCATCCCAAGCGGCGAGCCTGTGCTCTTCTCCGGCCATGGCGGTGTAGGAACGCTGCTCAAATGCCATCTCGCCAACAACGCAATCGACCGCGCATTTGACCAACCTGCAAATGTTGGAGGCGGTTGCTGGTTTCGGTTTGATCCAGCGGACCTTGAGGCTTGCAAGGCTGACATTGAAAGCCTGAAGTGGCAGCTGATTGATGAGATGGAACTCGCCACTTAACTTGCGCGCTGCAGATAATAAAGAAACTAAGCAGCCTGTTGATCTTGATGGTTGGCAGGCTGCTTTCATAGCTCCGGCTCTTGTTGCTGCTGTGTGAAATGCTTATCTAAAGCGTAACTCTGGAATGTGTTTGGGCATTTCAGATCAAAATACACTTAAAGCAACGACTTAGAGCGGGATGTGTGAGCGTACCGAGCTCTGAGTGCCATTTGTTTTCAAGAATTCGGCGCAAGAGATGTTATCGGCAGCAATCAAAGCATTTTCGCAGGTTTTCGAACCCCATTTCAGAAGCATATTTTTCAAGGCCTTAGGGCTCACTCTGCTTCTTCTTCTCGTAGCTTGGATCGCCATTCAGGGTTTGGTTGGGTACTTTATTGACCTTCCAGAGAATTGGCAGGACACGACAGTCAGTATCCTGACTGGCATCGGTGCCTTGATTGGTCTTGGTTACATTCTCGCCCCAGTCTCCGCGATGGTTGTCGCGTTTTATCAGGACCAGATCTCTGATCTCGTTGAAGAGCGCTCCTATCCGCATGACAAGCCGGGTAAGGCGCTGCCTTTGGGCGAGTCCATTGCTACTGCTCTGCGTTTTGTCGGTGTTGTAATCATCGCAAACATCTTCGCTTTGATGCTGTTCTTTGTTCCAGGCATCGGCCAGATCGCATTCCTGCTGGTAAACGGCTATTTGCTGGGGCGAGAATACTTTGAGTTCGTAGCTATGCGGTTCATGCCAGTGCAGGAGGCAAAAGCTTTCCGCAGATCACAAGGTGGAACTGTGTTTGCAGCAGGCCTCATTGTTGCGTTTGTGCTGGCAATTCCGATCGTCAACCTCATCACGCCACTCTTCGCAACAATCTTTATGGTGCACGTCTTCAAGACGCTCCGTACGAAACGCAATTTATCCGTTTAGCGGCGAAGAATACTACAATTTTAAGAAATAACAGGAAACAGGTGTGTTTGCTATTAGAAGCTTTATTGCTGACGATCTAACCTGGGCGCATGCTCTGAATGAGGAGCATGCTATCGAGCTCTCCTCTTTGACACAGGATGGTTTCGCGGAGCTGATCGAAAAGGCGACCTATGTGAAAGTCGCAGACAACGATGCTGGCCTGCTAATCACCTATGATCAGGACGGAGTCTATTCTTCCATCAATTTCAGATGGTTCTGCGAGCACTACGATAACTTCCTCTATGTGGATCGTATCGTGATCTCCAAGGTAGCGCGTGGGCAGGGCATCGCCAGAAAGCTCTATGATGACCTCTTTCAGTTCGCAAAAGCGAAGGGATACGAACGTGTCGTCTGTGAGGTGAACTCAGATCCCCCCAACCCAGCTTCTGACGCTTTCCATGCCTCTTTGGGTTTCAAAGTCGTCGGTAAGGCTGAATTGGAAGGAAAAGGGAAGACGGTGCAGTACATGGAAAAAGCACTCTGAAGACCGCTATTTTATGAAAAATCAGGGAGTGTTGAGCTGCTTGTTTTGTTACTGCGGCGCCACAGCAGCTCGAAATCTCTACGTCATCGTCTCTTTGAAGTCTTGGCAGGTTGACCTGCCGAGAAATCTGTTTCAACCTAACGCCAAGCAATGAGGAGGACTCTGTCAGTGAACAACTAAGGCAACCCAAATTCTAATCAGATGCACTGCTGCGTTCAGCGCTGCTGGTGTTTGTTGCCTATTTGTTTTGATGGAGTCTTTATGAGACGCGTTATCTATGACGTCGCCGTAAGTCGCGACGGTTTTATTGCTGGCCCAAACGGCGATGTTTCAATCTTCCCGCACACAGGTGAACACGTAGATGCCTATAATGAGCGTCTATTGACCTATGATACGGTGATCATGGGGCGTCATACCTATGAGTTCGGTTATCAGTTTGGTCTTCCTGCTGGCGCAAAAGCCTACCCACATATGCGCCATCTGATTTTCTCGGAAGGAATTCAGTTGCCCCAAGATGCGGAGGTAGAGACCGTCAGGACCGACTTCGCTGCACGCGTTGAAGAGCTGAAGAACGAGCAGGGCGGTGACATCTATCTGTGCGGTGGCGGAATGTTTGCTGGCCTGCTGGCCGAAAGCAATCTGATCGACGTCCTTCGCTTGAAAGTCGCTCCTGTCGTATGCGGAGGCGGCACACCGTTGTTTGCCAATGTCTCCGAACGGATTGACCTAACCTACCTCTCCTCAAAGCTCTATGAGAGCGGCGTGGAGTATTGTGAGTTCACTCTGCAGTAAGATGATGACTTCGGCGGAGCGGCTTATTCATGCTCCGCCTTAGCTTGCAAACTTAGTCACGTGCCTCCATGAGCTTCCAACCCTTGTTCTGCCAGCCTTCAGCAGAGAGCTTGATCATGTCGTTGGTGCGGATGAGATAACCAGGCAGTTTGACACTGTTGCCTTTGCTGGTTCTGAACTCCAGATCCATGTTCAGCTTGCCGCCAAGCTTCTTGATCAACGCAGATCCACCACCATCAATGCTACCTGATGAAATGTAGATGAAGTTAACCCGGTCGCGGATCGCAACTGAGGCAGCAGCAAAGCTGAGCATATAGCCAAGACCTTGTCGTGTCGGGTTAGTGGTCATGTAGCCTTCTTGAGCCCATACGCCATCGGGCATCAAAATGTTCTCTCCCGGCTCATAAGCAATATGGTCTGAGTAACAGACGCTGGACGTAAGTGAGGCATCACCATCAAAAATGCCTTCAAGACAATTACGCTGCTCATCCACCCGGAATGTATGCGTGTCTTTGGCCCATCTGTAGCTCATCATTGTCTCCTTTTCGGATGTTGTTTGTGGCGATGTAAGCCATCGCTTGAAACGAAGACGCAGAAAGGGCGTGCCTGTGAGATGGGGAGTGGATCAGAAGTGGCTCAGAAGGCAATTTTGATGGCTAAGCTGGATATCGAAACCAGTTGCTCTATTTCTTGCTGATGTGGGTTGTGTCAGCTCATTCACGTTAAATAAAGTTTACGTAAACGTAATTTGACTTTAAGTGATTTTCTGAAAAATTTTCGGTAATTTCAGTAAAATAAAATATGAGCCCAAAACTCAAGATAATAAATAGGCAGTTTCTTGTTACTTGATCACATAGAAACTAACAAAGTTTACACCGCAAAATCTAATCATTTCGGCCAATTTTGAGGGCAAACCTAGTAGAAAAAGCATTTAGTCGCATAGGATGCTTTGACGCACCCAGAAACTGAAGGTATTAGAACCTCATACAACGCCTTGTTTTGTTACGTTTACGTAAGCGTAACTTAAACTAGGGACGGGAGAGAGATTTATGGCGAACGCTGACCTCAAGGCCAACAGGCCATTGTCGCCCCATCTTCAGATCTATAAGCCGATCGTGACGATGGTGATGTCTATTTTGCATCGCATCACCGGTGCGGCGCTTTACTTCGGAACGATCCTGATGGCGTTCTGGCTTGTCTGTGCAGCAGCAGGCCCTGAATCCTATCAGTTCGCGATGGATGTATTCGGTTCCTTCCTGGGCCAACTCGTCCTCTTTGGATTCACCTGGGCTCTTGTGCATCACATGCTGGGCGGCTTGCGCCACTTTGTATGGGACATGGGTCATGGCTTTGACTTGTCTGCAGCGAACTGGATGGCTCGCGCAACAATCATTGGCTCCGTAAGCCTCACAGTGATCCTCTGGATCATTGGCTTTATCGTTGCTTAAAGGAGAAACCGATGTCCGATATGCGCACCCCCCTCGCTAAAGTACGCGGCCTTGGTTCTGCCAAAGATGGCACAACACACTTCTGGCGCCAGCGCGTAACCGCTGTAGCCAACGTATTTCTGATTTCCTTCTTTGTTATCCTCGTTATCGCCCTTCAGGGTGCTGATTATGCGAGTTTCACTGAAGCGCTTCAAAATCCGGTCATTTCCATCTTGCTGCTATTGGTAATCCTGGTGGGTTGCCTGCACATGAAGCTGGGTATGCAGGTTATCATCGAAGATTACATTCACTCCGAAGGCCTCAAACTCCTTCTGCTCATGGGTAACATCTTCTTCGTTTCTATTATTGCACTCAGCTCCGTAGTTGCAGTGCTTAAAATCAGCTTCGGAGGCTGATCTCAATGGTTGAACAAACCGGTGTAGCAACAGCGCCGAGCCAGAGCGGCAAGGCCTATGAGTTTGTAGACCACAAGTTTGACGTTGTGGTTGTTGGTGCTGGTGGCGCAGGCCTCCGTGCAACGCTCGGCATGGCTGAGCAGGGCTTGAAGACAGCTTGTATTTCCAAGGTGTTCCCAACCCGTTCCCACACTGTGGCAGCACAGGGTGGTATCGCAGCAAGCTTGAAGAACATGACGCCAGACTGCTGGCAGTGGCATATGTATGACACTGTGAAGGGCTCTGACTGGCTTGGCGACACTGATGCGATGGAATACCTCGCTCGTGAAGCCCCTAAAGCGGTTTATGAGCTTGAGCACTACGGTGTGCCATTCTCCCGTACGGAAGAAGGCAAGATCTACCAGCGCCCATTCGGCGGCCACATGCAGAACTACGGTGAAGGTCCTCCGGTACAGCGCACCTGTGCGGCTGCTGACCGTACAGGCCACGCAATCCTGCATACGCTTTATGGCCAGTCCCTGCGCCACAACGCAGACTTCTTCATCGAGTACTTCGCACTCGACCTGATCATGTCCGACGATGGCGTGTGTCAGGGCGTGATTGCATGGAACCTCGACGACGGCACCATTCACCGCTTCTCTGCGAAGATGGTTGTTCTGGCGACCGGCGGTTATGGCCGCGCATACTTCTCTGCAACATCCGCGCACACCTGTACTGGTGACGGCGGCGGCATGATCGCACGTGCGGGCCTGCCTCTGCAGGATATGGAGTTCGTTCAGTTCCACCCAACCGGCATCTACGGCTCAGGCTGTCTGATCACTGAAGGTGCTCGCGGTGAAGGTGGTTATCTCGTGAACTCCGAAGGTGAGCGCTTCATGGAGCGTTACGCACCTTCCGCAAAAGACCTTGCATCCCGCGATGTTGTTTCCCGTTGTATGACAATGGAAATCCGCGAAGGCCGTGGTGTTGGCAAAAACAAAGACCACATCTTCCTGCATCTGGATCACCTCGATCCTGACCTGCTGGCAGAGCGTCTTCCAGGCATCTCCGAGAGCGCACGCATCTTCGCAGGCGTTGATGTAACCAAGGCTCCAATTCCGGTTCTGCCAACCGTTCACTACAACATGGGTGGTATTCCAACCAACTATTGGGGTGAAGTGCTGAACCCAACCAAAGACGATCCAAACGCAGTTGCGCCGGGTCTGATGGCTGTTGGTGAAGCTGGCTGTGCATCCGTTCACGGTGCAAACCGCCTCGGTTCCAACTCCCTGATTGACCTTGTTGTGTTCGGTCGTGCGGCAGCAATTCGCGCTGGTGAAGTGATTGACCGCGAAGCTCCAATCCCAGAGCCAAACGAAGCAAGCAGCCAGAAGATCATGGCGCGCTTCGACAAGCTTCGCTTTGCGAAGGGTGGTACTCCAACCGCTGACCTGCGCCTGAAGATGCAGAAGACCATGCAGGAAGATGCTGCGGTGTTCCGTACTCAGGAAAGCCTGGAACAGGGTTGTGAGCGCATCTCCGCAATCTGGGGTGAACTGAGCGATCTGCACGTTTCCGATAGCTCTATGATCTGGAACTCTGATCTGGTCGAGACTCTCGAACTCGAAAACCTTATGGCCAACGCGATCACCACTGTTTACGGCGCTGAAGCCCGTAAAGAGAGCCGTGGCGCGCACGCTCGTGAAGACTACAAAGATGGTCCTCTAGGTGGTCGTAACGATGACGAATGGCGCAAGCACACCATCTCCCATCTCTCCGAAGATGGTAAGGTGACGCTCAGCTACCGTCCGGTTGTTCTTGAGCCGCTGACCACCTACGAACAGGGTGGCATCGACATGAAGAAGATCGCACCGAAAGCCCGCGTCTACTAAGGCGCCGAAACCAGGAGTAACTGTTATGGCTGAATTCCAACTGCCAAAAAACTCCCGGATGGGAGAGGGCAAGGTCTGGCCGAAACCAGAAGGCGCCACCAACGTACGTGAGTACCGCATCTACCGCTGGTCTCCAGACGATGGTCGCAACCCGCGCATCGACACCTACTACGTTGATGCTGACGAGTGTGGCCCAATGGTTCTGGATGCGCTCATCTACATCAAGGACAAGGTCGATCCGACACTGACTTTCCGTCGTTCTTGTCGTGAGGGTATCTGTGGTTCCTGTGCGATGAACATCGACGGAACCAACACACTGGCATGTACAAAGGGTGCGGACGAATGTTCCCACGAGATCGTCAAGATTTATCCTTTGCCGCACATGCCTGTTGTGAAGGACCTTGTACCGGATCTGACGCGCTTCTACGCGCAGCATCGCTCTATCGAGCCATGGCTGAAAACCACCACACCTGAGCCTGAAAAAGAATGGCTGCAGTCCTACGAAGATCGCCAGAAACTGGATGGTCTTTATGAGTGCATTCTGTGTGCTTGCTGCTCCACCTCTTGCCCAAGCTACTGGTGGAATGGTGATCGCTACCTCGGCCCTGCTATCCTTCTGCAGGCATACCGTTGGCTGATCGACAGCCGTGATGAGGCAACTGGTGAGCGTCTGGACAATCTGGAAGATCCATTCCGTCTGTACCGCTGCCACACCATCATGAACTGTTCTCAGGCATGTCCTAAGGGTCTGAACCCTGCAAAGGCAATTGCTGAGATCAAGAAGATGATGGTTGAGCGCCGCGTCTAATCAGCGTTCAAGCGACCTATCAGAACACAAAAAGCCGCCTCACTGAAATGAGGCGGCTTTTTTCATTTTGGGGCTAATACAGCCTAGAACTTATAGGAAACACCCAGTCGGATTGCATCGCTGTCGATGTCTTCCTTGAAGCGTGTACCGCCTACGGTGAAGCTGCGGCCCGGGAATACGATGCGTTCGTAGTCGAGGCGCACGATAATCCGCTCTGTGACAAACATCTCAAGGCCAGCGCCGCCAACCCAGCCCAGCATTGTGTTGCTGTCTGTGCCGGGGCCAAAGTTTGGATTTGAGGCGCGGAAGGTAGAAACCGCTGCACCACCAGTCACATAGGCCATAAACCAATCATAAGTCAGGCCAGCTCTGATCTTGGCTGCTGCGAAGTAATCGGAGCGCAGGGACATTTCACCACGTGAACGCTCACCAAAGGCCCAATAGGCACCTTCACCTTCTACGCCGATCAGAATGTTCTGGTAGGTGTAGTTGTAACCGCCATACAGACCGACAGTGCCGCCATTGTACTGAGAGCCACTGTTATTGAAGCGGTTCGTGCCATGCAGGCGAGCCCAACCGCCCTGAACACCGAGATAAAAACCATCCCAGTCATACTCAGGCGGGGTGATCAGCCCGTCGACAACTTCTTCCTCATAAACTTCATAGGGTTCTTCCACCTCAACACCGGGTGGATATTCAACAGCATAGGAATGGCTGCTGAAGCCGAGCAATCCCAATACCGCAAACGCAAATACTCTTAAGCGACTCATTGGTTCCCCCAAAATACGCAAGAGGATGACACGGCTAAAAAATCAGACGTGATAGGTAACTTGATACAAATAAGTCTAGAACTGTGATCTTTATAAATGCTTGATTTTAAAAAGGAAAATTTGCGTTAATGCTAGTTCGAAATGACAAGTGCGTACGTGCTGTTTTATAAGTTTTAAGGGAGCGAAATCTGCAATCCCTACGAAACAGTCAACGCCATTGAATGCGGTTTACGAAAAATCAGCGACTCTCTAGCGCCGTTCAACACCCTTCAGCACAAGCTTGATAACGCCAATGCACTCTTTGCGCTGAATGTCATACGGTTCCTGGCTGTGTAGCTGAGGGAAGCGGAACTTCATTGTGGCCGCATGGATGTTCCGCGCAACCTGACTAACCTCACGCAGGTCAAACTCTTCAGCAAGGTTGCCGGAATGGAGGATAGTATGCATCGGTTGACGAACAAGCCGGAACAGCTCCTCAAAGTCTTCCGGGCGCTTGCGTTCAAGCACTTGCAGGCAGTCAGCTAGTCCCTGATTAAGTTCCAGCAACCGGTATGTCTCTTCAAACTCCATCAAAAGGAACTTGCTCAGACGTGCAGATGCGCTGGCATTGGGATCAGTCGCAGTTTCAAGACGTGCCACAAGCTTCACCACCTCAGCAGCAACCACTGCACAGGCAAGGTCAATTTTGCTGGGATAGAAGTTGTAGATGTGCGCCATCGAAATGCCTGAGGCATCAGCAATTTCGCTCACCGAGGTCTTCTTGTAGCCTTGGGAGAGGAATGCATCACGGGCAGCGCTGAGAAGATCAGCAGCACGGCCCTTTGCAGTCAGGATTTCTGCGATGGACATCTTAATTTCCGAAATGAAAAAACGAGAGTTCCTTCAGTAATCATAGCTGAGTAAAGATTGCAATGACGTTAGCGTCACATTAACAGGCAAATTATGTAAAAACACGAATGATATTAATACGTTATGCGTGATTTCTTTGATTTTTATCATTGTTGGGTTTCGGTGAATTATTAGTATTAGTAATATCTAATATAAAAGGAGTCGAAGCATGGCTGTAGAGAATTGGCAAGAATTTCTGAAACAAACCGACGGTCGCCTCGCTGAACTTCGCCCAGGCATCCCTGGCGTAATGAAGGGATTTGGCGAAATCGCGAAAAGCGCGATCGGAACCGGTGCTCTTGAGCCAAAGCAGAAAGAACTCATCGCAATCTCAATTGGTGTGGCTGCGCGCTGCGATGCATGCCTGGGCTACCACGCAAAAGCTTGCATCAAGTACGGCGTAACCCGCGAAGAGCTTATGGAAGCGCTCGGCGTAGCGGTTTACATGGGCGGCGGACCTTCCCTGATGTACGCTGCCGAGGCGCTGAGCGCATTTGATGCTCTTTTGGAAGAAGCGAAGTAAGACACCGCACATCTTCACAATGCCTCTCTGTTTTCCTAAAACTTAGAGAGCAAACTGCTCGTGTGCACTTGCCCTGAATTGCGTTCAAGGGTAAGTGCAACGAGGGGAAGCCTCTTAGATTTCAGGTAGGCAATATTGGTGGGTGCACCTTCACAGGTCGGTTCGGAAAGCTCTTCTGTATTTTTTGAGCTTGAAAAGAGCTTTCGTGATTTGGAAAACGAGAGAAATCTGCGTGTTCTGCACGCGGGCGATCTTTCGCACCTCTACCTCAACAAGAAGTCCGAGGACTACTACGCCAATTGCCGGTTCATCTACATTCGGTCAATTGAGCACTACCTCTCCCTTTTTCCTGCTGAAGACACGCTGGAAGTTGACGTAAACACACCAGCAAACGTGTCTGGATGGGATCTTAAGAAGACGCTGATCGCTTTGCTAAAGGGTAATCCTGAGCCTCTGGATTGGGTTCAGTTGAAAGATCCATATGCAGGACACGATGAGTTTCCGAAATCCCTGGTTTCCTTCGCACTTGAGTACTGCGACCCTGTCCGTTTCGCCCTCTATCATTACAACAGGCTGGAGCGCCAAAAACACAGGTTCGATGGGGTTTCACTGACAGAGATCGTTCCTGAGCGACTTTATGATCTTATCCGTTCCTCGCTAGTCCTGCGCTGGTACAACCAGAATCGCTATCAAGGCGTTCCGCCTTCACGCTTGATGGAAATCGCGGAAGCGACCTTCATTCGTCCAGTCCTTCGCGGTGAAATCGAAGAACTGGTTGAGCGCAGTGAAGCTGGAATGATCAAGGATGTTGTTCGTCCAGCAGGCGCAATCAATGATCTGATCCTGTCAGAGCTGGAGGCCGGGCCCGCCTTGTTGGCTCGTCGTCGACGCGCGTTCACACAAGAAACAGCGTCTCAGGCAGATAGATTCTTCCTGAAGTGGGCAGTCGTCCCTAAAAACTAAAGGGGCTGATAAGGCCGCCTGTTTACTTCTCGCGATTACTGAGCTGCGGAAACTGCAGAACTGCGCCAGTTTGCGCAAGAAAGGTCTTTACCTTTCTCACAATACCTTGAAATCGCGGGGATTATGACCCTCAGCGCTTGCTGTTAAGACCACGCCGGAGACGTGAACAGCGCAACACAACAGACCAATCCAACGAACCAGACTAGAGAGCGCAAGGTCGCGCGGTTGAGCCAATAGCAGGCGACGTAAAGAAGACGCATCGCGATGAACAGGCCGCACAATCTTTCGATCCAGTCTGGGTTGCCGCCATAAGCAAGGGCAACGAGAACTGAAATTGCGAAAAGAGGAAATGCTTCGTAGCCGTTGACCTCAGCGGAACGAGCACGCAGGCGGAAACCTTCTTTCCAGTACTCAGGATCTCTTGGATTGGCATTGTCGAATTTGCGCGAAAATTTGGCAGGAAGAACAGATAGCCATGGCATCAGACCGGCAATCAAAATTGTCCATAAAGGAAAAGACATTGTGCAAGCTCCAAACAAGATCAAGAAAATCGGAGCCTTTATACAGGCGTTGAGAAGCAAAGTGAACTGAGTTCACTTAGGTTTGAAGTCAATATGGCGAATATTTCTGTGCCTTGGCTTCGCTCAATCCAAAATCAATCGCATTTATTTTAAGCGCATCGTTCGGTTGTCATCGATCCGAAGAAAAAGGGTACTATGAAGTGCTCGAACCGTATGACACCGAATGATTGGACACTGTCCGGCGCTCCAGTGGAGGCGTGCCTATGACCAAGGCAAATGTACTGTTTGTATGCGTAGATAACTCGTTTCTGAGCCTGGCGGCTGAGGCTTACCTTAACCACACATCCATGGGTGAGTTGCGTGCCTTCTCTGCAGGGCCCTTGCCTCGGGAAGAGATGGTATCTCTCACGCAGAAAGTCCTTTTCACCAATGGAATGGATGAGAGTGGCCTCCATCCCAAGCCGTGGACCATTTTTTCGCTGCCGCACGCACCCCAGCCCGATTACATAATAAGCCTTCAGACAAGCGTGCTTCTTGACAAGCAACCAATGTGGCCTGGGCAACCTGTGAAGATGAACTGGGACATCTGTCTAGATGAAAACATGCCGCGAAACATAAAAGAGGCCACAGATGCATTCCACAAAATTAAAGAATCTATAGATCTCGCAATCTCATCTAAGGTATTTTCTAGTGATTCTCTGAATTGGCGTGCCGCTTGTTAAGCTTCACTGGCCCAATGCTTTATCGTAGTTGTCAGATTTTCGCATATTTCCCCTAGGAAACAGGGGTTTCAGTGGGAAACTCACATTTTTTTGAGTGCTAAACCTTTCACCTGCCATGTTTTAGGGGCAGTTTCTTAAGGTCTTTATGGTTAATACGCCTTAATTCACAAGGCTGGGATGACACCACTATGAATCGTAGTTTGACGATTGCATTTGTTTCTGTAATTGCACTTTCCACTATGGCGTGCCAACGGACGACGTATACCCGTAGCTATGTCTCTCCGTTGCCTGCTTCCCCGATCTCACCAATCGAAGGCCAGACGCTGTCGCCGATCACACCTGGTCAGCCAGGCTCTGAAGGCCAGATCCTGGTTGATGGTCAGGACGCAAACGCTAACTCTCAGGTTGTTTCTGCACCACCTGCTCCAAACGTAAACGCAACAGGCGGCTCCGTAGGCCGGACTGACCTGCTAGGCGGCTGGAGCGTTTCTTCAGGCGGCGACAACTGTAAGCTCTTCATGACCCTGACCAAATGGAGTGGCGGCTACCGCGCGAACACCCGCGGCTGTAGCGATGCAACACTCTCTCAGATCTCCGCATGGAATCTGAATGGCAATCAGGTTGTCCTGAAAGACGCTGGCGGCGGAAATGTAGCGACCCTTTCTGGTGGCGGAACCAACTTCTCCGGCCAGACAGCGAACGGCGCTCCAATCAACTTCGCCCGCTAATCATCAGTTGATGGTTTTATAAGTTTAGAAGCGTTGCGCTGGTATCAGGCGCAGCGCTTTTTGTGTTTGTGCAAGTACGCCGTAGATTTTGATGAGATGTGAGGCATTGGTTTTACGAATAAACCCTATTGTACTTGCGTCTGGGTAGCGCTCTCCATTATGCCATGGGCAAATATGCCCAATGGGCCGGGTGATTTGCCCTTCAAAAAATCAGCTTAAGGAATGTGAGCTCCGTGCTTGAGAATACGTCTAACCTAACAACCGTCCTTGCCAACTATGAAGCAATGGTCGCGCGGGGCGATCTGGAAGCAGACCCAGCGCAGATTCAGGTGGCAAAATCTCTTGATGCTTTGACAGCCGAAATGGCACAGCGAAAGCCAGAAGAGAAGAAAGGCCTGCTGGGACGCTTGTTTGGCAAGGGCAAGGAAGAGCAGGAGTTCACCAAGGGGCTCTATGTCTGGGGTTCCGTTGGACGCGGCAAGACCATGCTTATGGATCTGTTCTTCGATCTCAGTCCGGAGCCTAAGAAACACCGCTCTCACTTTCACGAGTTCATGGAGGAGGTTCATGACCGCGTGTTTATCGTCCGAAAGCAGATCAGCGCTGGCACCATCAAGGATCGCGATCCAATCATCCCGATTGCCGAGCAGATCGCCAGCGAAACGCGCCTCCTTTGTTTTGACGAGTTCACTGTCACGGACATTGCTGACGCCATGTTGCTCGGCCGACTGTTTGGCAAGTTGTTCGAGGCTGGTGTTGTTGTCGTGTGCACCTCAAACGTGGTGCCAGACGAGCTCTATAAGGACGGACTGAATAGAAATCACATTCTTCCATTCATCCGTTCTCTGAATGAGCGGATGAATATTCTGCACCTTGATGCCCCCACCGATTATCGCCTTGAAAAGCTCTCCGGCTCAGACACGTACCTGGAGCCACTTGGCCCGGAAAGCCTGCAGCGCATGGAGAAGCTCTGGGACAGCATGACTTATGGCCTTCAATGCCATCTGGTTGAGCTGGAAAACAAGGGTCGGAAAATCCCGGTAAGCCGGACTTGTAGCGCGATTGCCTGGTTCACATTCCAGGAGCTCTGCTGCACCCCGCTGGGACCATCCGATTATCTGCGTATTGCACATGCTTTCAACACAGTTTTCCTCGAAGGTGTGCCCGTCCTGGACAAGACACGTCGGAATGAGGCTAAGCGATTCATTAATCTGATCGATACGCTATATGACAATCACGTCCATCTCGTGATTCAGGCAGGCGCAGAGCCGCAAGACCTCTATGTCGCCTCTTCTGGAACGGAAGCTTTTGAGTTCGATCGGACTGCTTCGCGGCTCATTGAAATGCGTTCGGAAGAGTACTTGATGCATGAGCAGAATACCTAAAACTGAAAAAATTTAAATATTTTCAGAAATGACGTATTGAGAGCTTATCCAAACTGCTAAAAAAACGTCATTTTACGGAAAATAACGCGGATGTGTGCTTCATTTGGGTTGCGCACATGCGTCAAAAACGCTACCCACTGCGACAAATAGGCACCATATATCATGGTTCTATGTTACGTAAAGGGGAGCTTCTCATGGCGCGCAACAAGATTGCTTTGATTGGATCTGGTCAGATTGGTGGCACACTTGCACACCTCGCTGGTCTGAAAGAACTGGGTGATATCGTTCTGTTCGATATCGCTGAAGGTATGCCTCAGGGTAAGGCTTTGGACCTGGCAGAATCTTCTCCGGTTGATGGCTTTGACTCAGGTCTGTCTGGCACCAACACCTATGAAGGTATCGAAGGCGCTGATGTCGTCATCGTGACCGCAGGTGTTCCTCGTAAACCTGGCATGAGCCGTGATGACCTGCTTGAAATCAACCTGAAGGTTATGGAACAGGTTGGTGCTGGTATTAAGAAGTACGCACCAGACGCATTCGTTATCTGCATCACCAACCCGCTCGACGCAATGGTTTGGGCTCTCCAGAAGTTCTCTGGTCTGCCAGCAAACAAAGTTGTCGGCATGGCTGGTGTTCTGGACAGCGCGCGCTTCCGCTACTTCCTCGCTGAAGAATTCAACGTATCCGTAGAAGACGTAACCGCATTCGTTCTTGGCGGTCACGGCGACACCATGGTTCCGCTGACACGTTACTCCACCGTTGCCGGTGTGCCTCTGACCGATCTTGTTAAGATGGGCTGGCTCACTGCAGAGCGTCTGGAAGAAATCGTACAGCGCACCCGTGATGGTGGCGCAGAGATCGTAGGCCTGCTGAAAACTGGTTCCGCATTCTACGCACCAGCTGCTTCTGCTATCCAGATGGCTGAGAGCTACCTGAAAGATAAAAAGCGCGTTCTTCCATGTGCGGCTCATCTTGATGGTCAGTACGGTCAGAAAGATATGTACGTTGGCGTGCCAACCGTTATCGGCGCAAATGGCATCGAACGTATCATTGAAATCGATCTCAATAGCGATGAAAAAGCTATGTTCGACAAGTCCGTTGCTTCCGTAAACGGTCTCGTTGACGCTTGTAAGAAAATCCAGCCTGCTCTGGCATAAGCCAGGCAAGCTTTGATCTGAAAGGCTGGCAGCAATTGTCGTTGCCAGTCTAGCTTCCTGCTCCGGCAGGGCCCTTAGAATGGGAAGTGCAGATGAACATTCATGAGTATCAGGCTAAAGCAGTCCTGAAAGAATACGGCGCACCGGTTGCTGAAGGTGTCGCAATTTTCTCCGCAGACGAAGCAAAAGCTGCGGCAGATAAACTTCCTGGCCCGCTTTGGGTTGTGAAGTCCCAGATCCACGCCGGTGGCCGTGGTAAAGGTAAGTTCAAGGAACTCGGCCCAGACGCAAAGGGCGGCGTTCGCTTGGCATTCAGCAAGGACGAAGTTGAGTCCCACGCGAATGAGATGCTTGGCAACACCCTCGTAACCGCTCAGACCGGTGACGCAGGTAAAGTTGTAAACCGTCTTTACATTGAAGACGGTGCAGACATCGATCGCGAACTGTACCTCTCCCTTCTGGTAGACCGTACTTGTGGTCAGGTTGCTTTCGTAGCATCCACCGAAGGCGGCATGGACATCGAAGAAGTTGCACACGCAACTCCTGAAAAGATCCTCACCCTGCCAATCAATCCATTGGAAGGCGTGACTGAAGAGAAAGCTGCTGCGCTTTGCGACACTCTCAAGCTTGAAGGTGAAGCACGCAAAGACGGCATGAAGCTGTTCCCAATCCTCTACAAAGCATTTGTAGAAAAGGATATGGCGCTTCTCGAAATCAACCCGCTGATCGTCATGGAAAACGGTCGTCTGCGCGTTCTGGATGCGAAAGTATCCTTCGACGGCAACGCACTGTTCCGCCACGAAGACATCGTTGCTCTGCGCGATAAGACCGAAGAAGACGAAAAAGAGATCGAAGCTTCCAAGCACGACCTCGCGTACGTTGCTCTAGACGGTAACATCGGCTGCATGGTGAACGGTGCTGGTCTCGCTATGGCGACCATGGACATCATCAAGCTGTATGGTGCTGAGCCTGCAAACTTCCTCGACGTTGGTGGAGGCGCTACCAAAGAGAAAGTAACCTCTGCGTTTAAGATCATCACGTCTGATCCAAACGTACAGGGCATTCTGGTTAACATCTTCGGCGGCATCATGCGCTGTGACGTTATCGCAGAAGGCGTGCTGGCTGCTGTTAAAGAAGTTGGCCTGCAGGTTCCACTCGTTGTGCGTCTTGAGGGCACCAACGTTGAGCTTGGCAAAAAGATCATCAACGAGAGCGGCATGAATGTTATTCCTGCTGACGATCTCGATGACGCAGCTCAGAAAATCGTAGCTGCTGTGAAGGAGGTCGCATAATGTCCATCCTCGTAGATAAAGACACCAAAGTTATTGTTCAGGGTCTGACCGGCAAAACCGGCACATTCCACACTGAGCAGGCACTGGCATACTTCGGCACCAAAATGGTTGCTGGCGTACACCCTAAAAAAGGCGGCGAAACCTGGTCTTCTGGCCTGGATTCCGCAGCTGAACTGCCAATCTTCGCTTCCGTTAAAGAAGCTAAAGAGGCAACCGGTGCAAACGCTTCTGTAGTTTATGTTCCACCAGCAGGTGCAGCAGCTGCAATCATCGAAGCAATCGACGCAGAAATCCCATTCATCGTTTGTATCACTGAGGGTATCCCAGTTGCAGACATGGTGAAGGTGAAAGCTCGCCTCGACAACTCCAACAGCCGTCTGCTTGGCCCGAACTGCCCAGGCGTTCTGACCCCTGAAGAATGTAAAATCGGCATCATGCCTGGTTCTATCTTCAAAAAGGGTAATGTTGGCATCGTGTCCCGCTCAGGTACCCTGACTTATGAAGCTGTGTTCCAGACTTCTCAGAAGGCCTCGGCCAGACCACTGCTGTTGGTATCGGTGGTGACCCGGTTAAGGGTACCGAGTTCATCGACATGCTGGACCTGTTCCTGGACGACCCAGAAACAGAATCCATCATCATGATCGGTGAGATCGGTGGTTCTGCTGAAGAAGAAGCTGCTGAGTGGCTGAAAGAACAGGCTGCTAAAGGCCGCAAGAAGCCAATGGTTGGCTTCATCGCAGGTCGTACAGCGCCTCCAGGCCGTACCATGGGTCACGCAGGTGCTGTGATCTCTGGCGGTAAAGGTGGTGCAGATGACAAGATCGCAGCAATGGAAGATGCGGGTATCCGTGTATCTCCATCTCCTGCGAAGCTTGGCAAAACCCTTGTTGCTCTTCTCGAAGAATTGAAGCAGGGCGCTTAAAAATTACACCTCCTACACTATTTAGGAGGCATACTAAATCGACTGTCGGTGAATCACTTTCATCGACAGTCCTTGAGGAGGCAGTAAGTCCCCAGGCTTACTGTCAGTCGCGGGACCCAAGGGTATGTGGTGTGTGACACCCGCCCAAAGAAAGTAGGGCGGATCAAAAGTCCGCTTAAAAACGATGGCTCGGCAGGACGCGAACAACGTATTCGCGCTGACGTCGTTTCTATACGGCGCCAACGCTCCTTATATTGAAGAGCTTTATGCTCAATATCAGGAAAACCCGAATTCACTCGATCCCGAGTGGAAAGAATTCTTTTCTTCGCTTCAGGACAATCCAGAGGACGTAATCAAGGAAGCTCGTGGAGCGACCTGGAAGCGTTCTGACTGGCCAGTTCCAGCAAACGGTGAACTGGTTTCAGCTCTTGATGGCGATTGGCCTGCTGAGAAAGAAGTCAGCAAGAAGATCAAGTCCACAGCCAAGAAAAATGGCGTCGAGCTAACCGAAGATCAGGTGCTGCAGGCAACACGTGACAGTGTCCGCGCTATCATGATGATCCGTGCATACCGTATGCGCGGCCATTTGCATGCTGATCTTGACCCGCTCCGTCTGGCTGTTCCTGGTGACCACGAAGAGTTGCATCCCGCGACCTATGGCTTCTCTGAACAGGACTGGGATCGGAAGATCTTCCTGGACAACGTTCTGGGTATGGAATTCGCCACCATCCGCGAGATGTTGGACATTCTGAAACGGACTTATTGCTCCACCCTTGGTGTTGAGTTCATGCACATCTCTGATCCTGCTGCAAAAGCATGGCTTCAGGAGCGCATCGAAGGTCCGGACAAGCATGTTGCCTTTACTCCGGAAGGTAAGAAGGCGATCCTCAACAAACTGGTTGAGGCTGAAGGCTTCGAGAAATTCCTCGACGTAAAATACACCGGTACCAAGCGTTTTGGTCTGGACGGTGGCGAAGCACTGATCCCTGCACTTGAGCAGATCATCAAGCGTGGTGGTGCTCTTGGCGTACAGGACATCGTTCTGGGCATGGCACACCGTGGCCGCCTGAACGTTCTGTCTCAGGTGATGGGCAAGCCTCACCGGGCAATCTTCCACGAGTTCAAGGGCGGTTCCTACGCTCCTGATGATGTGGAAGGCTCCGGCGACGTGAAGTACCATCTCGGTGCATCTTCTGACCGTTCCTTTGACAACAACAACGTTCACCTGTCTTTGACTGCGAACCCGTCTCACCTTGAGATCGTAAACCCGGTTGTTCTGGGTAAGGTACGCGCAAAACAGGACCAGCTGGCAGACTGGAAAGAAACAACGGAAGTTGAGCGTGACAACGTTCTTCCGCTGCTTCTGCACGGTGATGCTGCATTCGCTGGTCAGGGTGTTGTTGCTGAATGTTTCGGTCTGTCCGCACTGCGCGGTCACCGTACTGGTGGTTCCATCCACTTCATCATTAACAACCAGATCGGCTTCACAACCAATCCACGTTTCTCACGCTCTTCTCCATATCCTTCTGATGTGGCGAAAGTGATTGAAGCGCCAATCTTCCACGTAAACGGCGACGATCCAGAAGCTGTTACCTACGCTGCGAAGATTGCGATTGAGTACCGTCAGAAGTTCGGTCGGCCGGTTGTGATCGACATGATTTGTTACCGTCGCTTCGGCCACAACGAAGGCGACGAGCCTGCGTTCACGCAGCCAATCATGTACCGCAAGATCCGTAAGCACGCGACAACTCTGCAGATCTACGCTGACAAGCTGGTCAAAGAAGGCCTGATGTCCGCTGAAGACGTTGAGAAGGCAAAAGCTGACTGGCGTGCGCATCTGGACCGTGAGTTCGAAACTGGCCAGACCTACAAGCCAAATAAGGCTGACTGGCTGGATGGTCGCTGGTCTAAGATGAAGGTTGCTAAGGAAGTCGACGAGCCACGCCGTGGTTCTACAGGCATGCCTTTCGAAGATCTGAAGGCTATCGGCGAGAAGCTCTCTTCCGTGCCGGACGACTTCAACGCACACCGCACCATCCGTCGCTTTATGAGCAACCGTGCCAAAATGATCGAAACCGGTGAAGGTATCGATTGGGCAATGGGTGAAGCGCTCGCATTCGGTTCTCTTCTGAAAGAAGGCCATTCCGTTCGCCTGTCTGGTCAGGACTGTGAGCGCGGTACTTTCTCTCAGCGTCACTCCGTTCTTTACGATCAGGAAGACGAAGGCCGTTACATCCCGCTGAACCACGTTGGTGAAAAGCAGGGCCGCTACGAAGTAATCAACTCCATGCTTTCTGAAGAAGCGGTGTTGGGCTTCGAATACGGTTACTCCTTGACTGAGCCAAACGCGCTGACCATGTGGGAAGCACAGTTCGGCGACTTCGCAAACGGTGCTCAGGTGCTGTTCGACCAGTTCATCTCTTCTGGTGAGCGTAAATGGTTGCGTATGTCCGGTCTGGTTTGCTTGCTGCCACACGGCTACGAAGGCCAGGGCCCAGAGCACTCCTCTGCACGCCTTGAGCGCTTCTTGCAGATGTGCGCGGAAGACAACATGCAGGTTGCGAACTGTACAACGCCTGCAAACTACTTCCACATCCTGCGCCGTCAGCTGAAGCGTGACATTCGTAAGCCACTCGTTCTGATGACACCGAAGTCTCTGCTCCGCCACAAGCGAGCAGTTTCCAAGCTGGAAGACTTTGGCGCGGACGAGAGCTTCCACCGTCTCCTTCACGATGATGCTCAGACGAACCCAGGTTCAACTGTTGAGCTGAAGAAGGATGAAGACATCCGTCGCGTGATCCTCTGTACTGGTAAGGTCTACTATGACCTGCTTGAAGAGCGTGAGAAGCGTAACATCAACGATGTTTACATCCTCCGCGTTGAGCAGCTCTACCCATTCCCTACCAAATCCCTATGTGTAGAGATGGCGCGCTTCAAGAATGCAGACGTAGTCTGGTGTCAGGAAGAGCCAAAGAACATGGGCTCCTGGTTCTTCATTCAGCAGTACATTGAATGGGTTCTGGAGCATGTGAATGCAAAAGTGCATCGCCCACGTTACGTTGGCCGTCCACCAGCTGCTGCAACAGCAACCGGCTTGATGTCAAAGCACTTGGCTCAGCTACAAGCTTTCCTCGACGATGCATTCGCCGAGTAAGTACCTCGTAATCAGGTAAAGTCCGAGAGGCCTTTCAGGGGCCCTGAAACGAAAAGAGATAGAGACAATGGCGACGGAAATTCGAGTACCCACTCTGGGTGAATCCGTAACCGAGGCAACAATCGCTCAATGGTTCAAAAAACCGGGCGATGCGGTGAATGCAGACGAACCAATCGTTGAGCTGGAAACAGACAAAGTGACTGTTGAAGTGCCTGCTCCTGTTGCTGGCAAGCTGGAAAGCATCGACGTGAAAGAAGGCGACACTGTTGAAGTTGGCGCACTTCTTGGCGCTATTGCTGAAGGCGCTGCTGGCGCAGCAGCTGCTCCGGCAGCTAAGGCTGAACCAGCTACATCTGCAGCACCTGCTGAGACAATTGAAGTGCTCGTACCTTCCGCTGGTGAAAGTGTCACTGAAGCTGAAGTTGGTGAGTGGTCCGTGAAGGTGGGTGATGTTGTCAAGGCTGATGACATCCTCGTTGAACTGGAAACTGACAAAGCTGCTCAGGAAGTACCTAGCCCAGTTGCTGGTACTGTTGTTGAGATTGCTCAGGCAACTGGCGCAACTGTTGAGCCAGGCAACCTGCTCTGCAAGATCGCTAAAGGCGAGGGTGCAGCAGTTGCTGCTGTAGCAGCTCAGGCTGCCGCTGCTCCTGCACCAGCAGTATCCGGTTCCAGCATGCCTCCTGCACCATCTGCAGCAAAGATGATGGCTGAAAAAGGCCTCTCCGCTGATCAGGTTGCAGGCTCCGGCAAGCGCGGTCAGGTTCTCAAAGGTGATGTTCTCGCAGCTGTAGCTGCTGGCGTAACCGCTGCTCCTGCAGCAGTAGCTGCACCGGCTCCTGTCGCTGTTCGCGCACCATCTGCTCCGGCTGATGAAGTTCGTGAAGAACGTGTTCGCATGACCAAGCTGCGCCAGACCATTGCGCGCCGCCTGAAAGATGCTCAGAACACCGCGGCTATGCTGACCACTTACAACGAAGTGGACATGAAGCCGATCATGGATCTGCGCAAGCAGTACAAGGATATCTTCGAGAAGAAGCACGGCGTTAAGCTCGGCTTCATGGGTTTCTTCACCAAAGCAGTGACCCATGCTCTCAAAGAAATCCCAGCTGTAAACGCTGAGATCGATGGCACCGACATCATCTACAAGAACTTCGCACATATCGGCGTTGCTGTTGGCACACCGAAGGGTCTCGTTGTTCCTGTGGTTCGCGATGCTGACCAGATGTCCATCGCTGAGATCGAAAAAGAGATCGGCAACCTCGGCCGCAAAGGTCGTGACGGCAAGCTCTCCATGGCAGACATGCAGGGTGGCACCTTCACCATCTCCAACGGTGGTGTTTACGGTTCCCTGATGTCCTCTCCAATCCTGAATGCACCGCAGTCCGGTATCCTCGGCATGCACAAAATTCAGGAGCGTCCGGTCGCAATCAACGGTCAGGTCGAAATCCGTCCGATGATGTACCTGGCTCTGTCCTACGATCACCGTATCGTTGACGGCAAAGAGGCAGTGACCTTCCTGGTTCGCGTTAAAGAGAGCCTTGAAGATCCACAGCGTCTGGTTCTGGACCTCTAATATAAGCGTGCCCGGCACTGTCCGGGCACATTTGCTTTAAAGGGTGATTGGCGCACTTATCTCGTCGCTGCCTTCCCCCGACTACTTACAGGGATTAGCAAATGTCCTACGATCTCGTTGTCATCGGAACAGGCCCAGGCGGCTATGTTTGTGCAATCAAGGCAGCTCAGCTCGGCATGAAAGTCGCCGTTGTTGAGAAACGTAAGACCCATGGTGGTACTTGCCTGAACATCGGTTGTATTCCGTCCAAAGCTCTGCTGCATGCCTCTGAAATGTTTGAGGAAGCAAGCCATAGCTTTGAAACCCTCGGCATTAAAACTTCCAAGCCAAAAGTGGACTGGAAGGCAATGCAGGCGCACAAAGACAAAGTCATCGATGGCAACGTAACCGGCATCGATTACCTCTTCAAAAAGAACAAGATCGACGTTCACAGCGGTGTTGGCCGTGTGCTTGGCGCTGGCCGCGTAGAAGTAAAAGCTGAAGACGGCTCCACTTCCATCGTTGAGACCAAGAACATCGTTATCGCAACTGGTTCTGACGTCATGCCTCTGCCAGGCATCGAGATCGATGAGAAGACCATCGTATCTTCAACCGGTGCTCTGTCTCTGGAAAAAGTGCCTAACCGCATGACTGTCGTTGGTGCAGGCGTGATCGGCCTTGAGCTTGGTTCCGTTTACGCACGTCTCGGCGCTGAAGTGACTGTTGTTGAGTTTATGGACAAGATCCTTGGCCCAATGGATGCGGACGTTTCCAAGCAGTTCATGCGTATGCTGAAAAAGCAGGGCCTGAAGTTCAAGCTGTCCTCCAAGGTAACAGCAGTTCAGAAAAAAGGTCGCTCTCTGGAGGTGACTGTAGAGCCTGCAGCTGGTGAAGCAGCAGCTGAAACTCTGGACGCTGATGTGGTTCTCGTTGCTATCGGCCGCCGTCCTTACACTGAAGGCCTCGGCCTTGCTGAAGCAGGCGTTGAGCTGGACGAGCGCGGCCGCGTGAAGACAGACAACCACTACAAAACCAACGTTGATGGCATCTATGCGATCGGTGATGTGATTGCAGGCCCAATGCTTGCTCACAAAGCTGAAGACGAAGGCGTTGCAGTTGCTGAGATGCTCTCCGGCCAGGCTGGTCACGTAAACTATGACGTCATCCCAGGCGTTGTTTACACCTCTCCAGAGGTTGCCAGCGTTGGTAAAACCGAAGAAGAGCTGAAAGCAGACGGCATCAAGTACAAGTCTGGCAAGTTCCCGTTCTCTGCAAACGGTCGTGCAAAAGCAATGCTGCACACCGACGGTTTCGTGAAAGTTCTGGCTGACGCAGAAACAGATCGTGTTCTCGGCGTTCACATCGTTGGCTTCGGTGCTGGCGAGATGATCCACGAAGCATGTGTTCTGATGGAATTTGGCGGATCTTCAGAAGATCTGGGTCGCACCTGTCATGCGCACCCAACAATGTCCGAAGCAGTGAAAGAAGCTGCTATGGCGACATTTGCAAAGCCAATTCATATGTAATCTGAGCTGATCAGATTAAGAGAAAGCCGCTTCAGGAAACTGAGGCGGCTTTTTTTATTGGTGTATCTCCGAAAAGTGGGTACCGGTTTTCGGAAAAAGATACGCAAGGAAAAAAGTAAAGCAGCTCAAACGCTCCTACTGCAAAGCAGGCAGCTTTACTGACGGATCAGGATGTAACTGCGCGTCTTGTTGGGAATGGTTGGATCATGGTTCTCGGTCCGCACATAGGCCTGAATACGCTGACCCATTGGCCGTAGTTCAATATACTGAGCCTTAAAGAACCCACCGAACCGAAACGTCAACACACCAGAGAAACTCAACTGCCCCGCAGCCCAGCCCCATTTGCAGTCTCGGGGGGAACAGCTTGTAAAAGCACGGGCGCGAACCACCAGTTGGTTATCAATGCATTCGCCTTCCACCTCAATCTGAGAAAGCTCTTTCAGCCGTGCCTTTGGGTTCTCCCAGTTGCCCAGCTCTGCCATCTCAGATTTGCGGACTTCGCAGGCGGTTTGGGCTTGTCCTTCAGAGGCAAAGAAAGCGAATGTGCTGAACAGCGTGCACATGAACGTTGTTTGACTAAGCTTCATGACGAACGGCCCCCCGCCAGAAACGCACCTCAGAGGAAAACACTGGTGATGCGTTTAAAACAAAAGCTTGGAGCGATTTGCATGAACTCAATGAATGCACCAAACTTCAGTTCTCTCATATATCAATGTAGATGGGCTCTGTGAGGAGTAAATGCGTGTTTTATCCTATCACCCTAGGTCTTTTACGCTTTTGACGATTTCCTGAAGCTTGCGCGTAGCTTCCGCAGCACTGGGTGCCCCACAGATTGCTGAAATGACAGCAACACCATCAGCCCCAGCTTTGATCACTTGATCCGCATTGGCAAGAGAAATTCCGCCAATCCCAACAACAGGCAGCTGTGATTGAGCAGTTAAGCCAGCAAAGTTCTGCATCCCCACATCAGCTGCATCATCTTTGCTGTTGGTCGGAAAGCATGCGCCGATGCCGAGGTAATCGCAGGCTGCAATGTCCGCAGCGTCCAGCTCATCCTGAGTGCTCACCGACAGTCCAAGCAGCTTATCTGCCCCGATCAATTCCCGCGCTTTAGTGGCGTTCATGTCATCTTGTCCAACATGAACACCATCGGCATCAACGGCCAGCGCAACATCTACACGGTCATTGACGATCAAAGGCACATTGAGCGGTTTAAGCGCCTGCATCAGCCGTTCTGCCAGCTCAATCTGCTCTTTGGTGCTGCCAGTTTTATCGCGCAGTTGCACCACAGTAGCACCGTTTTGAGCGGCTGCGACTGCGATGTTGACGGGATCCTGGCCAGGGCAGTCTTGCGGCCCCAGCACTAGATATACGGAAAGATCAAGCAACGGCTTCATGCATCTCAACCCGAGCTGTTGCATTGAGGATATCACCGTTCAGCTGATAGAGACCATTGATGATATCCAACTGCAAACTTGCTGGTCCTGCGGTATCTTTCGCAGCAATCTCACCAGTTACACCGAGGAAAACCATTGCATCGACTGCAGCATCAAACGGATCATCGCAAACTGCGAGCGTTGCGCCAGTGAGGGCCGTTGCCGTGCAGCCGAGGCCAGTCACGTATGGCATCATCTTATCCCCGTTGGCGACTTCAGCAGTGCGCGTGCCGTCAGTGATGAAGTCGACCGGACCAGAGACAACAACCACAGCACCAGTCTGTTTCGCCAGCTCTTTCGCACCAGCCAGAGCAGTCTCAGAGCTATCCGTGCTATCAACGCCTTTTCCGCCTGCACCCTGACCGGCAAGTGCCATGATTTCAGAGGCATTACCGCGAATGACGCTCGGCTTATTCTCCAGCAATTCAGCAGCAAGTTTAGTGCGGAAGGTGAGGGCGCCGACAGCCACCGGGTCCAGCACCCATGGACGACCAGCCTTGTGAGCTGCAGCTGTTGCCAGCTTCATCGCCTCTGCTTGCGCAGGAGTAACGGTGCCTACGTTGACCACTAATGCCCCTGCAACACTTGCAAGTTCAGGGGCTTCCTCTGGTCCATCTACCATGGCAGGAGAAGCACCAATCGCCAGCAGGGCGTTGGCAGTGGTGTTCGCCACCACGATGTTCGTCATGTTATGGACGAGTGGACTGTTTTCACGAATTGCGGAAAGAGTTGCGCAAGCGCTTTCGACACGACCCATTTTTATCCTCGGTCTTGTTGTGCGAAAGAGAGCTGGTGTCAGGGCCTTGGCATATTGCCAGAAGAAACTGTCCCCCAACACGGTGTGAGTGCTCCCTTCGCTGGAATTATCCAGATCAGGTTCATCGAGTATGATCTCAGCCACGACACAAGTGCCGGGCACCCCGTTTCACAGCTCTGAACCTAAGGGGTCTGCCGGAGGAGATCAAGGCGATGTGGAGGAGGGGGACAACCTATCAACGGCGCGGATGTGCTTTGTCGTAGGCATCCAACAGCTGTGCACTGTTCACTTCCGTATAAATCTGCGTGGTAGAAAGGCTTGCGTGGCCCAAAAGCTCCTGAATGCTCCGCAAATCCCCGCCTTCAGACAGCAAATGCGTCGCAAAGGAATGGCGCAATGCATGGGGAGTAGCCGTATCCGGAAGCCCAAGTGCACTGCGGATTTTTTGCATGGCCAGCTGAATCATGCGAGCGTTGAGCGCTCCACCGCGAACACCGCGGAAGAGGGGCGAGTTCGCTGAAAGGTCATAGGGGCATTGATCTTTGTAAGCTTCAATAGCTTCAACGACCACAGGCAAAACCGGAACAAGCCGTTCCTTATTACCTTTACCGCGCACTTTCAAAGACTTATCGCCTTCTTTCGGTGCCGTCGCCGGTGTCAGAGACAACGCTTCAGAGATGCGAAGTCCGCAGCCGTACAGGAGAGTAAACACCGCAGCATTGCGCGCTTCAACCCAGGGAGTATCCTCGAAAGCCAGATCGCTGCTGACGATAGCTTTGGCCTCCTCAACGGGGATAGGCTTGGGTAAGCTGCGGGGAAGTCTCGGCGTACGCACCGCTGCAGCACCGGCCGCATTCACCTCGCCGCGCTCCTCCAGAAACGAGAGGAACGAGCGAATACCAGCCAGACCGCGAGCAAGCGTCCGCGTCTGCGCGCCGTCTTTCCGACGCGTTGCCAGAAAGCCGCGAAAGTCTTTTGGTTTCAACGACTCCAGATGCCGCAGAGCAACTGGCTCACCCTCATAGCTGGTCATGAAACGCAGGAACTGACGCGTGTCGCGCTCATACGCTTCCAGTGTCCGCTCAGCCAGTCGCCGTTCGGAGCCAAGATGATCAATCCAGTCTTCAATCGCTGCGGTAACATCTGGTTTGCAGATGATGAGTAAGTCTTCGCCGCTATCCAGGGAATTTGCCATTCGCCAAGTGTAAGCGCCAAATCTGGCTGAATGGTTACCAAAAGATAAACATTCACGCCTTTACGAAATGGCTGAGCAGATTTAGTCGATCACGATTGGTTCCCCGTGGTCGCTGATGATCCGGTCAATCTCCTGCCGTGCCGCCATCGCAAACCGTTTCTGGTTCTCCGTTGGGGCAACGGAATCCCCCAGAACAACGATATTCTCGTCATTAAACCGGTTCGCAGGGCCAGTGTAGTTGAAACTGCCAACAATCATGATGCTATCGTCAATCACCATAAGCTTATGATGCAGCTTGCCAATCCGGCTCGATCCGCGAACGAAGTGCAGATCAGCGCCAGCTTCTGCAAGAGGCTGCGTCGCGGCCCAATCCTGCCCGCCTTGCCGGGCGTCAAGAGCACCGCGCACCTGTCTTCCTGCTTCCATCAGCAGCAACATGGCATCATCAATGCCGGAGCTTTTGGAGAAGGTGAAGATCGCAAAGTCCACCCGTTCCTTAGCTTTCGTCATCTGTTTCGTGACTTCCATCTCCGGCGCATGGTCCGGCGCAAAGCAAACTTTCACGCGGATGTCGTCAACCACCACCTCTTTCGGTGTGTTTTCGGACTCATTCTCATCCACGCTGTAGCGGCCAAATCTTCCGCGTTTAATCTCCCTGAATTCCCGCTCAAAGATGTCAGCGACCTTCTCATCCTTGATGATAAGAAGATGGTTCAGATTGCGATGCGTGCCGGTCTCCGTGAAGTTTGTGGAGCCGGTCAGAACAGCATTGCCGTCACGAATGATGAATTTCTGATGGAATATCCGTGGGTTAAAATCCGTCCGTACCCACACTTTGGAACGCAGTAGCGCCGCATGAAGCTGGCGGTTCACCTCGTTCTCAACACGAGGGTCACTGGTATGCGGGTCATCCGCAGGCTCATCCACGCTTAGATAATCCGCCTCGGATACCACTCGCACCCGCACGCCGCGCCGTTTTGCGTTAATTATTGCGTTGGTTATGCGTTTATTGTCTATTTCTTGAATTGCTATGTCGAGACTTCGCACTGCAGCATCGATAAACGCAATAATCTCGCCCTCCAGATCATCCAGCGGATTATCCGGCAAATGATCGAGGACTGTTTTCGGACCAACGAGGAATTTCAGATTCTCGGTTTGAACTGCCATTGTACCCTCCCAGCGTCATAACATCTTACCCTAGGGTAGATGATGTGTCGGTACACAATTATGACGGTAGGAAGTGAAATTGATGGCGGGTTAGAAACCTACCGAGATAAGCGGGTTGGTGTTGCCCTGAATTTCCAAAATACGCGCATCTCGCAATTGCTCTTCTTCTGAGACTGGATCCTCAGCCATCCACTGGTTGAACATCTTCACCTCTGTCTCTGTCAACGGCATGCCATAGGTCTCCTGCATGTAGAGGTAGATCCGTGCGATATCCCCGCGTGTCTCAGCCATTGGCTCGGCAACTTTTCGTTCCCGGTCAATCTCAAAATCACAGGCGCCGTAAGTCCGATCTTCCCCTTCAATCACAGCGAGGCGGAAGTTGGAGCGATCACCATTCAACTCGCCAACCGCTGGGACCAGATTGTGCAGGTCGGCTTCCATGCGTTTGAACTCTTCATCCACCTTGGAACAGCATCGACGACCCTTGTAAGCCTTGCCCTTCTTGGTGGTGCAGGCCGGATCACCCTCTGTCCAACAAGCGCGCGTTTTGCCAAAGCGAGAGGCAGGAACGATGTGCTCCCACTCAATCCGCTTACCGCGCTTGGCATTCTTACGAGGCTCATACCCGCAGCTGTCTGCATCAACTTGCTTCTCTCCATTATAGGAGCAACCGCAATAGAAGGTCTCACGATACTCTTCTGATGGATAAATATGCTTTTCCAACAAGCGCTTGGCCTGAGAGAAACTGGTTGGTGGTGCAGCAAAAGCTGAAGCAGCCCAGAAGCAAGACAGCAGGGCAGCGAAGAGTACGATGAGTTTACGCATGAAGAGGTCTTTCGAGATCACCATCAGAAGCTGGCGCGGGAGCGTTAAGAAACTCCTGCCAACACTGTTTGACGCGGTGGATACTGGTTTGTGCCGTTCCACTTTGACCGAATGAATGGGTGTGAACCTTGCCGAGGGTGATGAAGGGGAGGGAAACAGTGCTTAGCGAAAATACAGAGCCTAAGGCTTTGCTTGTGAGGCTTTTCGGGAAATACTAGCTGCTTCTTATTTTTAATAGGGAGCAATGACAGCTAAGTGAGGAAATACAAAGAATTTCTGCAGAAAATTATGTGGGAGAATAGCTTAGGGTCTCTTCCGCAGATTTATCACCACGTGCGCAACATCCCATACGGTTCAACTGGCAACCGAGATCCAGAGGCTGTTTATACAAGCAACGTTGGTTCCTGCTCGGGGAAGCATATTCTGCTGAGAGACTTTCTCCGTGAAGCTGGATATCAGGCCGAGATCATCACGATGTTCACCTACTTCAACGAGAGCACACCTATTCATGGAAGTTTTCCGAAAGAGCTCAAAGCAATCGCTACTCGTGAGCGCGTGCCGGACTTTCACCACTATGTGCGGGTGTTAGAGCAGGGGAAATGGCTCAATCTGGATGCTACCTGGCATGATGAACTTGCGAACTTCGGTTTCAAGGTGAACCACGATTGGAGTGGCTCAAATCATACCGCGCTTGCATCAGTTGCTGAGCGTGAATACCCGGCTACGGAGAACATAATTGATTTGAAAGCAGATCTTGTCTCGAGCCTGCCTCAAGACCAGCGTGATTTACGCGCAAAGTACTTCCGGCTTGTGACGGAATGGATTGCAATACATGCATCGTAAAGCGGGAAAAGAGTGAGGCATCCGCGCTCTTAAATCCTTCGCCGAACGTTTAGCGGCGCAACTGCTCGGCCAACTCATGGATCTGATGCTGAGCAAACACCTCGACACCATGATGGCGCAAAGCAGCAGTTACAACACCGATCCCGGAACGTGTTTTCCCATCGTGGTGGCCACTATAGATAAATGAGCTCCCGCAGGATGGACTGCCATCTGTCAGCAATGCAAAACGGCAACCTGCTTCAAGGGCGGTCTTTACAGCTAAGTCAGCTCCGAGCCGAAACTGCTCGGTGACATCCCGCCCGGTGTTTTCATAAATGCTGCCGTTGCCTTCAAGCACATCGATGCCCTGTTGGCCTGCTTTTATCTCGGCTGGAGGTCGTGGAGTTTGAAAGCCCCCGGCGACTTCAGGACACAGCGGCACAAGAATGCCAGCAGTCTTCCACTCAGAGAGCAGGGTACTTTCCAGAAATAAGCCACTACCATTGTAGCGAACTGGTTCACCCAGCAAACAGGCGCTTATCAGGATCTTCTCGGACATATTATCGTAAGCTTGAATTTTGATGGGTTTGGCTGATTTGTCTGCACGATAAAACAAAAAAAGCGCAGACCGGAAGGCCTGCGCTTTTTATCATCGCTATGTGCGACGAATAAAGAGCTTAAACGATGCTCTGGCCGGTTGCAGCCCAGTCTTTCATGAAAGCTTCCAGGCCTTTGTCTGTCAGTGGGTGCTTCACGAGGCCCTTTAGGGTCGCTGGTGGAATGGTTGCAACGTCAGCGCCGATCAGCGCACAGTCTTTCACGTGGTTTGCAGTACGGATGGAAGCTGCAAGAATTTCAGTGCCAAAGCCGTAGTTGTCGTAGATCTGACGGATTTCAGCGATCAGGTCCAGACCTTCAACATTGATGTCGTCCAGACGGCCGATGAATGGAGAAATGAAGGTTGCGCCAGCTTTTGCAGCCAGAAGAGCCTGGTTTGCAGAGAAGCACAGGGTCACGTTGGTCTGAACACCTTTGTTCGCCAGCACGCGGCAAGCCTTCAGGCCTTCCAGGGTCAGAGGCAGCTTGATGCAGATGTTGTCTGCAATCGCGATCAGCTCTTCAGCTTCTTTCAGCATGCCTTCTGCGTCTGTTGCAACAACTTCAGCAGAAACAGGACCATCCACAAGCTCGCAGATTTCTGCGATGACTTCTTTCATTGGACGACCGGATTTCATGATAAGAGATGGGTTAGTGGTAACACCATCGAGAAGACCGGTTGCAGCCAGCTCTTTAATTTCGTTGGTGTCAGCTGTATCAACGAAGAATTTCATGCCAGAAAGGCTCCTGATTTCATAGCAGCCTCTCGTAGGGTATCGGAGGCCTAGGGGGTGAATTCCGGTATGTGTTTAGCCCAGAGTGCATAGAAACAACAAGAGTAAAACCCGCTAAAGCGTATTCAGAAAACACGCTCTTTCGTTTTCGGATAAGAATGCGCCTTAAAACCCGCAGATGCTCAACAAGGAATAGAGTTTCGTGAGTCAGCAACACGAGTTTTTCGGCACCAGCCAGATGTGCGAGCCTGAGGTGATAGTCCCTGTACTGGTCCCCGTCGCAGTCGCAGGTGCTTATTCCTATAAAGTGCCGGCAGATATGGATGTACGCCCCGGTTCCATCGTGCGAGTGCCTCTTGGCCCGCGTGAAGTGATTGGCGCGGTTTGGGATGGCGAACCGGATACAAAGGTTAATCCCAAGAAGCTGAAAAGCATCCTGCATGTCTACGACACGCCCCCAATTGCTGAAGATCTTAGGAAATACATCGACTGGGTTGCTGCCTGGACGCTGGGCGCACCCGGCATGGTGTTGCGCATGGTGCTGCGCTCCGAAGAAGCTCTGGAACCGGAACCGCTGCTCTCCGGTGTTCGATATATCGACGGTATGCAGCCAGACCGTATGACACCGGCCCGTTCCAAGGTGATGGAACTGGTCGAAAACGGCATGGCGTGGACCCGTCCCGGACTGGCTGGTGCGGCTGGCGTGAGCTCCTCGGTGATCGATGGGCTCAAAAAGCAGGGCGTTCTGGAAGAAGCCATGCTGCCTGCAACGCCGCCATTGCCGGATCCTGACCCAACTTTGCCGGGCCGAAAGCTGACAGATCTTCAGCAAGGCGCCGCGAATCAGTTGTGCAAAGCCATCGGCAAAGGGTTCAAGGCCTTTCTTATTGATGGGGTGACAGGATCGGGGAAAACCGAAGTCTACTTCGAAGCCGTCGCCGAGACTCTCAAAAATAATGAGCAGGCGCTGATCCTCATTCCGGAAATCGCGCTCACGACCCAATTTCTGAATCGATTTGAAGACCGATTTGGCGTCAGACCCGCCGAATGGCACTCCCAGGTGCCCCCAAAACGACGCGCAAGAACATGGCGCGGAGTCGCAAACGGCGAAGTGAAGGTCGTTGTCGGCGCGCGCTCAGCACTTTTCCTTCCTTTTCACAGGCTAGGTTTGCTCGTCGTGGATGAGGAGCATGATACAGCCTACAAGCAAGACGACCGCGTTCCCTACAACGCTAGGGATATGGCCGTTGTTAGAGGGCATATCTCTGGTTTTCCTGTGGTGCTTGCCAGTGCAACACCATCTGTGGAAAGTCAGGTAAATGCGAAACTGGGCAGATACACGAAAATCGTGCTCCCAGAGCGTGCTTCCGGTGCGGAAATGCCGACCATTAAAGGCATCGATATGCGCTGTGATGGACCCGAACGAGGCAAGTGGCTGGCTCCCGCATTGGTCAACGAAATCCAGCAAACGCTGACCAATGGTAATCAGGTTCTGCTGTTTCTGAACCGTAGGGGTTATGCCCCACTGACCCTGTGCAGAACCTGCGGCCATCGGTTCCATTGTGAAAACTGCTCAGCTTGGCTTGTAGAGCACCGCTTTAAGGGCAAGCTTGTATGCCATCACTGCGGCTATTCACAGCCTATTCCGGATAAATGTCCCGAATGTAGCAACTCCGATTCACTCGTTGCATGCGGTCCTGGAGTGGAGCGAATTGCTGAAGATGTCTCAGCGTTATTTCCCGAAGCGCGGGTGCTCGTTCTCTCCTCTGACTTACCGGGCGGCACAGAGCGCATAAATCGCGAAATGAAGCTGGTTGAAGAGGGGGAAGTCGACATTGTTATCGGCACCCAATTGGTCGCAAAAGGGCATAACTTTCCACTAATGACCCTTGTAGGGGTCGTTGATGCTGATTTGGGCCTCGCAAATGGCGATCCAAGAGCAGCAGAGCGCACTTTCCAACTTCTTGCGCAGGTGACAGGACGTGCAGGCCGAATACACGGAAAAGGTCGCGGTTTGCTTCAGACTTACAACCCTGATCAGCCCGTAATTAAGGCACTTCTCTCAGGAAATCCCGAGGAATTTTACGCTGCGGAAATCGAGTCGCGTGAAAACGCTGGCTTGCCCCCGTTCGGCAGACTCGCTGCTTTGATTATTTCGGGGCCTGACAGATCGCTCACCGAAAAATTTTCTAAATCTCTTGCAGTAAATAGTCCTAGTTCAGAAGGCGTCCAAATCCTCGGTCCGGCAGAGGCTGCAATGGCTCTTGTGAGGGGCAGATATCGCTTCCGTTTGTTGGCAATCGCGCCCCGGAGTGTTGATTTACAAGGCTTTCTGAGAAACTGGTTGTCTGTTGCACCCAAGCCAACCGGCGGTATCAGAGTGCAGGTTGATGTTGACCCCCAAAGTTTCATGTAGTGCTGCGCAGAAAGTTTGGCACCTCAATGTATGCGTTGGAATACCTACGCCATGTTGCAAGGCGGTCACGCGTGTGCTATGCGAAGCGCGGCTTTATCGGCACAGTTATCTCAGATTGTGCCATTCAAATTGAATTAGACGCGACTTATCAAGGATTTGGATTTCCGGCGAGCCAGCCGCCAGAATCTTGAATGCGCGGGAGAGCACGGATCCAGTGACTGACAACGTATCTCTCATTTCAGGCGTGGCCTTGCGTTATGCTTCTGCGCTGTTGGACCTTGCTGAGGAGCAGGGTGCGACGGCAGAGGTGGAGAAGGGTCTCGACCAGTTTGAGGCACTCTTAAACGAGAGTGCTGATCTTGATCGTCTTATCAAGAGCCCCGTTTTTAGTGCAGACGCCCAAACAAAGGCGATCTCTGCTATTTTGGAAAAGGCCGGAATTTCTGGCCTGACCGCAAATTTTGTGAAGTTGGTTGCCCAAAACAGGCGCCTCTTCGCCGTTCCAGGCATGATCCAGGCTTTCCGTGCGCAGCTCGCTGCAAAACGTGGAGAAGTTACTGCTCAAGTAACCTCTGCAACGGAACTGACTGCTGAGCATGTCGCTGCTCTCCAAGAAGCACTCAACGCTTCTACGGGCAAGAACGTGAAGATTGTAGTGAAGGTGGACTCATCCATTCTAGGTGGTCTGATCGTGAAGATCGGCAGCCGGATGATTGATACGTCACTGCGTACCAAGCTTAACTCTCTTAAGTTCGCGATGAAAGAGGTCGGCTGATGGATATTCGGGCCGCGGAAATTTCCGCTATCCTCAAGGACCAGATCAAGAACTTCGGCCAAGAAGCTGAAGTGACTGAAGTTGGTCAAGTTCTGTCCGTAGGCGACGGCATTGCCCGCGTTTACGGTCTGGACAACGTCCAGGCAGGTGAAATGGTTGAATTCCCAGGTGGTATCCGGGGAATGGCATTGAACCTTGAAACTGACAATGTCGGTGTTGTTATCTTCGGTAACGACCGTGACATTAAAGAAGGCGACACGGTAAAACGTACCGGCGCTATTGTGGAAGTTCCAGTAGGTAAGGGTCTGCTGGGTCGCGTTGTCGATCCACTCGGTAACCCAATCGACGGCAAAGGTCCGATCGAAGCTACTGAACGTCGCCGCGTTGACGTGAAGGCACCAGGCATTCTGCCTCGTAAGTCCGTTCACGAGCCAATGTCCACGGGTCTGAAAGCGATTGACGCTTTGATCCCGATCGGACGTGGTCAGCGCGAATTGGTGATTGGTGACCGTCAGACCGGTAAAACCGCAATCATCCTCGACACCTTCCTGAACCAGAAGCCTTTGCACGCATCTGACAACGAGCACGACAAGCTGTACTGCATCTACGTTGCAGTTGGCCAGAAGCGCTCAACTGTTGCTCAGTTCGTTAAAGCTCTGGAAGACGCTGGTGCTCTGGAATACTCCATCGTTGTTGCTGCAACTGCATCCGATCCTGCACCTCTGCAGTATCTGGCGCCGTTCGCAGGTACCACAATGGGTGAGTACTTCCGCGACAACTCCATGCACGCTGTGATCGGTTACGATGACCTGTCCAAACAGGCTGTTGCTTACCGTCAGATGTCCCTGCTGCTCCGTCGTCCACCAGGACGTGAAGCGTACCCAGGTGACGTGTTCTACCTGCACTCCCGTCTGCTCGAGCGTTCTGCGAAGCTGAACGAAGACCACGGCCTCGGTTCTCTGACCGCGCTGCCAGTGATCGAAACTCAGGCAAACGACGTGTCCGCGTACATTCCGACCAACGTGATCTCCATCACCGACGGTCAGATCTTCCTTGAAACTGACCTGTTCTTCCAGGGCATCCGTCCTGCGGTTAACGTGGGTCTCTCAGTTTCTCGCGTGGGCTCTTCCGCTCAGGTTAAAGCTATGAAGCAGGTTGCTGGCCCGATTAAGGGTGAGCTGGCTCAGTACCGTGAAATGGCTGCGTTCGCGCAGTTCGGTTCTGATCTGGATGCAACCACTCAGAAGCTTCTGAACCGTGGTGCACGCCTGACCGAACTGCTGAAACAGCCTCAGTTCTCCCCGCTTAAGACGGAAGAACAGGTTGCAGTTATCTTCGCAGGTGTGAACGGCTACCTGGACGACCGTCCAGTAAGCGACGTCCGCGAATTTGAAGCTGGCCTGCTGCGCTTCCTGCGTGCAGAACATGCTGACCTTCTTTCCACTATCTGGGAGAAGAAGGCACTCGACGCCGATTTGACTGACAAGCTGAAAGCTGCACTGGACGCTTACGTCAAGACCCTCGGTTAATTCGAAGCAACGGGATAAGGAACGAGAGCGCCCATGGCGAGCCTCAAGGACCTAAAAAACCGCATCGCTTCGGTCAAAGCGACGCAGAAAATCACCAAGGCCATGAAAATGGTGGCCGCGGCGAAACTGCGTCGTGCCCAGGATGCTGCAGAAGCCGGTCGTCCCTATGCTGAACGCATGGCGACAGTACTTGGCAATCTTGCAGCTGGGTTCGAAGGTCGAGATGATGCGCCGAAGCTGATGACGGGTACCGGACAGGATCAGACACATCTGCTCCTCGTCTGCACAGCAGAGCGTGGCCTCTGCGGTGGTTTCAACTCGTCAATCGCACGTCTGGCACGTGAACATGCTGATAAACTCCTTGCTGAAGGTAAGACGGTCAAGATCGTCACCGTTGGTAAGAAGGGCTACGACGCCCTGAAGCGTGGTTACAACCAGCACATTGTAGAGAATATCGAACTGCGCGGTCTGAAATCGATCGAGTACGGTGACGTCAAGCACATCGCTGACCTCGTTATGGAAATGTTCTATGACGAAAAATTCGATGTCTGCACACTGTTCTACGCGCAATTCCAATCGGTAATCAGTCAGGTTCCGACCGCAAAACAGCTTATTCCGGCACAGTTCGACTCTGCTGGTGATGCTGATAACGGTTCCTCTGAGGATGCACTGTACGAATACGAGCCGGGTGAACAGGAGATCCTTGAGACTCTCTTGCCACGCAACATCGGTATTCAGATCTTCAGCGCAATCCTTGAAAACGGTGCCTCCGAGCAGGGCGCGCGTATGGCCGCAATGGACAACGCAACGCGCAACGCCGGCGAGATGATCGACAAACTGACAACGACGTACAACCGTCAGCGTCAGGCACAGATCACGACGGAACTGATTGAAATTATTGCGGGCGCGGAAGCGCTCTGACCGAGTTGAGACGAGGATTTAAGTGATGGCTGACACGAAAGTCGGACAGATCACGCAGGTAATCGGCGCTGTTGTCGACGTTCACTTCGATGGTGAACTCCCTGCAATTCTGAACGCTCTGGAAACTGACAACGGCGGTAACCGTCTGGTTCTCGAAGTTGCTCAGCATCTGGGCGAAAACACAGTACGTACAATCTGCATGGACGCTTCCGAAGGTCTCGTCCGCGGTCAGGAAGTACGTGACACTGGCGAACCTATCGCAGTTCCAGTTGGTGACGGCACTCTGGGCCGCATCATGAACGTGATTGGTGAGCCTGTTGATGAAGCTGGTCCAATTGAACATGATGCCAAGCGCGGCATCCACCAGGAAGCTCCTGCTTTCGTAGAGCAGTCTACAGAAGCTGAGATCCTTCCAACCGGTATTAAGGTTGTTGACCTTATCGCTCCTTATGCGAAGGGTGGTAAGATCGGCCTGTTCGGTGGTGCGGGCGTTGGTAAAACAGTTCTCATCATGGAATTGATCAACAACGTTGCTAAAGCACACGGCGGTTACTCTGTATTCGCTGGTGTTGGTGAGCGTACTCGTGAAGGTAACGACCTTTACTGGGAAATGATCGAGTCCGGCGTTAACAAGGAAAAAGGCGGCGAAGGTTCTAAAGCTGCTCTTGTTTACGGTCAGATGAACGAACCTCCAGGAGCACGTGCACGTGTTGCTCTGACTGGTCTGACCATCGCGGAAGATTTCCGTGATAAAGGCCAGGACGTTCTGTTCTTCGTGGACAACATCTTCCGCTTTACCCAGGCTGGTGCTGAGGTGTCCGCACTTCTCGGCCGTATTCCTTCTGCTGTGGGCTATCAGCCTACACTTGCTACCGACATGGGCGGCATGCAGGAGCGTATTACGACCACTTCCAAGGGTTCTATCACTTCCGTACAGGCCGTTTACGTTCCTGCGGATGACTTGACTGACCCTGCACCTGCTTCCACATTTGCTCACTTGGACGCGACAACGGTTCTTAACCGTGCGATCGCTGAAAAAGGCATCTACCCTGCTGTGGATCCACTGGACTCTTCCTCTCGTATGCTTGACCCGCGCATTATCGGTGACGAGCACTACGAAGTTGCGACAGCTGTTCAGGAAACACTTCAGCGCTACAAGTCACTTCAGGACATCATCGCCATCCTTGGCATGGATGAACTTTCTGAAGAAGATAAGCTGGTTGTTGCGCGCGCACGTAAGATCGAGCGCTTCATGTCCCAGCCGTTCTTTGTTGCTGAGGTCTTCACTGGTTCCCCAGGTAAACTGGTTGCGCTCGAAGACACCATCAAAGGCTTTAAAGGCCTCGTTGCTGGTGAATACGACCACCTGCCAGAAGCTGCATTCTACATGGTTGGCTCTATGGATGAGGCAATCGAGAAAGCTGCGAAACTGGCTGAGGACGCTGCTTAATCTCGGTTCTTTTGAACCGGTGACTTCTTTGGGTGGCGCATAACCTGCGTCACTCTTAGAAACGGATAGAGGATGAGCTAAATGGCTGAAGCATTTCAGTTTGAGCTAGTATCACCAGAGCGCCTTCTGCTCTCAGCTAAGGTTACCGATGTAACTGTACCTGGTTCTGAAGGTGAGTTTGGTGTTGGCGCTGGTCACTCGCCGTTCTTGTCAACCATGCGTCCGGGTGTTGTTAAAGCGCTCAGCGAAGATGGTTCCAAGCACGATTACTTCGTGCGGGGTGGTTTTGCTGACGTTTCCGCGTCTGGCATGACTGTTCTGGCGGAACAGGCGATCCCGATGGCCGATCTTGATGCAGGTTACATCGCACAGCAGATTCAAGATGCGAGTGAAGATGTAGCTGATGCAAAGGACGAAGATGCACGTCAGGCTGCACGGCTGGTACTTTCCCAGCTGCAGGAGCTGCAGGCAGCCCTCAAAGCTTCCTGATTGCATTTCGATGCCAAGAAAAACAAAAGCCTCGGCAGTGCCGAGGCTTTTTTGTATCTGCAGTGCAGATTAAACAGGGCCTGCGATTTATAGCAAAATGCATAAGGGCGCAGGGAAGGGGTACACAGCCCAGTTGATTAGGCTGCGATCCGCTTTTTATTAGCTGCCGCATTAGCTGCGCGCATTTCCTCAGCACGTGCTTTACGCTGCTCAGGTGTTTCATAAACAATCGTGCGATGATACTCGCAGTAGGAGCCATTCTCAGCGCGGTTGGTGCATGGGAAAGTGTAACTTCCGCTGTCGCCTTCAGTCCACTTGCACTGGCCCGCTTTCGGCATAACTGGTGCTTTCATCTACCTACCCTTGTTCTTTGGAGCCATAGATCAAAGCCTGCATGCACGCGGGAGGAGCGTGAAAGCCATGCTCGCCGTTGGATCAATGGAACCATTTTTGATTATGGGATCACCGGAATTTTCTTTTGCTGCATTAAAAGCAGACAAATTTACCGGACGGGAAAAAGATTATCTCTCCCCTTTCCAAATAGCCAGATATTTTTAGCTGTGTAAAAATGCTTACACAAGAAAATCTGGATAGAAAATTTTTCTGATTTTGAAATTTGCAAGTAAAACAATCAGATAGCAATTGTCATGTGTATGCACCAATATTAACCACCGCGAGAGTTCTACGGAAACATTGTGGTTTCTGCGCCAAATTGATTCATCAATTGTGGCGAATTATGGCTTTTCGGAGTGTTTGCCTAGTATGCCACCCGCACTGTGAAGTGCCTCCGGGTCATCCAAATCACGCCGCGCTGCTTCGCCAACTTCTACGGTGTAAACCACTGATGGGTTCTGCTGGATGATAGGCTTGCCGCCAATGTCCCCGCGCAAGCAAAGCAAATCCTCAAAGAAGGCCCGATCCCACAGCACCGGATTGCCACGCTTTCCCCGTGTTGTCGAAACACCAATCAGCTGATCCTGCGTCACACTTCGGCTCTTAAGCAGCGTGTTGATGTCCTCTGTCGAAATAAACGGCATGTCACCAAGCAGGATGAGCGCAGAATTCGACTGCTCAGCCACGCCTTCAACGCCCTTTTTGATGGAGGATGAAATGCCCTCATCGAAGTCAGCGTTATGGCGGAATCGGATTGGGAGACCGGAAAGTGCTTCTTCCACCTTGGAGGCCATCGCACCGGTCACCACAATCAACTCACTCAAGTCACTGGCAAGCGCGTGCTCAGCAACATGCCTCACCACCGGCTTCCCATCAATCAGAGCCAGCAGCTTGTTGTGCTGTCCCATGCGAGAAGAATTACCCGCTGCAAGCAACACACCGCTGCAAACAGTTTTATCCGGATCTTCAGAGAGGGGATGGTCTCTCGGCTGCGGGCGGCTATGGATCTCTTTCAGAAGCCCACCCACACCCATAGACATGATGTCTCGGCGTGTGACGCTGATATCAGCCAGCAAACGCTGCAGGATCCAGTCAAAGCCGTTCTCCTGCGGACTACGTGCACACCCCGGCGCACCAATCACCGGCGTGCCGTCAAGGTCGCCAAGCACAAGCAGATTGCCCGGATCAACCGGCATCCCGAAATGAACCAGCTCTCCCCCAGCTGCCTGAATAGCCGCCGGGATAACATCTCCCTGATCCACCACAGCGGAAGCACCAAACACAACCACCAGATCCGCATCCCGAACCTGCTCCGTGTTCAACACGTTGATCAAAGCCGCCTCATCATGAGGCACACGAAGATCAGCAGAGATTGTGCTGTCTGCAATGTCCAGCCGCTCCTGCAACACACGCAGGCTCTTCGTGATCGTCGTCTCTTTCAGATGCGGCAGCGTCGTTGAAATTACGGCAACCGACTTCGGAGAATACGCAGCGATTGAAATCGCAGCAGAGATCTTCTCCGCCGCCTCTTGTGCCAGCTGCTGATCCACCGCCAGCGGAATGATCTTCGCCGTCGCCAGCATCCGTCCTTCACGAACTTCCGTGAAAGGCGGCAGGCAAGCAAAGGTGATGGCAGGATCAATCAAGTTGGCTTCCGTCACCTTCTCCGCGTCAACCTGCAAAACACCGCTGTGTGTGGCGTAAAGATTCGCACGCCCGGTAAACGGGGTAGAAGCAGACACAGAATCCCCGCAGGCATGATTGGCCAGCAGCGCCGCCGCCTCATCCTCATGCAGGTCCGTGTCCTCTACTTGAGCAACGGTTACGTCAGCAAACCCAGCAGCAATCAGCTGGTTGACGTCTTCCACAGTCAGCTGATGCCCCTTGGAGAAGGAAAGGCCATTATGTTTGATGGAGTGGGCGAGGTAGCACTCAATGCTCTCTTCGGCTGCTCTGCTTCCAAATTTCACGTCAGCCCGCCTTCTTCTGCTCTGCTTTGGTGCCGTGCAAGGTCACGATAATCTCTGCCAGCACAGCGACTGCAATCTCGGCAGGGTTCGCCGCGCCAATATCAAGCCCAATCGGCGCCTTGATGCGGGCAAGGTCATCTTCACTCAGGCCAGCCGCCAGAAAACGCTCACACCGCTTTGCATGGGTCTTCCGGCTCCCAAGAGCGCCTACATAGAAGCAGCCTGCTTTGAGCGCTTCCATCAGCGGCAAATCATCAATCTTCGGGTCGTGGGTAACAGCAGCCACTGCCGTGAAAGGATCCAGCTTCAACTGATCCATCACCTCTTCCGGCCACTCAGCCAGCAACGGCACATGCGGGAACCGCTCTTCCGAGGCGAAAGCAGTGCGTGGATCAACGATGGTGATGTCAAATCCGGCAGTCTGTGCAATCGGAACCAGCGCTTGCGTTATATGAACTGCGCCAACAACCACAATACGCGTCGCTGGCACCTGCATGCTCAGGAAGTACTCTTCACCGGCTGCCGACTGAACCTGACCGGACTTGCCACTGCGAACACCACTTTCAAAAGCATCCGCCAGCGCAGAATCCTCTGCATCATCTCCGTAGAGCATCACAGAGGACAATCCGGTTTCCAGATTGGTTAGCAGCGCAACAGGCTGGCGCTGCGCTTTAGAGGCGTTTAGCAGACGGATATGACCATGATCAGCTTCAGAGGTCAGCGGCTGCAGATAAACACCGATCTTACCACCACAGGAAAGCCCTACACGCCACGCTGTCTCATCGGCAACGCCAAACTCAATCTTGCGCGCTTTGCCGTCTTCCAGCACTTCCATGGCCTCAGCCACCACAGCACCTTCCACACAGCCACCTGAAACCGAGCCTTCAAACTCACCATTGCCATCGATGATGAGATGACTGCCCACCGGACGCGGTGCAGAGCCCCAGGTTTCAATAACCGTGGCGAGAACCAACAGGCGACCTTCATCCTGCCAGCGTTCAGCAACACCAAGGACATCGAGATTTTGGGCTAGTTCTTGAGGCAGGGTAGCAACAGACATGGCAGGCTCGCGAATAATTAGGGTCTCTCGACGCATTCCGGGAACGGGCAAACTGACGTCCCTAGAGAATACGCCTAAATAGAATGAGGAGCCTAGCCTGCTTCTTCAAGGGGATGCAACAACAGAACAGTGTTCATTAAAACAAAAAAAGCGCCGGAACTTTCGCTCCAGCGCTCCTTCGGGGGATTGATGCCGATTACTCAGCAGCAATCTTGGTAATTGGACCCGCATTCAGAACCAGATCATCAACGTGATCCTGGAAGATCTGGAAGTTCGCAGCGAACATGTCGACCAGCTTTGCAGCCTGTACGTCATACTCGGATGGATTGCTCCAGGTGCTCCGTGGATCCAGAATGCTGGTATCAACACCTGGGACAGCAACAGGAACCATAAAGCCGAAGTTTTCGTCCTTACGGAACTGGGCAGCGTTCAAAGAGCCGTCCAATGCAGCGCGAAGCAGTGCACGGGTCTCTTTGATTGGCATACGGTGGCCAACACCATACGCACCGCCAGTCCAGCCGGTGTTTACAAGCCAGCAGTCAACATCGTGCTCACGGATCAGGTCCTTCAGCAGAGCACCATATTCTGATGGATGACGCGGCATGAACGGCGCACCGAAGCAGGTGGAGAATGTCGCCTGCGGTTCAGTCACACCACGCTCAGTGCCAGCAACCTTCGCCGTGTAACCGGAAAGGAAGTGGTACATCGCCTGCGCACCGGAAAGCTTCGCAATTGGAGGCAGAACACCAAACGCATCAGCCGTCAGCATGATGATGTTTTTAGGATGCGCTGCGCGGCCAGTCTCACTCGCGTTTGGAATGAAGTGAATTGGGTAAGAGCAGCGGGTGTTTTCAGTCTTGGAGCCATCATCAAAGTCAGGAACACGAGCTTCATCCAGTACAACATTCTCAAGAATGGTGCCGAAGCGCTGCGTGGTCGCAAAAATCTCTGGTTCAGCTTCTGCAGAAAGACGAATGGTCTTCGCGTAGCAGCCACCTTCAAAGTTGAAGATGCCATCCGGCCCCCAGCCATGCTCATCATCACCGATCAGCGTACGGGACGGATCAGCGGAAAGCGTGGTCTTACCAGTGCCGGAAAGGCCGAAGAAGACAGCTGCATCATCGTTATCGCCAACGTTCGCGGAGCAATGCATCGGCATCACACCATCCTCTGGCAACATGTAGTTCAGCATGGAGAAGACGGACTTCTTCATTTCACCAGCATAAGCGGTGCCAGCGATCAGAACGATCTTGTTGGTCAGATCACAGGCAATAACCGTTTCACTCCGGCAACCATGACGCTCTGGATCAGCCTTGAAGCTTGGCAGATCGATGATGGTCATCTCTGCTTCAAAGCTCTTCAGGTCTTCGCGGGACGGGCGAAGGAGCATGTTGCGGATAAAGTGGTTGTGCCAAGCCAGCTCGTTATAAACGCGAACGTTCAGCTGATGCGCAGGGTCAGCGCCTCCATAAAGGTCCTGAACATACAGCTCCATGCCTTCAGCATGGGCCAGCATGTCGTTCAAAAGCACGTCGAAGTGCTCGGTGGTCATTGCACCGCTGTTGTCCCACCAGATCGTATCTTCGGTCTTGGCGTCACGAACAACAAACTTGTCTTTAGGAGAGCGTCCTGTGTGAGTACCTGTTTCTGCACAAAGTGCGCCGCCCGCGGCGATCTGTGCTTCACCATTCCTGATAGCATGCTCATAAAGTTCAGCTTCGGTCAGGTTCCAATACACACTCTTGAGGCCCTTCAGTCCGAAGGTGTCACACCCAAACGCGGAATTCCGTAGTCCGAACTCTTTCATGTTCAGTAGTCCTTAATCGGCTCACAATTTACCTTGCGTCATTCAATGGCATCGCGCCAGTGAATTTAGCGATAACGCCCCTTGGATGGGGCAGTCATACTTAGAAAAGCAAGACCAGAAATCCTGCGTTTTTCTATTAAACCGATTGAAATAAGACCTTTTGCTGGCATAGATTTATTTTGCTTATAAAAATAAACTCGCGGCAAACTTGGTTTTCACTTTTAAGCGTTTAACGATACACTTCATGAAGAACACGTGGCACTTGGCAGGCGAAACTTTGTCAAAAGTGGCGCTAAATAAGGAAATTTTCCAAATACCTTGCTATAACAGCGTTTTGCCGCATTTCAGGATTAGGGATCGCGCAAGTTAATCTCAAATCCAAACAATGTAGCGAAGCGTGCAAGAGAGGAATAAGGTCTCTGATATGCCAACGATTGCTCTGGTCGATGATGACCGTAACATTTTGACATCCGTCTCGATTGCGTTGGAAGCCGAAGGATATCGGGTCCAAACCTATACGGATGGAACAGTAGCACTGGAAGGGCTCCAGGCTGATCCGCCGGACCTTGCCATTTTTGATATCAAAATGCCACGTATGGATGGAATGGAGCTGCTGCGCCGTTTCCGCCAGATGTCCGATCTGCCAGTGATCTTCCTGACGTCCAAAGACGACGAGATCGATGAGTTGTTTGGCCTCAAAATGGGCGCTGACGACTTCATCCGTAAGCCATTCTCTCAACGCCTGTTGGTTGAGCGTGTAAAGGCTGTGCTGCGTCGTGCTGCGCCTCGCGATGCTGCAAGTGCTGCCACCGAAACCTCCAAGCTGCTGGAGCGTGGCAATCTGGTGATGGATAAAGAACGCCACACCTGCACATGGCTCGCCAAGCCAGTCACTCTGACTGTAACCGAGTTTCTGATTCTCTTTGCTCTTGCTCAGCGTCCGGGCGTTGTGAAAAGCCGTAATGCCCTCATGGATGCGGCCTATGACGATCAGGTCTATGTTGACGATCGCACCATCGACAGCCATATCAAGCGTCTTCGCAAGAAGTTCAAAGTGGTTGATGATGACTTTGATATGATCGAAACACTCTACGGTGTAGGTTATCGCTTCCGCGAAAACTAATCGCACGCGGCCCGTTGGTCGGGCTGTCTCAGAGTTGGAAAAAGCTCAAGAGCAAGCGTTCCTGAGAATTCGATAAGAGCGAATGTCGGACAAAAAAGAAGAACAAGAGCGGGAAGACATCGAAGCTGCAGAAGCTTCTGAAACTCTTGATCCGCAACACACAGGTGCGTTCCGATGGTTGGGACGCAGGCAAGTGCGCCAACGCGTCTTCACGCGCTGGATCTCGCTTGCTGGCACCTATGTCTTTTCTTCTTTGACACGCCGTATTCTGGTGCTCAACCTCGTCGGTCTTCTGGCGATGGTGATCTCCATTCTGTATCTGAACCAGTTTCAGGCCGGACTGATTGATGCACGCGTTCAGTCACTGTTGGTTCAGGGTGAGATCATTGCAGGCGCCATTGCGGCTTCAACGACAAGTGACGGTGATTCTCTCATGGTCGACCCGGAGCAGCTGCTGCGTCTGGAAGCCGGAGAATCAACCAGTGCCCGCTCGACGCTCGGAAGCCTCGACTTTCCAATCAATCCTGAGATCGTAGGCCCAATCCTCAGGCGACTGATCTCGCCCACAAAGACACGAGCGCGGATCTACGATCCTGAAGGCATGTTGATGCTGGATTCACGCCAGCTCCACGCCCAAAATCAGATTTTCCGCTTCGATCTGCCACCACCGGACGAAAGCACCGATCCCTTCTTCCAGAAGATGTGGGAGGAGCTGAAGCTCTGGATCCGTCGTGGCGAGTACCCGCCTTATAAAGAAGTAGGCCGCACCGAAGGCCGCGAGTACCCTGAAGTAGAAGCTGCACTGGCTGGTTCTCCAGCTTCCGTGGTGCGCGTCGGCGCCAAAGGTGAGATGGTTGTCGCCGTTGCTGTGCCAATTCAGCGCTTCCGCGGTGTTCTAGGCGCGCTCCTCCTGTCGACGCAGGGCGGAGACATTGACGACATCGTCGCCGCAGAGCGCAACGCGATCCTGAAGATCTTTATCGTCGCCGCCGTTGTGGTGATGATCCTCTCCGTTCTGCTCGCAGGCACCATTGCTGGCCCGGTTCGCCGTCTGTCAGAAGCCGCGCAGAAGGTGCAGTCCGCCATCAACACGCGTGAAGAGATCCCGGAATTCGAAGATCGCTACGACGAGATCGGCCATCTGGCGCGTGCACTGCGAAACATGACTAAGGCTCTGTATGGCCGTATGGACGCCATCGAAAGCTTCGCAGCAGACGTTGCCCATGAGCTGAAGAACCCGCTTACCTCGCTCCGAAGTGCAGTTGAAACACTGCCGCTGGCGAAAACAGAACAATCCCGCGAACGCTTGTTGGACGTCATCCAGCATGACGTGAAGCGACTGGACCGCCTCATTACCGATATCTCCGAGGCCTCACGCATCGATGCCGAGATGTCCCGTGCAGAATCTCATGATGTCGACATTGCAACCTTGCTGAATGCCGTTGTCTCCATTGCCAACGAACGGGCATGTGATGAAGTTGCCCATGTGGACCTGAAGTTTGATCCTGCTAAGCCAGAGAACAAGTTCCAGATCCACGGCAATGATCAGCGCCTCGGCCAGGTCATCAATAATCTGATCGACAATGCCCGTTCCTTCGCGCCAGAAGGTACGCCGGTCACGATCACGGCCAAGCGCAAGAGCAACCAGATCATCATCTGGGTTGAGGATTGCGGCCCAGGCATCAAGGAAGAGCTCCGCGAACGCGTGTTTGAGCGCTTCTATACGGATAGGCCTGAAAACGAAGGCTTCGGCAATAATTCCGGTCTGGGGCTTTCAATTTGCCGCCAGATCATCGAAGCTCACAGAGGTGAGATCTCGGTGATGAACCGAACCTCTGAGGAAGCTGGGCAGGAGCAGAAAGTTCTAGGCGCCCGCTTCGTAATCAAGCTGAGGGCGAAAACAACCTCATGACCACACTGGATCAGAAGCAAAGTGTACAGGCAGCAGAAGGTCAGGCGATACACGCCACCTGTCTGGTGGTTGGCACGAAAGGCATTCTGATCCGTGGCCCCTCAGCAACCGGCAAGTCCGCTTTGGCGCTGGAATTGATACAGCGTGCCCACCTGAAAGGCAGCTTTGCAGCCTTGGTTGCAGATGATCGCGTCTATATTGCTGAGAAAAATGGTCGCTTAATAGGCTCTTGCCCAAATTCAATTAAGGGAAAGGCCGAGCTGCGTGGTTTCGGCATTGTCGAGGTTCCCTATCTTGATACGGCAGTAATCCATATGGTTTTGGATCTGGAAGCCCGAGAGGAAATCGACAGGTTGCCGGAGGAGCAGGCGCTAACCTGTGAACTTTGCTCAGTCAAATTAATTCGACAGCAAGTACCGAAGGAAGATCATTTAGCGGCTCTTCGGCTCGCAAATGCACTTATTTTTACTAATCCAGTGCACAACTATTAGCCCTCTGTGTATGAGCATGCTGATTTTTCTTGCACTGCAGCGTGTCCTTCAACAAAGTAGGATTGGAATAACCATAGAGTAGACACTCTGTTAGTTCGCGGGAAATATATGATTGGTCTAGTTCTTGTCACCCATGGTCGGTTGGCAGAAGAGTTCAAATCGGCTCTTGAGCATGTTGTAGGTCCACAGGACCGGGTAGCAACCATCTGCATCGGCCCCGATGACGATATGGAACAACGTCGTCAGGATATCCTGCGTTCAGTAGAGGCTGTCAACGATGGCTCTGGCGTCGTCCTTCTTACCGACATGTTTGGCGGTACACCTTCTAATCTCGCTATCTCTGTAATGGATGGTGGTAGCGTAGAGGTCGTAGCTGGTGTAAACCTGCCGATGCTCATAAAACTGGCAAGCGTTCGCAACGAGAAATCGCTTGCCGAAGCGGTAGAAGAAGCCCGCAGCGCAGGACAGAAGTACATCTCCGTAGCTTCGCAGGTTCTGTCCGGGCAAGGCTAAGAAAATATGGATGAATGCACAGTGCTAGCTCGCGACCTGACCATCGTGAACACCCGTGGTTTGCACGCGCGCGCCTCAGCCAAGCTGGTCAAGCTGGTTGAGACTTTTGATGCCGATGTTAAAGTCTCCAAAGACGGACAGACAGTAGGTGGAACCTCCATCATGGGCCTGATGATGCTTGCAGCCAGCCCGGGATGCTCCATCCACGTTGTCGTTACCGGCAATCAGAAAGAAGAAGCCCTCTCCGCGATCACGCATCTAGTAGAAGACGGCTTCGGCGAGAGAGACTAAGCAATTCGAGCGTTTCGAGGGTCCGATGAAAAAACGTCCAGCCGCACGTCTGTTGGTAGTTGATCCTCAAAACCGAATTTTGCTCTTCAATTTCAAGTTCGATAAAGGCCCTCTCAAAGGGCAGGATTACTGGGCCACCGTTGGCGGTGGCATTGAACCGGGCGAGAGCTTTGAAGAAGCCGCCCGCCGTGAACTTCTGGAAGAGACCGGAATCACCGAGCCCGTCACTGAGAAGATTCACATCGGAAGAGCCATCTTCCAGACACCATCCGGTGAAACTGTCGATGCCGAAGAGCATTTCTTCCTCGTCACAGTACCCCACTCCAAAATCGACTATTCCAATCATACTGAGTTGGAAACACAGGTGATGAGAAGCCATCGCTGGTGGACGCGCGAAGAGCTGGAAACCACCTCTCTGACTGTATTTCCTGAAAATATCCTCGAAATTCTAGAGCCTTATCTTCCAGAGAAGGTCTGAGCTGATCTGCTCATCTGCAGGATGCTTGTATTTTAGTCGGATATAAAGAAACCTTTATATCTTTATTGCTTTCTACTTCCTCTGTGATGTATAACTGCGTGCAGTGATCGCTCATTTTGCGAGCGCTCATCAACCATGCGGGAGGGGACTATGGGCCCGGGCATTCAGGAAGATTTAATGACTGCGTCTAAAGATTACTACGTCAAAGACATCTCACTTGCAGAGTGGGGTCGTACTGAAATTGAAATTGCCGAAACCGAGATGCCAGGCCTGATGGCTTGCCGCGAGGAGTTTGGTGCAAGCAAGCCCCTCAAAGGCGCACGCATCGCTGGCTCCCTGCACATGACCATTCAGACAGCGGTTCTGATTGAAACCCTCGTTGCACTGGGTGCGGAAGTCCGCTGGGCGTCTTGTAACATCTTCTCCACGCAAGATCAGGCCGCTGCTGCAATCGCTGCTGCTGGTATTCCTGTCTTCGCTGAAAAAGGCGAAACCCTCGACGAATACTGGTCTTATGCCGACAAGATCTTCGACTGGGGTAATGGTGAAACCGCAAACCTCATCCTCGATGACGGCGGCGACGCAACTCTGATGATTCTTCTCGGAGCAAAAGCTGAGAAAGACCCATCTGTTCTCGACAACCCGTCGAATGAAGAAGAAACCGCGCTCTTCGCAGCGATCAAGCGCCGCCTCGAAAAAGATCCGGGTTTCTACTCCAAAGTTAAGGGCAACATTCAGGGTGTTTCTGAAGAAACCACCACAGGTGTTCTGCGTCTTTATGAAATGCAGAAGAAGGGCGATCTGCCATTCCCTGCAATCAACGTGAACGACTCCGTCACCAAGTCCAAATTCGACAACCGCTATGGCTGCCGTGAATCACTGGTAGACGGCATCCGCCGCGGTACCGATGTGATGATGGCTGGTAAAGTGGCTGTGGTTGCTGGCTACGGCGACGTTGGTAAAGGCTCTGCTCAGTCTCTGTCTGGCGCAGGTGCCCGCGTGATTGTCACTGAGATCGACCCAATCTGCGCTCTGCAGGCTGCAATGGATGGCTTTGAAGTCAAAACCATGGAGCAGGCCATTGGCGAAGGTGACATCTTTGTAACCACCACCGGCAACAAAGACGTCATCACCGCTGACCACATGCGCGACATGAAGGACATGGCGATCGTCTGTAACATCGGCCACTTCGACAACGAGATTCAGGTTGCTGCACTGCGTAACTTCAAGTGGCGCAATGTGAAGCCTCAGGTCGACATGATCGAGTATCCGGATGGCAAACGTCTGATCCTTCTCTCCGAAGGCCGTCTGGTAAACCTGGGCAATGCGACTGGTCACCCATCCTTCGTGATGTCCGCAAGCTTCACCAACCAGGTTCTGGCGCAGATTGAGCTGCACACCAAAGGCGAAGACTACAAGAACGAAGTTTACGTTCTGCCGAAGCATCTGGATGAGAAGGTTGCGCGCCTGCACCTTAAGAAACTCGGTGCAACCCTGTCTGAGCTGACCGATGATCAGGCCAACTACCTTGGCATCGACAAAACTGGCCCATTCAAGGCAGAGCACTACAAGTACTGATTCAGGCAGTCCGCATTTGCTGTTAACGCTAAGGGACTTAGCGTTAACAACTCCATGAATTCTACTAGGCCCAGTGAGCTCACTTTCAATATATTGGGGGTGCGCTTGCTGGGCTTACTATAAATTGTAGTGGATGATTATTTCGCCCACAGAATTTGTTTACTTTTTGTAAAGATCCTCTTCTTCCGAAAATTCAATCAGGTTACATTGATTGTCGAATCAGTCGTTAAGTTAGGCAGTTGAGCGACTTGTTCGCGATTCGTGACACCAATGCGGCGTGTGTCATGAATTTGAGGCGGCGAAGAAAGGGGCACAACATGCCAGCATCCTGGCATAAACACGCGCGTGTTAGCGTGCAGTGGCGGAGAAGGTTTAGGCTCGTGCTGAACCTGCTGGGCGTTGCTGTGTTTGCTCTTCTGGGTGCCGCTGGTTTTTCTCAGGCTATGGATATTCTGCCAGCTCTTTCAGGTAGTTCGGTTGACGCCTTCAAGGTTGTCTGGGTCGCGGCAACGGCCGGTATCGCCTTGTACGCTGTCGCAGCCTCCGTTGTGCTCGTTCGCATTCGCAGAAATGACTCATTGTCCATTCTGCAACTTCGCCAGGACAGAGCCGACGCAATGGCGCGCATCGATCGCCTTGAAAGCTTGCTGGAGACCGAAGATAGCCTGCTACTGGTCTGGGATGGTGAGGCCAAACATCCCGGCGTTGCCGGACATCTGCCAGAAAATCTGGAACTCTCAGGCGGTCTTTCGCAACTGGTTGAGTTCGAAACCTGGCTTGATGTCAAATCTGCTGAGGCCCTGCGCGCTTTTCTCGAGCATTTGCGCGGCCACGGCGAAGTCTTCCGGTTAACCTTAACAACCATAGATGGGGTTTATCTGGAAGCATCCGGTCACACAGCTGGTGGATTGGCAGTCCTTCGCCTGCGTGACCTCACAGGAGATCGCCAGCTTAGCGCGCGCCTTTCGGAGCAGAACAAAGAGCTGCGCGAACAGATCTCCTCGCTTCACAGCCTGTTGGACGCACTGCCGGGGCCTGCATGGCAGCGCGATCATCATGGCCAGCTTGTCTGGGTCAACACCGCTTATGTGGATGCCGTCGAGGCTGAAAGCACCCGCACAGTGGTTGATGACCAGATTGAGCTGTTGGAAGCAAAAGGTCGCAACAAACTCAATATGATGCGCCAGACTGATGGTGTCTATCACTCACCAATGCCAGTTGTGGCAGCGGGCGAGCGGCGCGTCTTTGAGTTGACCGACGTAAACTCTGAGCACGGCAATGCCGGCCTTGCTCAGGATATTTCCGAGCTTGAACGCGTACAGGGCCAGCTTCGCCGCACACTTGAGTCCCATACGCGTACGCTCGATCAGCTTCAAACACCTGTGGCCGTGTTTGGCGCTGATCATCGTCTCCAGTTCTACAACGCAGCCTATCGGTCCCTCTGGGATATCGATCAGAGCTTCCTGGAGACCAAGCCGGAAGAAGGCGAGCTGCTCGACGCCCTTCGCGCAGCTCGCAAACTGCCAGAGCAGGCTGACTATCGCGGTTGGAGAACCAAACATCTGGAATGCTACCAGGCCTTGGATGCACAGGCTTTCTGGTGGCACCTGCCGGATGGCCGGACCCTCCGCGTGATCGCCAGCCCGCATCCGCAAGGTGGTGTGACGTACTTCTACGAGAACGTCACCGAGCAGCTTGATCTGGAAAGCCGCTTCAACGCGCTCACCCGTGTCCAGCGTGAAACGCTTGACCACTTGACCGAAGCTGTCGCCGTGTTCGGCTCCAACGGACGCATGCGCCTCTCCAACCCAGCCTTTGCTGAGATTTGGGGCCTCTCTCAGGAGTTTTTGGAAGGCGCTCCTCACGTCAATGACCTGCTGGACAACTGCAGAGAGCTGATGGGCGATTCCGATCGTTGGCAGGAGCTTGCGCGCGGTGTGACAGGCCTGTCCGACAACCGCACCAGCGTCTCAGGCCGGATGGAACGCATTGACGGATCGGTCATCGACTACGTCACCGTCCCGCTACCAGATGGCGGCACTCTGCTCACTTTCGTGAACGTCACTGATACGGTCAACGTAGAGCGCGCCCTGCATGCAACCAACGATGCGCTGCAGGAAGCTGACCAACTCAAGAACGCGTTCATTCAGCACGTGTCCTACGAGCTGCGCTCTCCTCTGACCACAATCATTGGCTTTGCACAGTTGCTGGGTGATGCCAAGTTCGGCGATCTGTCTCCAAAGCAGGAAGAATACACCGACTACATCCTGTCGTCGTCTTCCGCACTGCTGCACATCATCAACGATATCCTTGATCTGGCGACCGTTGATGCAGGTATCATGGAACTGGAGATCTCCGAGGTGGATGTGGCGCAGACCGTGTCTGAGGCGGTCGAAGGCCTAAAAGATCGTCTGGTCGAGTCTGACATCACTCTGCGCACACACATGCCGGATGACATTGGCATCCTCAAAGCAGATGAACGCCGTCTCCGTCAGGTCTTGTTCAACCTGCTCTCCAACGCAATCCGTTACTCCGACAAAGGCGGTCTGGTCGACATCAGCTGTCAGCGTGAAGAGAACGAAATCCGCTTCCGCATCAAAGACCACGGCGCAGGCATCCCTCAGGAGATGCTGGAGCAGGTCTTCTCCCGCTTTGTGGGCCGCGGAGCAGGCGGAAACCGTCAGGGTGTAGGCCTCGGCCTGTCCATCGTGAAGAGCTTCGTAGAGCTGCACGGTGGTACAGTTGATATCACCTCTGAGGAAGGGCAGGGCACCACAGTGGATTGCACCTTCCCGCTGGAGCCGCACATCCATTCGCTGGAAGCGGCGGAATAACTCATCCTTCAGTTTTCAGAAAGATAAAGGCCTCTGGGGCTTGAGTTCCCTTGCTGGTTTTGGCAAGTGCTTACTCTTGAAGAATTCCGGATGCGTCACGCCTTTGCAGAAGGGCGCAGTGCATTCTATCAGATGACTACGTAATCTTGAGAGGTCGGCGCTAAAGCTCACTCAGGTGCATGCGTAAAGATAAAGGGTGAGAGCAGCCTGCGTGAATGTGATTGCTGCAGCTGCTCGTGAGGCGAACTGAATGAAGGTACTTCTCGAAGACCAGAGAGCGACTGAGCTTTTTGCTGCGGATCTGGCTGAACTGCTGAAAGAGGGAGACGTGCTCGCTCTTTCTGGAGATCTGGGCACCGGCAAATCCACGCTCAGCAGGGCGCTCCTGCGCCATCTGGCAGCTGATCCTCATCTGGAAGTCCCAAGCCCAACCTTCACGCTGGTCCAAACCTACGACCTCACCAGAATGCCTGTCGCGCATTTTGATCTCTACCGCATTGAAGAGCCGGAAGAGCTGGAAGAGCTGGGCCTCGATGAATATCTGGAAACCGGTGTCGCGCTGATTGAATGGCCGGAGATGGGAGATCCATCCTACTGGCCGGAAGCGCTGGACCTGAAGCTGATCGAAGGCGCTGAGCCAGATACCCGCGAAATCACCCTCACAGCCAACTCAGAAAGCTGGCAGAACCGTCTTGATCGTCTCGCCGCCCGCCGTGCCCTGCTGAAAGATGCAGGCTGGATCGATGCAGAGCGCGAGCATGTACAGGGCGATGCCTCAATGCGCACCTATTTTCGCCTTCACAAAGAAGGTGAGACAGTCGTCTTTATGGATAGTCCGCCAACTGGGTCAGAGCCGCTTCTGCCCTCCGGCAAGACATACGGTGAAACCGTGCACCGCGCCAAGGATGTGACCGCATTCTTCGCCATTGGCAACGCCTTGGCCGAGCAAGGGTTTCGCGTTCCAAAGCGTCTGGCAGCTGATCCGGAAAATGGTCTGGCACTGCTGGAAGACTTTGGCGACCAGATCATCACCGAAAACGGTGAAGCCGTAAAAGAACGCTACGAGCTGGCCATTGACGACATCGCACGCCTACACAGCTGTGATTGGAACACCGAACTGCACGCTGACGGCAAAACCCATCAGCTGAAGCCCTGCGACTTTGAAGTGCTAATCACCGAAGCAGACCTCTATCTGCAATGGTATCTGCCCTACGCCAACGGCATACCGGCAACGGAGCAGGAAAGCAAAGACTACGTGGAAGCATGGAAGGAACTACTCGAGCCTGTCCTCCAAAGTGAGCCAACAATGCTTCTGCGGGATTACCACAGCCCGAATATCATGTGGTTGCCAGAAGAAGCCGGGCTCAATAAGCTAGGTTTAATTGACTACCAAGATGCAATGGTAGGCCCCGCTGCCTACGACGTTGCTTCTCTCGTATACGACGCCCGCGTTGATATGCCGGAGGACCTTCAGGAGCATTTGCTACAACGATATTGCGACTTGGCAAGAAAGAATAAACCCATTTTTGATGAAATGGCGTTTCGGAATGCTGTTGCTGTGTTGGCCTTGCAGCGCAATGCCAAAATCCTCGGGGCTTTTGTACGTCTTGATAAGCAGCTCGGAAAACCTAAATACATGGAGATGCTTCCTCGCATCCGCAATTACGTGCGGCAGTGCTTTGCACAATTAGGGGAAGTAAGCCTCAAACCAATGTTCAACGTCATACTCTCGTCAAATGAGACGAGGCAGAGTGACAGCTGATACAAGAGAACAAAACGACAGAGACAACTCGATGCCTAAAGATATCTCCTTCCATCCTAAAGCGGCTATGGTTTTGTCCGCAGGGCTGGGCAAACGCATGCGGCCCCTGACGGCGACCACACCCAAACCCCTCATCGAGGTGGACGGTAAGTCGATGTTTGCGCGCGCAGCATCCCGTTTGAAGGAAGCTGGCCTCGAAACATGCGTTGTCAACGTGCACTACCTGGCAGATCTGGTCGAAAGCCACGCCCGCAAGTTCGAAGGGCTGGACGTCAAGATCTCTGACGAGCGCGATGAGCTACTGGACACTGGCGGCGGCATCAAAAAAGCCCTGCCAATGCTCGGAACGGATCCGTTCATCCTCAAAAACTCCGACAGCTTCTGGCTGGAAGGCGTTAAGCCAAATCTCGACCTGCTGGTAGAGACCTGGGATGACGAAAACATGGATATGCTGATGCTGCTTGCTCCAACAGTGAATGCTGTTGGCTATGACGGCAAAGGCGACTTCCTGATGGACAACGAAGGCAGATTGGAACGCCGCGATGAGCGTTCCGTAGCACCGTTCATCTACTCAGGCACTGCCATGATCCATCCGCGCCTCTTCAAAAATACGCCGGAAGGCCCATTCTCTCTCAATGTGCTGTTCGATAAGGCAATTGAGAGTGGTCGCCTCTTTGGTGTTGAAGGCGATGGCCTCTGGTTGCACGTTGGAACGCCTCAAGGCCTGGACGACGCTGAACGCGCAATCGCAAACAGCGCCAACTAACCTCACTACAGGATAGGCCCGCAACTCCACGCGGGCCGCCTCAGCTCACTTCCCAAAAACTGAAGCGCAAAACACACCGCATGGCCTGCTGTGCAGTGAGGATGCGACGCGTCCACGATACGGGCACGCGAAACGCTGCGGCTCAGTCATCCAAACCACAGCGCATGCATTAAAAACGATAGGACACCGCGAAACGGGCAGTATCCTTCGTTATCAGGCAAAGACTGTCAGATCCTGCGCCAACATCATCGCGTTTCCGTCTGGATCGTAGAAGGTCGCAATGCTGACCATGCCTTCGATAGTCTCAGTAGGGCCATCGAACTTCACGCCAGCACCTTCCATGGCTCCGCGTGCGCTTTCAATATCAGCAACGCCAAACACTGGCACAGTGTTGCCCGGCTTCGGCTCGGTCTGCTCGCCCAGACCCAGTGTAACGCCAGGGGTTTTGGTATGCATTTCGCTCCAGCCAGCTTCGTCAATGTGGTGCTTCAACTCAAAACCAAGCATGGAGCTGTACCACTCCGCGCTCGCGTGGCGGTCACGCACAGAGATTGACAATGTGATCGTATTTTCCAAAGAAACAAGCGACATGAAACTTCCCTTTCAGTAAAAAATAAAGTAACTATACTTTATGGACATTAAGGCGCTTGTCAAGCTCACATCTCGGGCTTGGTCTCTAAATATTCTGGCTCACTTGCACGCTGGTGTTCCCGGCAGGCAGGCTCCGCTGCTGGCTGCGTCAGGGGCGAGCCGTACATCGTTCGCTGCAAGTCTTGAGCATCTTGTGGAACTCGGCCTGTTGGAGCGAAACCCCGGCCATGGCCACCCGTTGCGCCCGGAATTTCGCCTGACGCCAAAAGGTGTTCGCGCCGCTGAAATTGCCAGCAGGATCGTGAACGCCGTCCCCAATGACAATGAGTTCTCCCTGCTGCGCAAAAGCTGGACAGTGCCAATTCTGGCCCTGACAGCCACACCGCAACGCTTCTCATCAATCCGATCAGATCTGGCAACGATCACAGACCGCGCATTGTCAGCTTCACTGGTCAGGCTGGAAGAGAGGGAGTGGATCAGGCGGGACATCAACACAACCCAACGCGTCCCATTCCCCACCTACTGCGCCGCCAACACGGGCATCCAAATCAACAGAGCAATTGATTTGCGGGTGTAAGCGCGGCAGAGATATAAAATCACACCGTGCTTTTTGCTGTCCGCCACGCACCATGACCCTCATCGGAGACATAAATGACCTTGATCCTGAGTTCCGATGATGCACCCCATTTTCTGTCTCAGCTGTGCGGTTGGTTTGCTCAGGAATGGGGGGAGATGGACTCGGTTGACCCCGGGCAGAACGGTCTTGAAGCTCCAGCCCCCTTGCTGTCTATAAGCGAGGAGGGGAAGCTTATCGGTGGACTGGCGTTTACAATAGCCCCAGAACCTCAGAGCTCGACGAACTCTATCTGGATCAATGCGTTGCTGGTTGCTCCAGAACACCGGGGGCAAGGCGTTGCTTCAAAACTGATAAGAGCAGCCGAAAAGGCAGCTGCTTTGAAGAACATAACCAAGCTGTTTGTTTATACGGAATATGCAGCCCTTTACACCGGCTGTTCCTGGGAGCTTCTCGAAACAAAAGAAGGCAACTCAGTTCTGAGCAAAGCATTGGAGCCACTGGTTCAGGAAGATCAGCTTTGAGATGATGCGTGCGGATGCACCGTGAAAAACAAAAGCAGTCAGGTTCATCACCAATCTCGCGGGGATATAAAAACTCACCACGCTTTTTGCTGTGTGCTCCGCGAAAAACTCTATTAAAAAGGAGCATTCGGTTCTTTTCAGGAGGCTCCGGTGGCGGCCACCCCAAACATTTTCAGCGTTTCTCCATCCACGCCATTTCTGCAGGCTACTGTGGAAGCGTTGCTTTCAGGCCAGCTGATCCCGGGTTTTCAGGCGGATGATGATCCGCTGGCGCTGGCCGATGTCACCATCTATGTGCCCACCCGCCGTGCCGCCAGAACCCTGCCGGATGTCCTGCGCAAAGCTTTGGGTGCTAAAGCTGCGTTGCTGCCCAAAATCCTGCCGCTTGGCGACGTGGATGAGGAAGAGCACATCCTGAAAGGCCACGGAGATGGTGAGGCACTGCCGCCTGCCATGTCCACCATGGAGCGCAAACTGGCCATGACCCGTCTTGTCTGGGCATGGAAGGGCCAGCTCCGCCGCCAGATCCTGCAGCTCAAAGAAGATGACCCCGCCCGTGTGCCAGCGTCCTCCGCGGATGCCGCATGGCTTGCAGGTAATCTGCTGACACTGATGGATGAGGTGCAGACAGAAGAAGCCAGTTGGGCAGAACTGGGTAGCCTCGTTCCGGAAGATCATGCCGAATACTGGAAGATCACGCTGGAATTCCTGAAGATCGTCACCGATCTGTGGCCCGAGCACCTGAAAGCCATCGGCATGATGGACCCGAAGGAGCGCCGCTCAGCTCTCATCCGAGCAGAAGCCGCTCGCTTGCGCACCACCCCGCCACGCGGTCCGGTGATCGTAGCAGGGGCAACCGGTTCCTTCCCGGCCACTGCCGAGCTGATGAAAGCCGTGCTCAGCCTTGAAAACGGTGCACTGGTGCTGCCAGCGCTCGATAGGGGTATGGATGCAGAAAGCTGGGAGGCACTTGGCAGCCCGTCGGAGCCACAACGCGTGCCGGGGCATCCGCAATACAGCCTCCGCCAGTTGCTGCTGGCGCTGGGCGTAAAGCGGGAAGACGTTACTCAGCTCGGTGCGCCGGAAAGCGAAGCCCTACGTCTGCGCTGCGAGATCGTCAACGAAGCGCTCCGCCCGGCTGAAACGACCGAAGAGTGGCAGAACTTCTTCACTTCAGAACTGGCAGAACACCGTGAAACCGCCTTTGCAGGGACGCAGCTGATCACAGCGCGCAACGAGGCGGAAGAAGCCCTCTCCATCGCCCTGCTGCTGCGCGAAGCGGTGGAAGCAGGCAAAACAACGGCACTGATCTCACCAGACAGAACACTGGCCCGCCGCGTGGCATCCGAGCTGACTCGTTGGGGCATCATTGTAGATGACACCGCAGGTCGCCCGCTGGAACAAACACCGCCCATGGTGCTTGCGATCCTCACGGCAAAGCTGGCTTTGCAGGGGCTTGATCCGGTCAACCTGCTGGCCCTGCTTAAACACCCGCTCGCCTTCCTCGGCATGAAAGCCAAAGAAGTCCGCTCCGCTGCCCGTGCACTGGAACGCGGCGTCCTGCGTGGCCCACATCCAAGGCCGGGCCTGAGCGGTCTGCGCGAAGCCGTGGAAGCAGCCCACGATCAGGCTATGGAGAAAGCCGACAGACCTGTTGCCCGTTGGCGCAAGCTGGTGGAGGAAGACTGGGACGCCATCAACACCCTGCTGGACCGTCTAGAGCAAGCGCTCGGCCCATTGGAAGCCCTGCTGCAAAATCCAAATGAGATCCCGGTCGAAGACATCATCAAAACTCATGTGGATGCCGTCCTGCTCCTCGGGGCTGATGAAAACGGCTCCACCGAAGAGCTGTTCAGTGGCGAAAATGGTAAGGCGCTTGCCGAAACTCTGACGTCGTTACTGGAAGCTGACGCCGCAGGCCTTTGCGTGCCTGCCAATGAATGGCCCGGTGTGTTTGGTGCCCTCATCACCGGCGGCGCCGTTCGCTCTCGTACACCAGCTGATCCGCGTATCCACCTGCTCGGCCCCATGGAAGCCCGCCTGCAGCGTTACGATCTCGTTGTGCTGGGCGGCTTGAATGAAGGCACATGGCCACAGCGCACCCGTAACGATCCATGGCTCAACCGCCCGATGAAGGGGCAGATCGGTCTCGATCCGCCAGAACGCAAAATTGGTACCTCCGCCCACGATTTCCTCTGGAACCTTGGTGCGCCTGAAGTGGTGCTTTCCCGCTCTGAGCGTGTAGATGGCTCCCCAACCGTGGCCTCCCGCTGGCTCCAGCGTATTGTCACGCTGGCAGGCCAAAGCGTTGAGCAACAGATGCGCGCCAAAGGCAAACGCTACACGGAAATGGCCCACGTGCTGGACCGCTCTGAAACACCAGTGCGCCCAGCCAAACGCCCGGAACCAAAGCCACCGGTAGAAGCCCGTCCGGTGCAGCTCTCTGTAACAGCCATCGAAAACCTGATCCGCGATCCATACCTCATCTACGCCAGGCACGTGCTGAAACTGGATGAGGTGGACCCGATTGGCGGGGAGCCGGGAGCTGCCGACAAAGGCAACATCATCCACGATGCGCTGGCCAACTTCCTTGAGGATTGGGATGGCCCGTTTGATGAAAAAGCCGTCCGCGCCCTGCTGACCGAGGGAGGCCGCCTGTTCCGCCCACTCGACGCCTTCCCGGCCATCCGCGCCCTGTGGTGGCCGCGCTTTGAGCGTATCGCGGAAGAGTTTGTCGCTTATGAAGGTGAAGTGGCACCCAAGATTTATGACCGCTTCCTTGAAGAGTACGGCAAAGTGGAAATGCCACGCCCGGAACGCAACTTCACCCTCACAGGCCGTGCAGACCGTATCGACCAGATGAAAGACAACACCCTGCGCGTCGTGGATTACAAAACCGGCCAGCCACCCTCCGCCAAACAAGTGGAAGCGCTGCTCTCACCGCAGTTGCCGTTGGAAGTCGCCATGATCCGCCGTAAAGGCTTTGAGGATCTGCCCCACGACATGCCCATCTCCGACATGCTCTACATCCAGCTTAAAGGCGGTAGCGATGCCGTGAAGCTGGAAAGCCGCGTGCCAAAGGAAAGCACAGCCGAAGAGCTCTCAGAAGAAGCATGGAAACGTCTGGAACAGCTCGTCGCCGCCTATGAGAACCCGCGCAAAGGCTATCTCTCCAGAGCGCGTGTGCTGAAGGAGAGGGAATGGGCCGCCTCCTATGATCATCTCGCTCGCGTGCAGGAATGGTCCCTCGGAGAAGACGGGGAGGACGCATAATGGATATCCCAGCAAAAACCCTTGATAGCCAGCAACGCGCAGCACACCCTGAAAACTCAGCATGGGTGAGCGCCAACGCAGGCTCTGGCAAAACCTTCGTGCTCGCCCGCCGCGTGGTTCGCCTGCTGCTGTCCGGCACCGACCCATCCCGCATCCTCTGCCTCACCTTCACCAAGGCAGCAGCTGCAGAGATGGCAACCCGCGTGTTCGATTCCCTCGCCAAGTGGACACAGCTGAGCGATGCCGAACTGGCTGCCGAGATCGAGGATATCGAAGGCCGACCAACCTCGCCCAAGCAACTGGCAAACGCCCGCCGCCTCTTTGCAAAAGCGCTGGAAACGCCGGGCGGTCTGAAGATCCAGACCATCCACGCGTTCTGTGAAGCACTGCTCCACCAGTTCCCGCTGGAAGCCAACGTGGCAGGCCACTTCTCCGTGCTCGATGACCGCTTGGCTGAAGAGCTGCTCAATGAAGCCCGCGCCAGCATCCTGCACCGTGCCGAGATTGAGCCGGAGTCCGATATCGGGTCAGCCCTGTCCCAGCTAATCGAGCTATTACCGGATTCAGGTGTTGAGAAAGCCCTCTCAGAGCTGATCAGCCGCCGCGATGCGTTCTACCGCTGGGTTGCTCCTTATGGGGACCTGGAGAGCGCTGTTTCCGCGCTATACGCTGATTTCTCCGTCATGCCGGAGGATGATATATCTGACTTTGCATCTGCGTTGCGACGGAAATGTTCTCTCACTGACGACGAAGTAAAAGCGTTTGCAGAAGCCTTACGCGTCGGCTCCAAGACAGATCAGGACCGCGCCAATGCTCTGGATCAGGCAATCACGCTCAAAAGCGACGAAGCCTGGCGCATTGCATGGCTGAAGATCTTCCTCACAGGCACCCTCGGCCCTCGCAAATCCCTCGCCACCAAGAAGGTGCAAACCGCCTTCCCAGAAGTTGTCGAGCGTTTGTTCGCTGAGCAACTGCGTGTGCTGGAAGCTTTGCAACACCAGAACGCCGTCATAACGGTATCCGGCACCAAAGCGATCCTCATCCTCTCAGATGCGGTTTTGCGCTACTACGAGACGGAAAAACTCCGTCGCGGTTACCTCGACTTTGAGGACTTGGTGGTGAAATCTGCGCAGCTCCTGTCCCGTGCAGAAGCTGCTCAATGGGTGCAGTACAAGCTGGACCAAGGCCTCGACCACATCCTCGTGGATGAAGCGCAGGACACCAGCCCCCGCCAGTGGGAGGTGATCCGCGCACTGGCAGAAGAATTCTTCGCGGGTGATGGCGCACGAGAGAAAGTACGCACCATCTTCGCGGTAGGCGACGAGAAGCAGTCCATCTACTCCTTCCAGGGCGCCGTCCCAGCCTATTTCGCCGAAATGCGCAAGTTCTTTGCCCGCCGTGCTGAAGAAGCACAGAAGAACTTCGAGGGCATCGAGCTCAACCTCTCCTTCCGCTCCACACCGGATGTGCTAGGCGCGGTCGATAAGGTCTTCGACACGCCGGAAACCTACAAAGGCCTGTCTCAGGACAACGTCGCTCCGGTGCACGAAGCCATCCGCCACAACGATCCGGGCCGCGTCGAAATCTGGCCACTGGAAGAAGCCGTTGAAACGCTGGAACCAGACGACTGGACACAGCCGATTGACGCCATCGGCACCGGCAACCCCATGCTGCGCCTCGCCACCCGTATTGCCGAGCAGATCAAGGACTGGGATGAGCGCAACATCGCTGGGCCGGGAGATGTTCTCGTCCTCGTCCGCAAGCGAGGCCCGTTTGTGGAGGCACTCAACCGCGAACTCAAACGCCTGGATGTACCTGCCGCTGGCTCTGACCGTCTTGTCCTGACAGACCACATCGCCGTCAAAGACCTCGTCGCGCTGGGCCGCTTCATCCTGCTGCCGGAAGATGACCTGTCTCTCGCCTGCGTTCTCAAAAGCCCGCTGTTCGGCCTGCTGGATGACGACCTCTTCGAGATCGCCCATGAAACACCGGGTGTTCCAAGGCCGGGCACCCTCTGGCACGAGCTGCTGAGAAAATCAGAGAACAGCGAGAAGTGGCAGACCGTCCGCAAGCAGCTGGAAGTCTGGCGTGACCGCGCCGACTTCGTGCCGCCGTTCGAGTTCTACGCCAAAATCATGGGCACAGACGGCTATCGCCAGAAGTTCCGTGAACGCCTCGGCACAGAAGTCGATGACGTGCTTGATGAGTTCCTTTCATTGACGCTCACCTATGAGAAGAGCGGCACGCCGGGCATGGAAGGCTTCCTCGCATGGCTGGCGGAAGCGCCGACCGAGATCAAGCGAGAGCTGAACGCCGCAAAGGGCATGGTCCGCATCATGACAGTCCACGGCTCCAAAGGTCTGGAAGCGCCTTACGTTATCCTCGCTGATGGCTGTAACGCGCCCGTCTCCAGTCTGCACGCGCCGGTCATGGTTGAAAAGCAGCGGGCAGGGGATACGGAAGCAGCACCCGCTCTCGTCTGGCTGCCCAACAAAGCACAGCGCACAGCCTGGCATGAGGAAGCGCTGGAGCTGCTGGCGGATGAACAGAAGGAAGAATACCGCCGCCTTCTTTATGTGGCACTCACCCGCGCAAAAGATCGTCTCGTTGTCTGTGGTTGGTCACCCAAGCGCGGCCCTCACGATGAATGCTGGTACACACTTACCCGCAATGGTCTGATTGAGGAAGCGCGCGAGCAAACAGATGCCAATGGTGAAGTGTCCGCATGGATCTGGACCAAGGGCGGCATCGAAAAGCCAGAACCGGTCCTGCCGCAGTCCGAAAAGGCAGAAAGCCAGCAACAGGCAGCGATGCCCGACTGGATTTCCAAAAACGTCAGCGCCCCGGAACGTATCCGCCGCCTGAAGCCATCTGCCGCTTTTGAGGAGATGGAAGCAAAGGAAAGCATCGAGCAGCAAGACCCGAAAGATGCTCTGGAAGCCGCCCGCCAGCCGGAAGACTGGCCTCTGGTCCGCGGTCGCATCGTCCACCGCTTGCTCGAGTTCCTGCCGGACCTGCCGGAAGACCAGCGCATAGTCTCTACGGAACGGTTCCTCGCCAGTTCTCTGCCGGAGCGCTTTGAGGATAAACGGGAACGTCTGCTGGATGATGTGCTGGGCACGCTGGGTGCACCTGAGTTCGCTGAGTTGTTCAGTGCCAACGGCAGAGCCGAAGTTCCTATTCAGGGCATGCTCACCGGAGAGGACGGCAAACCAGTCGAGATCTTCGGTCTGATTGACCGACTGCTGGTCAATGACGAAGAAGTGATCATTCTCGACTTCAAGACAAATGCCTATGTGCCAAGAAGCGTGCAGGACGTCTCCGAAACGTATGTTGCGCAGCTGGCTGTTTACAGAAAACTGCTTTCTGAGCTTTATCCGGATAAGAGAATAAGAGCACTGCTCCTCTATACGTCAGGTCCCCGGCTGATAGAAATACCAGTGGAACTGATGAAATCTTTTAAATTCTAGCCGAATGTTGAGAATTCGTTCGCTTGACGCTCGGCACTTGCGTTCTTACTTTCAGGGCAACAGAGTTTGCTCAGTTGGGGGCGACTCAAACTGGATTATGAAAAGAGGCAAAAATGGCCACTGTGAATGTTGAAGACGGTAACTTCGAAGCTGAAGTACTCCAGAGCTCTACCCCTGTTCTCGTAGACTTCTGGGCGACTTGGTGCGGTCCTTGTAAGATGATTGCGCCTTCTCTGGAAGAAATCTCCGAGGAAATGGCTGGTCAGGTTAAGATTGCTAAGCTGGACATCGACAGCAACCAGCAGAGCGCAATGAACTACGGCGTTCGTTCAATCCCAACCATGATCCTTTTCAAGGATGGTCAGCCTGCTGCGACCCTCGTTGGTGCACAGCCAAAGGGCAAAATTGCTGATTGGATCAAGCAGTACTCATAATTTTGAGGGTATCTGCAACGAAATGCTGAGTAAAATCGGGCATTCTGAGGATCTCCGGTCACGGAAGTGGCCGGAGGTCTTTTGTTTTTGGCAAACAGTGACTAAATAAGGACCGAATAAAGTTTTGGCACGGGCGCCTGTTGGCAGCCCTGCTTTGCTCTTCGGTGAATAAGAGCAAGTTTGAAAGACGGGATGACGATGAGCGATCAAGACAAAACTCCGCAGGCAGAAGAGCAGATGAATCCGGAAGCTGTGGTTGAGGAAGCTGCGAGTGCCAATGGCGCTGAGCAGGCAGAAGCTGCTGTGGAAGTAGATCCAATCGAAGCACTGCAGGCTGAAAACGCTGCCCTGAAAGACCGCGCTCTGCGCACCATGGCGGAAATGGAAAACCTGCGCCGCCGGACTGAAAAAGAAGTCAAAGACGCAAAAGCATACGCAGTGGCAAGCTTTGCTCGCGACATGCTGGTTGTAAACGACAACCTTGGCCGTGCAATCGAAGCACTGCCTGATGATGCGCGTGAGAACGACGATAACCTGAAGGCGCTGGTTGAAGGCGTTGAGTTGGTAGAGCGCGAAATGCTCAACCACCTGGAAAAGCACGGCGTGAAGCGTCTGTCTCCAGAAGGTGAAAAGTTCAACCCACACTTCCATCAGGCGATGTTTGAAGTGCCAAACACTGAAGTTCCAAACAACACCGTTGTTCAGGTTGTTCAGGCTGGCTACGTCATCGGCGAGCGCGTCCTGCGCCCGGCAATGGTCGGCGTTTCCAAAGGCGGCCCAAAAGTAGCTCCAGTTGCCGACAAAGCAGCAGAGCCAGGCTCCACAATCGACAAAGAAGCCTAAAAAAGAAAGCCCTCACACAAATGAGGGCTTCTCAAAAGAATTCCAAAACGGAGGTCGACAATCGGCCTCCGTTTTTTGTTGTGCGGGTGATGGCTCAGTTGGCCTTGAAGAAGGTGTCAACGCGGTCGATGACCTGATCGACGTATTGGTCGATGTCGTAAAGGTCGAAGTGCTCCGCACCTTCCACCACCATCAGCTCTTTAGGCTCAGCTGCATTCGGGTAGAACAGATCAGTCAGTGGGCCGGTGATGGCTGCGTCTGATCCGCGGATGAACAGCTTCGGCAAGGTCAGCTGGTCTCCATAAGGGGAATGGTTCAGCGCCGGGTCGATTGGCAGCTGGAAGGCTGGCAGCATGTTGGAATAGTTTGGTGCATGCTCCAGCGCGCCGCGGGATGTCATGTAATAATCAACGGCATCAGCGTAATAACGAGGTGTACCCTCTGGAATCTCACCCGGTTTCATGGCGCCAAGGACGGGATATCGATCCACCTCTCCAGTCTGCAGGTATTTTTCCATCGCCAGATTTGCTCCAAGGATCGCTTGGCCGCGTGTTTCCTCATCCATCATCTGCGCAAAGGCTGTCGCACAGTCAAAGTAGGCGGACATGGTGGCGATGGCTTTCAGACGCTTATCAAGGAAGGCAAGGCGGGTGATGTAGGCGCCGCCCATGCAAAGCCCCATGCCGTAAATCCGGTTTTCATCAATGCAATCCAGATGACGCAACACGGTGATGCCGTCCGTCAGCACAGCAATGATGTTCTCAGTGTTCTCGTAATTGCGGATCTCACCTTCACTCTCGCCAAAGCCAATGTGATCCACGGCCAGCAGAGCATAGCCACGGGCAGACATCTTCTCACCGTAGACAACGCTGGCCTGTTCCTTCACCTGTGTTGCCGGGCGGGCAAAGATGATAGGAGGGCAAGGGGAGGTCTCAAAACCTTCTGGCAGGTAAAGGTCAGCAGAAATCCGGTAGCCCTTTGTTGTGAAGCTGATTGAGTTCTTGCCGGGTTTAAACGCGCTCTGGTCAATCGTGATCATCTGGTCTCTCCATTCTTTCGTGGTTCATAACGACCTGTCGGGACGTATTTAGGTTTAGTAAGCGCACGCTTACATTATTGACAGAAAAGTAAGCGATGGATTACTTTAGAGTCAAGAATAAATGTAAGCAGTGGCTTACAGTGGCCGGAGCGACCTGAATGTCCCAGAATAAACAACGAGATGCAGCGCAAACCAAAGACCGCATCCTGCAAGCGGCGGGTGCCAAGTTCTCGCAAAAGGGCTATGACGGCGCCGGAACGAGAGAGATCGCAGACCTCGCTGAAGCCAACATCGCTTTGGTGACGCGCTACTTCGGTTCCAAGGAAAACTTGTTCCGCGAAGCCGTGCTGCCAGGCATGACCATGGCGCCGCTGATGATCGGCGATATGGAAAACATCCCCGCCCGCATCGCGCACTACATGACCACCAAGAACCTCGATGGTCCGATGACGCTGGATCCGACACAGGCGATCCTGCGGTCCATGGGCAATGAAACCGTGGCCCCCATGATACGCGAAGCTCTGGGCGATAAGGTGGTCGATGAACTTAGCGACAGCATCAAAGGTGACGACGCGAAACTCCGCTCAATCCTCGTCATCGCTTTCCTGTTCGGCCTTGATGCCATGATGCGCGTAATGCACCTCTCTCCTGAAGAGAAGGATGAAAAGCAGGCTATGGAGAAGCTGATCAAGGAGACGCTGGAGGGCCTGATGCTGCCGGAAGCTCTGCAAGAAACGCAGGGCTGATCTGAAGTTCTCGGCGCTGTCCCCAAAACCTTCACAGGATCTCGGGCTATTTAAATCCAACAAATGAAGTAGTGTAGTTCTCCGGTTGCTTTTTTAAGATGGCTGACTAAAACCACCAATCTTGAAACCAACGAATTTGCGGGCATGACGTAGATGCATTCTGAGATCTGGCAGTATCTGGACTTTTTGGGCGTGGCCGTGTTCGCCGTGACGGGCGGACTGGTCGCTGCACGTCTGCGTCAGGATTTTATCGCGTTTCTGTTCTTCTGCTCCTTAACGGGCATCGGTGGTGGAACCCTGCGCGATACGCTTCTGGATGTGCCAGTATTCTGGATCGAAGACGAAAGCTACCTCTATGTCTGCCTCATCGTCTCCATCGGCATGTGGTTCTTCGCTCATAGAGTTGAAGCATGGGGCCGCCCGTTGCGTTGGCTCGATGCAGTTGGTGTTGCCGCTTACTCCGTGATGGGCGCTGCGAAGGCAATCTCACTGGGTGATACGGCTGCTATCGCTGTTCTCATGGGGGTTGCGAGCGCCACATTTGGCGGAATTCTGCGAGATATCATCGCCGGCCAACCATCCGCCCTCCTGCAAAGAGAGATCTACCTCGCAGCAGCTCTGGCAGGTGCGACCACGTACACCGCAGTGCTGATGGTAACAGGAGGCAGCAATCTTGCAGCTGCTCTTGGCTTTGCTGTTGCGATGATACTACGCGGTGGTGCGATCGCGAGAGACTGGCACCTGCCGAGCTATGCACCGCCAAGAAAGAAAGATCTTGAGGATCTCGACTAAGCTCGCGTCAGAAAATCCGGATTAAACGCGTAGATAAACGTGCCCCGCAGCGGCCAGATCAGCCAGTGCGGTGCCCGTGGACTTGAACAGCGTGATCTGCTCGTAAAAGCGACGACCCGCCCGGTCTCCCTGACACAGCTCTGCCAGATCAGAGGCAATGTCCTGCAGGTTCAACACCCCATCCGCCAGCGGCTCCTTCAGCTCTCCAGCAGTCGTCGGCGTCGTGTCATAGCTGTCCAGGAACAGCCGCGCCTGCGAGATCACCTCATTATCGCACTCCCGCTGATCCGCATGCGTCGAGCCCACCAGATCCAGATGCGTGCCCTCCTGAAGCCATTCGCCTTTGATGAGCGGCCTATGCGTACTCGTGGCGCAGCAAACGATATCTGCCCCGCGAACAGCCCCTCCCAGATCTGTTGTGGCTGAAATCGTAAAGGCTTGACCCTGCATGGCATCCACCAACTGCTGAGCCCCGGCAGGACTCCGGTTCCACACCAGAACCTCCTTGATAGGCCGCACAGAGGCATGCGCTTCGATCAGATACGGCGCAAGGCTACCAGCCCCCACCATCAGCAGACGGGAGGAATCTTCACGAGAGAGGTAGGAGGAAGCCAGCGCCGATGTGGCCGCCGTACGCCAGTTCACCAGCGCTTTGCCATCAAGCAACGCAAGCGGTGTCCCGGTCTTGCCGGACTGCAAGAGGTAAACACCTGCAACACTGGGGGATTGATGTTCCTGAGCGCCCGGAAGCGAGCTTTCGATCCGCGTTCCAATAAACCCGCGCTCAATGGTGTCCTGAGCTGCAAAGTCATGCCATGCGGAAGAAATGGTGAGAGAGCCGTCGTCGAGGCCGGTAGGACGTGCAATTCTTTGTGTGAGCGGGGAAGGGGCCACCGCACCAACACGAAAAGCACGTCTCAGCGTTTCAAGAAGATCACGAAAGTTCATCACCTCCTCAATTTCCTGAGCAGTGATGATCCGCATTCGCAATCCCCGTTTTCAGCGTTCAGGGCAGAGTAATAAAGCGGTTAGGCTGCCTTTTTATGGTCTGGTGATGGCAGGCCAGGTGCAATGTCACCCTGTGCCACCTTACGCAGTGAATCCGCTTCATGTTTAAGCTGGTTCGCTTCCCGCCGCTGTACGCGAGCTTCCTTGCGGAAACGGCCTTGTCGCATCCAGGTCGCCACACCGCCGAGCACCACGCCCAGTCCAACAGCGCCAAACAGTAACCAGAAAACCGGGATGTTGAAGGTCAACATCGGATCCTCTGGATTAAAGGGGTTAAGCGAAATCAGCGTGGAATGCCGGTTCGCAACCGCGAGTACAACAAGTAGAGCTGCTATAGGGATAAGCAGCAGGTTCCGAAGGAAACGAGCCAATTTATTACTCCAGGATCAGTCTTCGCCGTGATCCGTGCCGTCGTTCAGCCGTTCGCGCATTTCTTTGCCGGTTTTGAAGAACGGAACGAACTTTTCGCCAACTTCAACTTTCTGGCCAGTTCTTGGGTTGCGTCCCACGCGTGCAGGGCGGTTCTTCACGGAGAACGCACCAAAGCCACGCAGCTCAACGCGGTCACCGCGCATCAGCGCTTCGGTAACTTCATCAAGAATGGCGTTTACGATATTCTCTACATCACGCTGATAGAGATGCGGATTACGCTCCGCGATAGTCTGAACTAATTCCGATTTAATCATGCTTTGCCCCCCCAAGTGCTGAGACTGTTGCCGCATCCGGAGCCTGCCAAACAGACACGAGACCGTCAAGCGGTAGGCTTGAATCTACGACACTTTTTGCTGTTTTGAGAAGTGAGTGTATCAAATTCTGGTTCTCACTACCCAAAAAGCCTAATAAATTTGCAGGGAACGGGAGTGTCCGTTCGTCTGATTCTGGTTTCCAGTCGATAATTTTCAAATCACTGGAAAGCCCTTTTTTCTCAATAAGCCACTGATGCGCAGCCTGTTCGCCACCAATCTCATCGATCAGCTCCAGTCCTTTTGCCTGATGCCCGGTGTAAACCTGACCATTGGCAAGCTGAAGTGCACGCTCCTGGGAAAGGCCTCTGCGTTCTGCAACCAGCCCAACGAACCACATATAGGTATCGTCGATGATGTCTTGCAAGGCTTCCTTCACTTCAGGTGTAGCTGGCTCATAAAAGTTTGGTTCAGCTTTCAATGGCGCGCTTTTGATCGCATCCATCTCAACACCAATCTTGTCGAGCAGGCCCTTCGCGTTACCGTATTGGAAGAGAACACCAATTGAGCCGGTCAAAGAGGTGTATTGAGCAACAAGGTGGTCACTGGCGATAGCAGAAAGATAAGCAGCGGAAGCGCCAAGCGTCGTGATGGACGCTGTCACAGGCTTCTTCTCAGCAATCTTGCGCAGCGCGTTATACAGCGCTTCACCGCCGGATGTAGTGCCACCTGGGGAATTAATGGAAACGATGACGCCCTGCACGGTGTCATCCTTGGCAATTGCTTCAAGCATTTCCAGCTGGCGGCGATCATAGGTGATCGGTCCGCTGATTTCGATGCGAGCAATATGTTTTTCGGATCGGGCGAGCTCTCCAAGGCCGGTTGCCTCGGCGCCACCCCACAACAGCAATGCTGCCAGTGCTAAAAAACTAACGACACGCCAGAATGAAACTTTACGTCTCAGGCGCCTACGATCAATAAGAACGTCACTGTCTAGACTCATGGGGTCTTCCCGGTCAAACTCAATTAAGCGACTATAGGGAAACAATACCTAAGCTTTTGAATAAGCCAAGTGTTCTTTCTCTGCAGGCGGTAAAAACACGACCATAAATTAGGCTTTGTCACTGCCAAACGGTTAATTTGGGGGACACAGCCTGTCAAATCTCCGAAATTTCTGGTTGCAATGCTAATCGACTAAGATGCCAGAGAAAATGGCGATACTATGTTATTTTACGTTTTCCTCTGCTTCCATCAGGTCTTCTTCGTGCGCAATCGCACTTTCCATCAGGTGCCGCCACATCGTCTCGTAGGTTTTTTCGTTCAGGCCGGCTTCGCGGGCATGCGCCTTCACATTACTGGCCACCTCTTCAACGCGGCTTTCAATGCGGGCAGCAAGGCCAATCGGTTTTTTGATTTCCGCAGCGCGGGTAATGTACGTCCAGCGCTCTGCAAACAGGGTGATAAGCTCTGAATCCAGGCGATCAATTTCAGCGCGGATCTGAGCCATGTTCTGACATTCACGAGCAGAGGTTTTCATTAGTTTTTTGCTGCCTATCGAATTAAATGAAGCGGCTGGGAAATGCCACCTTTTGAAATGTCATACCCGAAATAATTGCCGGGTCGCAACCGGCATATGATTATCGCATAAAAAATCCGTTCCGTTCATCAGGAGGTGGGGGGGAGCTGAGAACGGAACGGGATCTTATCGGCCATGGGGCCAGTTGGACTTTTCGTCTTTTTTGGGCCACTGTTTCATCGGTTGCTCTGAAAACCGACAGGTTCAGTGATCTTAATTCTTGACGCGAGAACTAGGGGCATAGTTCATCGCGCGCTGTTGGAAACCCAAAGCCGATTGCTGCAAGGACGGCGTAAAACGGGTTTCCAGTTAGCCCTGCGGTTTCGGGCGGACCGCGAGGGCATTCCGAAGTCCTGAACCAGAACGGACCTTATTATTGTTATTGGTCTCGCTCGTGTTCCAAGACAAACAGCACAGTAGAGTTTGAGAGAATGGGATACTCTCTTGCTCGCTGCGTAAAGTAATATACAGACGTTACTTGAAGATAAATAGAAATCAGAAATAGAAAATTTCGAAATATGACTCGATCTTAGGTGGTATATAGCAAATTAAAAGTTGATACTAAAAATACTCATCAATTTACTATTGCTTATCTATTATATTTATTTTGATTAAAGTGAATTCATATTTACATTAATTAAAATTGAAGGCATGTAAATGCTGTAGATCACAGAATTTGCTTTATTCTTACCTTAGGGGAATGCGTTGTCGCATTAAAAAAGGGGCGTTTCCGCCCCTTTTAGGTCTCGCTACTTTAAGACCTTCTTGCTTAATCATCGCAAAGTCAGTCTCCGCAAAATGCGAAGCCAGCCCTGACAAAATTATCCAACCTAGATTGAACGCGTAATACCGCCATCAATGCGGATATTTTGCCCTGTCATGTAGCTGGAGGTGTCTCCGGCAAGGAAAGAAATCAGATCAGCCACTTCCTGAGAGGTGCCATAGCGACCCATTGGAATGCGATTCCGGCGCTCTTCTTTCTCTGGCAAACTATCAATGAAGCCTGGCAGCACGTTGTTCATGCGGATGTTTGAAGCCGCATACTTGTCCGCAAACAGCTTCGTGAAGGCGGCAAGGCCCGCTCTGAACACGCCAGAGGTAGGAAACAGTTCTTCAGGCTCAAACAGCGCATAGGTGGAAATGTTGACAAAGCTGCCTTTGCCCTGCGCTTCCATGATTGGCGTTACAAGGCGGGTGATGCGGACAACGTTCATCAGATAGAAGTCCATGCCTCTGGCCCAGTCTTCATCTGTCAGCTCAAGGATCGGTCCTTTTGGGCCATGGCCAGCACTGCTCACAACAGTATCGATGCGGCCCCATTTTTCCATAGCTGCATCAACAAGGCGCTGCAGGTCAACTGTTTCAAGGTTGGAGCCGGTCACGCCAACACCGCCCAGCTCTTCAGCCAGCTTCTCGCCTTTGCCTGAGGAGGAGAGGATAGCAACCTTGTATCCGTCCTCTGCCAGCTTGCGTGCAGCTGCTGCACCCATGCCACTGCCACCAGCAACAACAAGCGCGACTTTCAAATCACTCATGAAACCCTCCTGAAATTATTCAGGACCATTCCATTTTCTGCGGTGCAAGAAATCAAGTGACGATTTGTCATCACCCTGAGAGAAACCGGGCGGAGGGCATAGTAATTCTGTCATTTGCGTTCCTAACGGAAACGTGAGGAACTCAATTGCTCTGATTTCAATAAAATACTTCTACTTTTAACTGGTTGAAAATAACTATGTATAAAAATCGCGAGTACAGGCACGTGCCGTGAGATTCAGTGATTTAGAGCCTATCGCCGAAAACAGGACACGGGTTTTCGGATGAAGCTACGCAAACTGCTTAAGTTAAGTCGTTTAAAGCATCGGTAAGGGAGAAATTTGTTGCAGGCAGATGTTGTCACATCGGAAGAGCTTGCTGCTGTAAAGCAAAGCTCAGCAACAAAAGCACTCCAGAACCCATCGGTGCGCGTTCTGCAGTCTCCTGTTGAAGTCGCTGACATCCAGCAGCACTGGCGCAAACTGGAGCAATCGGCCAAAGGCAACCCGGTCTTCCAAAGCTATGCCTGGACCATGGCGATGCTTGAAAATCCTTCAGTGGTTCAATCCGCCAAGATCTTCGCGGTCTATGATCAGCAAAACCTGATCGCGGTTTTGCCGCTGCGCATTGAAAAGCAAAAGTCCCTGAAAGCGCTGACAGGCCTGGGAGAACCCTTCCAACAGTACTCCGAGATGCTGCTGGAGCCCGGCTACAAACCAGCTGAAGTGCTCAACATTCTGAAGCCACATCTGCAAAAGGCCGGAGCGGATATCATCCACCTGCGCCAGATCAGAGAAGGCGGCGCTCTCTATGATTTTGCCAGCGCTCAGTTTACTGAAGTTGGCGAAACAGACGGCGCGCCATGGCTGGAGCTGAACCACTGGGACAGCTTTGAGGACTATCTCAAGTCCATCTCCGCCCGATCCCGCAAAACCATCCGCAACCAGCGCAACCGCCTGCACAAATCAGCAGGCCTGACGCACCGCGTGATCCGTCAGGAAGACCCGGAGCTGGAGACCATGGTTCTGCGCACTCTGAAAGGGCGTGAGAACTGGGTGGAAGCCATGGGATACGCTTCCCGTGCTCTGGAAGGTGATGGCCTGCAGCAACTCCTGCTGTCGTTGAGCAAAGGCTCGGCAAAAGGCTGCGAACTCATCGCATTCGAGCTGAAACACGGTGATCTCCCAATCTCAACCGAATGGGGCTTCCTGTTCGAAGGCTGCTACTCCGCCTACATGGCAGACTGGAATCCGGACTACGAGCAATCCAGCCCCGGCAAACTCCACCAGATGGATGTCATCGAGGCCTGCTTTGCGCTTGGGATTGATAAGATCGACTTCCTTAAGCCAGCCTCCCGCTACAAGATGACATGGACCTCAGAAGTCGCCAGCGTCTTCGATGCCGTCAGTCCGCTCTCCTTCAAAGGCCAGCTCTACGCCAGCCTCTGGCTCAAGAACCTGCGCCCACTGGCAAAACGCATCGTCCTCGCCCTGCCAAAAGGCCCAAGAGCCCTTCTGATGAGCACCGTCAAGAAAATCATCGGCTAACGCTGCCGGGATCCGTCGCTGGTCTCTACTCTCAATTTCCCTAGACCTGTGATATTGCAAAGCCGGATTATCCTCGCAGGCTGGAGATTTGAACGTGAGCAAGACTGAAAGCTTTCAGGAACGAGTAGCCCCATGGCTATTGGAGTGCTTCGGCAAGGAAATTGCCACGGATAAGACAGAACGCAACCATCGCTTTCTGGAAGAGGCTCTCGAACTGGTCCAGTCCGCAGGTTGTACCGCCAGCGAAGCACATCAGCTTGTCGACTTCGTCTTCAATCGGGAAGCTGGAGAGCTCAAACAGGAAGCCGGTGGTGTCATGGTAACACTCGCCGCCCTCTGCCTCGCCCATCACATCGACATGCACGATTGCGGTGAAGTGGAGCTGGAAGAAATCTGGACTAAGGTGGAGGCCATTCGCGCCAAACAGGCAGCGAAGCCGAAATATGCACCGCTCCCGTAATCTGAGCAGATTTAGGGTGCTTCTCTGACATAAGCGCGCAAAAAAACACGAAGTAACGCAAACGAACGCATTTATCAGCGCAACAAAAAAGCCCGCTCAAATGAACGGGCTTCTTCGTAAAATCTATTGCTAGATCTTATTCGTCGTCGGACTGCTTCTTCATAGCTGCAGCGAGGATGTCGCCGAGAGAAGAGGAAGCGTCGGAAGAACCGTACTGTGCAACTGCTTCTTTTTCTTCAGCAATTTCCAGTGCCTTGATGGATACACCAACGCGGCGGGTCTTCTTGTCGAACTGAGTAACGCGAGCTTCGATTACGTCGCCAACGTTAAAGCGTGTTGGATCCTGCTCACCGCGTTCACGGGACAGGTCAGCGCGACGGATGAATGCAGAGAGGTCGCCGTCTACGAGTTTAACGTCGAGACCACCGTCTTTGATTTCAGTCACTTCACACTTAACGATTGCGCCCTTGCGAACGTCGCCAGCGGATTCGAACGGATCAGCGTCGAGCTGCTTGATGCCGAGAGAGATGCGCTCTTTCTCAACGTCAACGTCGAGAACGACTGCTTTAACAACGTCGCCCTTCTTGTACTCTTCGATGACCTGCTCGCCCGGACGGTTCCAGTCCAGATCGGACAGGTGAACCATGCCGTCAACATCGCCTTCGAGACCGATGAACAGACCGAATTCGGTCTTGTTCTTAACTTCACCTTCAACGGTTGCGTTAATTGGGTACTGCTGAGCGAATGCTTCCCATGGGTTCTGCAGAGTCTGCTTGAGGCCCAGGGAGATACGGCGCTTAGAAGCGTCAACTTCCAGAATAACCACTTCAACTTCCTGAGAAGTAGAAACGATCTTGCCTGGGTGTACGTTCTTCTTGGTCCAGGACATTTCGGAGACGTGGATCAGGCCTTCGATGCCTGGCTCCAGTTCTACGAATGCACCGTAGTCGGTGATGTTGGTAACACGACCGGAGAACTTCGCGTCCAGTGGGTATTTGGCTTCGATGCCATCCCATGGATCGGTTTCCAGCTGCTTCATGCCGAGGCTGATGCGGTGTGTTTCCTGGTTCACACGAACGATCTGCACCTTCACGGTCTGACCGATGGTCAGTACTTCGCTTGGGTGGTTGATACGACGCCATGCAATGTCGGTAACGTGCAGGAGGCCGTCGATGCCGCCCAGGTCAACGAATGCACCGTAGTCGGTGATGTTCTTAACAACACCCTCAACGGTCTGACCTTCTTCCAGGCTCTGAACGAGTTCAGAACGCTGTTCTGCGCGTGTTTCTTCCAGAACGGTACGGCGAGATACAACGATGTTGCCACGGCGCTTGTCCATTTTCAGGATCTGGAAAGGCTGTGGAGTGTGCATCAGAGGAGTAACGTCGCGTACTGGACGGATGTCTACCTGAGAGCGTGGCAGGAATGCTACTGCGCCATCCAGATCGACGGTGAAGCCACCTTTGACCTGGTTGAAGATCTGACCAGTAACTTTTTCGCCAGCTTCGAAAGCAACTTCCAGGCGAACCCAGCTTTCTTCGCGGCGTGCTTTGTCGCGGGACAGAACAGCTTCACCCATCGCGTTTTCAACGCGCTCAAGGTAAACTTCTACTTCGTCACCAACGGACATTTCGCCGTCACGGCCTTTAGCGCCGAATTCCTTCAGAGGAACGCGACCTTCAACCTTCAGACCTACGTCGATAACTGCGAGGTCTTTTTCGATAGCAACAACGGTGCCTTTTACAACGGTGCCTTCGTAAAGGTCGGAAGTCGCAAAAGATTCTTCCAACAGAGCTGCAAAGTCTTCAGCAGCAAAGTTCTGATTTTCCATGAAATCTCCTGGTGCCATAAGAATGGCGCTCGCCGGCGGGTTTGTGTTAACACTAAAGGACAAGAGCTTCCGGTTCTCAACTCGCGTTGAAAAACAACCACTTACAAGTAAGTGGGCCGGCGAAAGCGGTCGCACTTGTCCAAATTCGGTATCATGACAGTCGCTAGAAACGACAAACGCGAGCTCCGATGGCTGTTATGAAACAGCCGTTTTCCGGGCGCGTTCGACGATATCCACAGCCGCACGAAATGCGGAGTCTATATCCATTTCTGTCGTATCAAGCAAGTGTGCATTTTCAGCGGGTTTTAATGGGCTGTCTTTGCGGGTGCTGTCACGCTCGTCGCGGCGCTCCAGATCCACTAGGATTTCATTAAAATCTGCTGGAATTCCCTTGCCATTCAGCTCGTCCGTCCGACGCTTTGCACGCGCAGCCGGAGAGGCTGTTACAAACAGTTTTGCAGTCGCATCCGGGCACACAACAGTGCCGATGTCACGGCCATCCAGAACAGCGCCTGGTTCCTGCTCAGCAAACGCACGCTGAAGGCGCACCAGTTCCTCACGCAGACCAGAAAGAACAGCAATGCGAGACGCCGCTTCTCCAATCTCATGAGCGGAGAGCTGGTTGCGGTCCAGATTGCCCAGATCAAGGTTCTGAGCAACGGAGATGGCTACAGCTTCATCACCAAGTGGCAGGCCGCGCGCAAGCAGCGCAGCGGCAACAGCACGATACGTCAAACCGGTATCCAGATGGCGAAGTCCAAAATGCTCAGCGAGCTGGCGTGCGAGTGTTCCCTTGCCAGATGCCGCTGGTCCATCCAGAGCAATAATCATGCAGCTTCCTCATTCTTATTTTCAAGCTTGCCACCCAGCTCGCCAAACATGGAGAGGAAGGTTGGGAAGCTTGTTGCGATTGGTGCTGCATCATCAACTTGAACCGGCTTGTGAGCAGCGAGCCCCAGAATAAGGAAGCTCATTGCGATCCGGTGATCCAGATGTGTAGCAACAGTACCACCGCCAATATTGTTAGCACCACCAGTAACAGTCAGACTGTCCTGTTTTTCAACGCACGGAATACCGTTTGCTTCCAGTCCACGTGCAACAGCAGCCAGACGATCTGACTCCTTCACGCGCAGCTCTTCAAGACCGAGCATAACGGTCTCACCCTGAGCAAAGGCAGCGGCAACAGACAGAATTGGATATTCGTCGATCATGGAAGGTGCACGGCCCGCTGGAACCGTAATACCCTTCAGTTTCGAATACTTGGCGCGAATGTCGCCAATCTTCTCTCCACCACTTTCCCGTTCATTCGAGATGGTAATATCAGCGCCCATTTCAAGCAGACTAGTAATAAGTCCAATACGATGCTCGTTTAAAAGCACGCCTTCAACGGTCACATCAGAACCTGGTGTGATCAGTGCTGCAACAATCGGGAAGGCAGCTGAGGATGGATCACCAGGAACAGTGATGTCCTGCGGCTGCAGCTTTGGCTGACCCTGCAGGGTGATCACGCGCTCACCGCTTTCGTTGATCTCAACGTTCAGCTCTGCACCAAAACCAACGAGCATCTTCTCGGTGTGGTCACGAGTTGCCACAGGCTCAATAACGGTTGTGGTGCCGGCAGTGTTCAAGCCTGCCAGCAGCACAGCAGACTTAACTTGCGCAGAGGCCATTGGCACACGATACGTGATCGGAATAGGATTGTCGCTGCCGCGGATAGACGCTGGCAGGCGATCGCCATTACGTGCCACAACCTGAACACCCATCTCGCGCAGTGGGTTAAGGACGCGGCCCATTGGGCGTCCGGACAGGGAGGCATCACCAGTCATGGTGACGGCAATAGGATGGCTCGCAAAGATGCCCATTGCCAAACGTACACCAGTACCCGCATTTCCGAAGTCGATTGGAGCTTCCGGCTCCAACAGGCTACCCAGTCCAACGCCATCAACCGTCCACGTACCATCTTCCTGGCGAACACACTTGGCACCTACTGCATTCATTGCGTTTGCAGTACCAATCACATCTTCTGATTCGAGTAGGCCAGAGATGGTGGTTTTGCCGAGTGCCAATGCACCAAACATGAGGGAACGGTGGGAGATAGACTTGTCACCTGGAACTTTGATCTGGCCGTTAAGCGGAGAGCCACTGTGAGCGGTCACAATTTGCGGTGACGAATTATGGGACATGTTCATTTCCGGGGTTGCGAGACTGAAAAAACTAGTTCCTCCTAGCACGGAAGAAAAAGACAGTCACCCTAGGGCGCATTGAACTATTGCGAAATTTCGGCAGTGAATGTACGACTTCGGGTAGATTTCTAAGATTTATCTTTGACATGATGGCCAACCTGAGGCTAAGGGGGCCGTCAACGAGATACAAACAAAGGTGAGAACCGTGGCAAGACCGGAACTCGGAACCAAGCGCCTGTGCGCGGCGTGTGGCGCTAAATACTATGATTTGAACCGTGACCCAATCATCTGCCCTAAGTGTGGCGATATGTTTGATCTGGGCATGACAGCGAAGACTGCAAAAGCTGTAAAAGCTGTTCAGAAAGAAGAAGCTGAGGACGCATTGGTAAAGGACGATGCAGAATTGGTATCTCTGGAAGAAGCTGATGCAGAAGCAGCTGGTGAAGATATTCCTGATCTGGACGAAGATGGCATCAGCGATGACATCGGTGGCGATGACTCCGACGTATTCCTAGATGATGAAGACGACGAAGACTCTTCCGTTCCGGGCATCGTTGTGAGCCGCGACGACGACGAAAGCTAAAATTTCCACAGCCTGTGAAACCGCAGGCTGTTATGAGAGTATTCTCTTGAAATGTGGAGGCGGCCCATCTATGTTCCGCCTCCATCAGCACAAAAACTTCATTGAAGTATCGGTGCTTAGAAGAAGAACGGGGCCTTAGCTCAGCTGGGAGAGCGCTTCGCTGGCAGCGAAGAGGTCAGGGGTTCGATCCCCCTAGGCTCCACCAAAACCATTTTGCAAGAAATGGCTATCTTCTTCCCAAATCAGACATGCCATTTGTCTGATAAAGATGGGGCCTTAGCTCAGCTGGGAGAGCGCTTCGCTGGCAGCGAAGAGGTCAGGGGTTCGATCCCCCTAGGCTCCACCAATTACCCTTTAGCTAGAAACAGCTGTCTTCTCCCAAAATTATCGATTTCAGAAGCTTCGCCTCCAGCAGCTCATGCTATGAGAGAATTGAAGCTCTACAGCCATTGATACGCAAGAAAATTGCTATACATCTGCCGCAACTGTTTCTTTTGTGCAGAGGTCGTCGATGTCAGCATCCATCGTAATCCATTGGTTCCGTCAGGATCTTCGCCTGAGTGACAACCCTGCGCTGTCTGCGGCCTGTGAGGCTGGTGAGGTTATCCCTCTCTATATTCTGAATGATAAAGAGTACGGTGCTCGAGAATTCGGTGGCGCGACCAAAAACTGGCTGTACTATTCTTTAAAAGCTCTCAATGAAAGCTTGAAAGGGCAACTGTTGATAAGGCGCGGTGACCCGGCCGTAATCATCAACTCGCTCATTCAGGAGACCGGTGCTGCGGGTGTTTTCTGGAACCGATGCTATGAGCCATGGCGTGTAGAGCACGATGCTCAGCTGAAAACCGATCTTGAAGAAAATGGCATAACAGCCAAGAGCTTCAACGGCTCACTCCTCTGGGAACCCTGGCAAGTAGGTAAACCGGACGGCAGCCCTTATAAGGTGTTCACTCCCTTCTATCGCAAAGGCTGCCTTCAGGCGGAGGAACCCAGAAAGCCCTTGCCTGTTCCTGACCAATTGCGCATTCATCCTTTGAATACAGAAGGGGCTCTCTCAATAGATGAGCTCAACTTGCTTGAGGATCGGCCGTGGTCAGCTCAAGTGAGCAGTCACTGGGAGCATGGCGAAAAAGCTGCCCAAAACCGCCTCTATGCATTTTTTGAAGATGGGCTTTCCGATTATAAAGATGGCCGAAACTTTCCAGCTCTGACCCATACCTCTCGCCTGTCGCCTCATTTGCACTTTGGTGAGATCTCTCCCAACCAAATCTGGTGGGTATTAGGCTCACATGAAGAAACACGAGACATCGACCATTTCCGGAGTGAGTTGGGCTGGCGTGAGTTCTCCTATTCTCTACTATTTAACAACCCGAGTCTTCCAAAGAGTAATCTGAACGAAAAGTTCGATAACTTCCCATGGCTCTCAGATGATCAGCGCCTTCTCGCGTGGCAGAAGGGACAAACAGGCGTTCCAATTGTAGATGCCGGTATGCGAGAACTCTGGCAGACCGGTTACATGCACAATCGCCTGCGTATGATTGTTGGATCGTTTCTCGTCAAAAACCTGTTGCTGGACTGGCGATTGGGAGAAGAGTGGTTTTGGGATTGTCTGGTCGATGCTGACCTCGCCAACAACAGCGCCAGTTGGCAATGGATCGCCGGATGTGGTGCAGATGCGGCTCCTTACTTCCGCATCTTCAATCCAATCCTGCAGGGCGAAAAGTTTGATGCTCATGGCGATTACACACGCCGGTTCCTGCCTGAGCTAAAGGATCTGCCGGATAAGTATCTCTTCAAGCCTTGGGAAGCTCCTAAGGACGTTCTGAAGGGCGCTGGTGTCACACTCGGAGAAAACTACCCGCTTCCAATCGTGGATCTCAAGAAATCTCGAGATGAAGCGCTACGTGCCTTTGAGGAGATAAAATAAAATTCGCAGTCAGGTGATCTGCCTTCAGACCTGATCAGTATAAGGCTTTGTGCGCGGCAGCTTGTCGCAGTCAATCCTTATGTAATTCCCTCGTTACATCTCTGGGGAGTGGAGGCTTCTATGCGTTTATCTATGATTTCACTTGTAAGTTCACTGGTTCTTGCTGGTTCAGTAAATGCAAATGCAGGAACTATTGTAGAAGTAGCTCAAGGGGCAGGGCAGTTTAACACCCTTATTGCCGCCGCTCAGGCTGCGGGCTTGGATGGGGCACTGGCCAATGGTGAGAACCTCACCGTGTTCGCTCCGACTGATGAAGCCTTTGCGGAGCTTCCGGACGGAACGGTTGAAATGCTTCTGAAGCCAGAGAACAAAGATCAACTCGTTGCAGTACTTAGCTACCACGTGCTCCCACGCAAATTGGCGTCCACTGATCTGCCAGGCCGGACCATTCACGTGAAGACGATTAAGGGATCAGGAGATAAGACACTCTCCGTTTCGAAAAACACGTCTGGCGTGACTGTAGATAATGCAAACGTCATCAGCGCGGACATTCCAGCTGACAACGGGATTATTCATGTCGTCGATAAAGTGTTGCTGCCCTCAAACTAAACGGGAAGTGACATAACTCATTTTGAGTTTCTGCCAGAGGGCGTGGAGCATCCTTTCTACGCCCTTTGAGCTGTCATAAAACGGAGTCGGATGACTCTATTTGATTGAAATGAATGCATTTCACCTGCTCATGAATGCAAGTTTTTGCATTAGAAGTTGTATTTCGAGAGTTGCACACAGTGCGCCTGTGGATAAGTTTAGGCCTGTTTTGTCTTCGAAAATTTGCGCGCGCAAGCATTAAGACAGCTCATCGGCATAAACGTGCAAGGTGCAAAATTTGAATTTGTTCGCCGCCTAGGTATTTCCCCGATATATCAAGTGATTAGCCGCCAAATCTTTCTGTAAATCTCAATGTTCGTATTATTTCGTATCGAATTTTTCCGAAACAAAACTTCCAATTTTAGACACTTCAACCATGCTGAAAGGTCGAAAATTTGGCATAAAAAACAGTCTGCTTAGGTGGGTTTCGTTTTTCCGAAACATGACAATCTCATGATAATTATGAAAAAAAACGAAGATCCAATTGCAATTCATCGAAACTTCAAGAAACTGTCATCCTAGTGTGAAACACCTAAGTGATATCGCAGATGAGGCGTAGGGGATGGATCGCCAAGGCGATGGATTAGGTGTTCACTCCGCTTCGCATGTTAGATTTTTTCAACTTTCCCACTGGGGGGCAACAAAAATGACTCTTCGTAAAGCAGCTGGTGTAGCAACCTTTGCAGCACTCGCAATGTCTTCAACAGCGTCTTTCGCTGCGACAGAAATCAACTGGTGGCACGCAATGGGCGGCCGTCTGGGTGAAGTTGTCAACGAAATCTCCACCAAATACAATGCATCTCAGGATGTCTGTAACCTGACCCCGGTTTACAAAGGTAACTACGAAGAAACCTTGACCGCAGGTATCGCAGCATTCCGCGCTGGCGAACAGCCAAACATCTTGCAGGTATTTGATGCAGGTTCCGCTACCATCATCGGTGCAAAGGGCGCAGTTGTTCCAGCTGAAGACCTTCTGAAAGATGCAGGTGTTGAGTTCAACATCGAAGACTACATTGCTGGCGTACGCTACTTCTATGCAGACGCAGCTGGCAAAATGATCGGCATGCCGTTCAACTCCTCTACTCCAATCCTCTACTACAACGTAGAAGCACTGGCGAAAGCAGGCGTTGAAGCTCCTAAGACTTGGGAAGAGTTCGAAGCAATCGCTCCTAAGCTAAAAGCAGCTGGTTATGTTCCTCTGGCACAGTCCCACCTGCCATGGATCTTCACCGAAAACTTCATGTCCCGCCACAACCTTCCATTCGCAACCAACAACAACGGTTACGACGGCGCGAAAGGCACCAAGATCCTCGTAAACAACGATGCGATCAAAATGCACTTCACAAAGGTTAAAGGCTGGCTTGATGCTGAGCTGTTCGGCTACTACGGCACTGGCTGGGGTGACAACCAGAAGGTATTCCAGGACGGTTCCGCTGCAATGTGGCTCGGTTCCTCAGGTTCCTTCGGTGGTCTGATGAAGTCCACAGACTTCAAATTCTCCGCAACCAACCTGCCTTACTGGGCTTCTGTTAACGAAACCGGTACCAACACCTTCATCGGTGGTGCAGCGCTCTTCGCAATGGCTGGCAAGCCAAAAGGCGAAAACGACTGTGTTGCAAACTTCTACTCCTTCCTGACTTCCTCTGAGATGCAGTACTACTGGCACAAAGAAACTGGTTATGTGCCAATCACCAACGCTGCATACGACCTTGCGAAGAAAGATGGCCACTACGACCGTCTTCCAGCAGCTGAAGTTGGAATTAAGCAGCTGACACTTCCAGGTGGCGACAACACCAAAGGTTACCGCATGGGCTTCTACGTTCAGGTGCGTGACGTAATGAACCGTGAATACGGCAAAATCTTCTCCGGTGAAAAGTCTGTAGACGACGCGTTCCAGACCATCGAAGACGAAGCAAACAAGCTTCTGGCTCGTTTTGCTAAGACCGCTAACTAAGACTTAGCACTTAGATTTTCGCTAGGGCCGGAGACGCTATCAAGTGCCTCCGGTCTCAGGTTGTTTTAGAAATAAAATGTTCCCGGACGGCAGTTTGTTCGAGCAGCATTTTTAAAACAAGCGGTCAGGCTTGCTAGGCAACCGGCCACCACAACGAAAACAGCGACTAGGCCAGTCCATGAAACGAGTTCAATTCTCACATCCATTGATGCCTTACATGCTGCTGCTCCCGCAGCTGCTGATTGTTGGCGTCTTCTTTCTGTGGCCAGCGGCAGAAGCAATCAGAGCGTCTTTCTACCTTGAAGACCCGTTTGGTTTCGGCTCGACATTTGTTGGCCTGGATAACTTCACAGATGTTGTCACTGCGAGTGAATACGGCAGAACTGCCTGGTTCACGCTCATCTTCTCCGCTGCAGTCACTTTCTTTTCTCTCAGCATCGCTCTTCTGCTGGCAGTAAAAGCCGATAACGTCATCAAAGGTGCCTCCACTTACCGCACTTTGCTGATGTGGGTTTATGCGATCGCCCCTCCCGTCGCAGGCCTCGTAGGCGTTATGCTGTTTGACCAGCACATTGGTCCACTCAACGATCTGGCGCATGCCCTCGGCTGGAACATGCAGATCGGTGTGAACTACTTTGATACTGCATTTGCTATGACCGTGATCGCGGTTTGGAAGCAAATTCCGATCAACTTCATCTTCTTCCTCTCTGGTCTCCAGAGTGTTCCGAAATCCGTTCAGGAAGCAGCTGCGGTCGATTGTAAATCTTCCTCCCGTCGTTTCTGGACTGTAACGTTCCCACTGCTGGCTCCAACCAGCTTCTTCCTGCTGATCATCAACATCACTTACGCGCTCTTCGATACCTTCGGTATTATCGATCTGGTGCTTAAAGGTGAGCCAGGCAACAACCCTGTAACTCTCGTTTACAAGGTGTTCCTCGATGGCTTCCGCGGAAACGACCTTGGTGGGTCTTCAGCACAGTCTGTGATCCTTATGATCCTCGTGTTCGCTCTCACGGTCTTCCAGTTCCGTATGATCGAACGTCGCGTGCACTACAGTTAAGGAGGGATCAATGAAACGCTCACAGTTTTGGGATCATACGATCCTCGTCCTCGGCGCTCTCTTTATGCTGGTGCCAGTTGTTTACGCTCTCATGACCTCCAGTCATGATGCGGTGTCCATTTACAAGCATGGTTTGCAGTTGACCCCGGGTGGTCACTTCACAGACACCTATAAGCAGGTTCTGACTGAAGCTGGTGGTTTCACCAAGTCCGTGACCGGCCTGACCATGCTGTGGAACTCTTTGATCCTCGGCCTTGGCTTCGCCATTGGTAAGATCGTAATTTCCATGCTGGCGGCTTATGCAATTGTGTACTTCCGCTTCCCGCTTGGAACGTTCTTCTTCTGGATCATCTTCTCCACGCTCCTGCTTCCTCTGGAAGTGCGTATTCTGCCATCCTACGAGATCGTGCAGGGACTGGGCATGGCGAACACCTACACCGGCTTGATCGTACCGCTGATTGCGTCTGCAACAGGCACTTTCTACTTCCGTCAGTTCTTCAAGTCCGTACCGGATGAACTGGTTGAAGCAGCGCGTATCGATGGTGCAGGACCGCTGAAGTTCTTCATCGACATTCTTGTTCCACTCTCCAAAACCATGATTGCTGCAATCTTCATCATCATGTTTGTTTTCGGTTGGAACCAATACCTCTGGCCAACACTCATCACCACAGATGAAAGCCTCTTCACGCTGGTGCGTGGTATGAAGCAGATTCTTCAGGTGTGGATTGGTGCTCAGATCCCGGATACGAACCAGGCAATGGCGCTTGCAGTTCTCGCAATGCTTCCACCGGTTCTCATCGTGGTGATCTTCCAGTCTTGGTTTGTAAAAGGGCTCGTGGAAAGCGAGAAATAAAAATGGCAGGCATTAAACTTAACACCCTTCGCAAGATCTACGCGGGCAACGTAGAAGCGGTTAAAGGCATCTCCATCGACATTCAGGATGGTGAGTTCATTGTTCTCGTCGGCCCTTCTGGTTGCGGTAAGTCCACTCTGCTGCGCATGGTAGCTGGTCTCGAAACCATCACCGACGGTGAGCTGTTCATCGGCGACCGCCTTGTAAACAACGTAGAGCCAGCAGACCGTGACATCGCAATGGTGTTCCAGAACTACGCGCTCTACCCGCACATGAGTGTTTACAACAACCTCGCGTACGGCCTGAAGAACCGCAACATCCCTAAGGATGAGATTGAAAAGCGCGTTCGCAAAGCCGCTGAGATCCTTGAGATCGGCGACTTCCTCGACCGTAAGCCACGTCAGCTGTCCGGTGGTCAGCGCCAGCGTGTTGCAATGGGTCGTGCCATCGTTCGCGAACCTGCCGCGTTTCTGTTCGATGAGCCTCTGTCCAACCTTGATGCAAAACTGCGTGTGCAGATGCGCATGGAGATCAAGAAGCTTCAGAAAGAACTGGGTACCACCAGCCTTTACGTGACCCACGATCAGCTGGAAGCAATGACACTGGCAGATCGCCTGGTCGTTCTCAGTGGTGGTGTAGTAGAGCAGATCGGTTCTCCGATCGATGTCTACGAGAAGCCAGCATCCACCTTCGTTGCAACCTTCATCGGTTCTCCAGCAATGAACCTGCTGCCACTGACCAAACAGGGCAGCGACTGGAAACTCGACAACGGCGCAACAGTTGACGTGAAGCTGAACACCGATCTGTCTGATCTGATCCTCGGCGTACGTCCGGAAGATCTGGTGATCGAAGAGCTCAGTGAGAAGTTCGACACCGGCCTTCACACCGCTCTGACCGTAAATGTCGTAGAGCCTGTAGGTGCTGAGAGTTATGTTCACGGCACCATTGGTGAAGGCAGCGTAGACGTTGTTGTGCGCGCGCCTGGCAAACTGCACTTCGAACCAGGCCAGATCCTGAAAGTGACTGCAAAGCCTGAGAAACTACATACGTTTGACACCAAAACCGGCAAGCGTATTGAAGTGCAGGGCGCACTCGAAGCAGCTTAAAGCCTGCTCTGACAAAGCTTTAGAAGGCCCGGCATTGCCGGGCCTTTTTTGTTGGAACCGTGCACGGATGCAGTCCAAAAGCTGTGCCATTTTATCGCAGCTACGCAATCAACCCTTCCCAAGATCTAAACTTGATGTAAATACTCATATTTAGCCAGCGCACAGCAAGCCAACCACGAATTCAAAACTAGGTTGACCGATGCAAGCAGCAGCGCTGGAGCAATTCTTCGCTCAGGAAACAGATGATCCCCTCCGTTACGCTTTCCAGCGACGGGGCGCACATATGCCCGGATCTGCTGGAGAAGCCGTTGCTGAAGATGCTCACCAGCAAGTCTGGCAAGAAATCCAGCGATCCAGTCGCTCTGGCATGGCGGTCATGTACTTGCATGTTCCGTTCTGCGCCAATCATTGTCTGTTTTGCGGCTTCTATCGCAACAAGTGGCAGGAAGAGCACTCCGCTCCTTATGCTGACGCGCTGATCAAAGAGTTGGAGCTGGAAGCGTCTTCCCCTACTTCCCAAAGTGCACCAATCAACGCAGTCTATTTTGGCGGAGGAACTCCAACAGCGCTTCACGCAAATGACCTTGCCCGCGTCATCCGCCGCATCCGCGAGCTTTATCCGCTCTCAGCCGATTGCGAGATCACTGTCGAAGGCCGCATCTTCCATTTCGATGATGAAAAGATTGATGCCTGTCTGGATGCTGGTGCGAACCGTTTTTCTACTGGGGTTCAGTCCTTCAACACCAAAGTCCGTAAGCGGCAGGGGCGCAAAGCAACCGGTGAAGAAGCCATTCGCTTCTTCGAAGGGCTTAGAGATAGAAATCGCGCTGCTGTCGTTTGTGACCTGATATTGGGCTTGCCCTATCAAAGCGAAGAGGTCTGGCGGCAGGACCTTAAAACCGTTGTGGATCTGGAGCTCGATGGCGTCGATCTTTACACGCTCGCCGTGTTTCCCGGCAGTCTTCTCTCAAAAGCCATCGCAAAAGGCTCCTGCGACCCAGCAGCGCCTCTTCCGCAACAAGGAGGCATGTATGGCGAGGGATTGGAGTACATGCGTCAGTACGGCTGGAAACAGATCTCTTCCAGTCACTGGGGTCGACAAACCCGCGAGCGTAATCTTTACAACACGCTGATTAAGTCCGGCGCGGACTGTCTGGCCTTTGGGTCTGGGGCAGGCGGAAACATCAATGGTTATTCCTACGGCATCCATGGAGGAATCGTGGACTACATGAGGTGCCTGGAGGATGGGGAGAAGCCTCTGTCGCGGTTGCACAGAACTGACCCATTGTCTTCTCCCCTCAATTTCCTGGCAGCCGGCATTGAAGAGATGCGCCTCGACCTTGCCCGTCTGGAGCGTGCAGATCCCAAAGCAAACGGATTCCGAAGCTCAATCGACCCACTGTTGAGCAATTGGCGCAGAACGGGCTTGATTGCGGGTGAAGAGATCATCTCGCTCACAACGGCAGGCCGTTTCTGGCACCAGACCCTTCTCACTTATCTCAAGGCTGCCTTTAAGCTGCATTCCGCCAGCTTGCAGCCAGTAACCTGAAACCATCAAGAAGAGACAGCATGACCGCACAAATCACAGAGCTGAAAGAGAAACTTGCAGAAAACCCAGCTGGCATTCTGGAGAGCATTGCCAAGGAGCATGGTCTCTCAATGGCTGACACAATCCGTTGCCTGCCGGAAGAAATGTGGCGTGAGCATTCTGGTGAGCGTTTTGATGAAGTTATCAAAGCGATCCCATCATGGGGCAACGTCACCAGCATCGCAAACACAGGCGACATGATCTTCGAGGTGAAAGGTCCATTCCCGGAAGGTTCTTACGCGCGTGGTTTCTATAACCTCAAGCAGACAGAAGGTGGCTTCTCTGGTCACATCAAAGCTGATGCCTGCCATTCTATCCTGTTCCTGAAGCGCCCATTCTTCTCCAAGCTGGCAGTTTCCATCAACTTCCTGAATGCGGATGGCGATTGCTACCTGAAGATCTTCCTTGGCCGTGATGAGGAAGGCCAGATCAAAGAAGATCAGCTTGAAAAATTCGATGAACTCGCGAGCTGGTGAACCTGCGAGACATCCAAGTCATAGGTCCACGACCTCTCTCACTGTGAGCCTATGAAAAGCAGAAGCCGGGGCATCGCTCCGGCTTTTCTGTTTACACAAACATTGCGACAATCAGATAACTCGCCATTCCATACAAGCACAGCAAACTCAGGCTCATGAACAGGCCGCGCAATCCGGTTTGTGCTGAAAGATAGCTGTAGGTGTAGCCAAGGCGTGAAACTGCGAAACCGACAATCCAGACTTGAGCCATCAGTGCAACCGGTGAAACCATTGCGACAACAGCAGCCAGAAGCACAAAGTAGATGGAGTTCTCGGTCGTGTTCCGATGCGCATTGTGCCGCCGCTCCAACGCATCACGAGCTTCCTGAGCAATAGATTGAGGACGCCCACCTTTCTCCTCCCACTCTTCAGGTGTAGCGGCCAGATCATGCTTAGCCCGCGTAAGTTCGGTCACGGTCATTAGCCAACTGTGGTTACCGAGCAGCAGCACCGCAGCAATGATCACTGCATCAACGACTTCAGGGGAGGGCAGCGCAATGACAAGCGGCTCAACGCCAAAAACGAGTAGATTGATGAGCAAACTGAAACCGACCAAAGCAAAGGGATAGGCTTTCACCATCAACGTTGCCCGCGAGTTATTCACCTCAGCAATGTCCATAGTGCCGCTCCCCCTAGCGCATTCCTTGAAAGTTACCCCAGGGCAAAGGCTACGATTTTTGAGGGAAACCGTAAACCTGTCATTCCCAACACGTGGTGATAGGCTGGGCTGCAATGGCGGACTGTTGAAAATTCTGTGGGTTTACCACCCCTGCTTGTTTTGAGGTCTGCAAAACTTGTCAGTACCCGAGAGAATTAATTGAGTATCATTAAGTTAACTTGAAACCTTCGCCGCTAACCGCCATATTCCAGAGGAAAGACCGAGGGCGAGATGCCCTCACACCGGATGCCTATTGAGGGTCTGGAGCTGGGTCGCTTTGAAGAAGGACTTGGATTATGACGCGAGTATCTGCGTTTTCGAGCCCATTTATGTTGGGTTTCGACGATATCGAGCGTGTATTGGATAGGGTGAGCAAAGCAGCCAACGATGGCTATCCGCCCTACAATATCGAACGCTTAGCTGCCACCGACGAAAAAGGTGAAGTCATCCGCATTACGCTCGCCGTAGCGGGTTTCACACGTGACCAACTGGATGTTTCTGTTGAGGAAAGCCAGCTGGTAATCCGTGGCCGCCAACAAGAAGACAAAACTCGCCAATACCTTCACAGGGGTATAGCTGCACGTCAGTTCCAACGCGCTTTTGTTTTGGCTGAAGGCATTGAGATTTTGGGGGCAGACCTGCGTGATGGTCTGTTGTCTATTGATCTTGCTCGTCCAGAGCCAGAGCGCATCGTTCGCCGAATTGAAATCTCGGCGGGGGACTGAGGTTAAAGGAACATTCCTACCTTCGCGCTGATCTGAATATTGAAGCGTATCGCTGAAATCTGGCCTCTCAGCTTTCGGGTAAAGATGCGTGATAAAATAAAGACTTAGAGCCTGACACGTGATTGCAAAAGACCGTGACATGCTCTGATAACTTCCAAGGAGAAGGCGATGACACGCGCCCCTTCTGTGCTGGCCGACGACCCGTACGAAAATTTTGAAGAACTTGGAGCTGGTGAAGTCGCTTATGTAAGGCGCGTTTCTCCAAATGATCTCAAGAAGATGTTCCCAGATGCTGAGTTGCAGGATGCTGATTTGCCAGCATGGGCATTGCTCGCTGCAGATGGAACACCGCTGGTTCTGACAGACACTCGCAATGCTGCAATTGCAAACGCGATCGAGAATGATCTGGAAGCTCTGAGCGTCCACTAACCCTATTCCTGCACTCATCGAAGGGTGAGGTTAAAAGAAGAGGCATACGCGCAGAAAAGCTGCTGCAGCGCATAGAAATACTCTTCAAAACCAGTGAATTAGGCAAAGAAAAAGCCTGGATTGGAATGCGTCCGATTCAGGCTTTTCTGTTTTTATGAGCTGACCGGCCTCAAGCTGCGCTTGGCGAAGCCTGTGGGTGGGTCAGAATAGAGTAAATTGCAGCAGCATCTGTGGTCGCGCGCAGTTTGCTCGCAACATCAGCATCTCTCAGAAGTCGTGCAACACGTGCCAGAGCTTTCAGATGGTCCGCTCCAGCGCCTTCCGGTGCCAGCAATACAAAGATCAGATCAACAGGCTGGTCATCCAAGCTGTCGAACTCGATCGGTTTGTCCAGTCGCGCAAACAAACCGTGCAACCCGTCTAGGTTCACGATTTTTCCATGCGGAATTGCAATGCCGTTTCCGACACCTGTAGAGCCGAGACGTTCGCGTTGGAGCAGCGTATCAAAGATATCGCGCTCAGTTTCTCCGCAAATCTCAGAGGCCCGTTCTGCAAGTTCCTGCAGGGCTTGTTTCTTGCTGTTTGCCTTAAGATTGGCAATGACAGCTTCAGGACGAAGAAGTTCGTTCAGATCCATTCCTTGATCCGTGTTCATGCAAAATACAAAGCCGGTTAACACCGGCTTTGTACAGGGTCACGATGACCATGATTATTAGTTAGGGGCAGCCCCGTTGGAAAGATTTGGATCAATCCAGCCAACGTTTCCATCGTGACGACGGAATACGACATTTACCTCACCATTACCAGCGTTGCGGAACACTACAACGGGAGCTTCACTTAAATCTAGCTCCATAACTGCCATACCAACAGTCAGTGTTTTCACCTTCGCTTCGGTTTCTGCAACCACAAGTGGGCTGTAGTCGGCGGGTACCTCTTCTTCCTGCTCAGGATCAGCAAGAACATACGATGTTGCACCGTACGTTTCCCACTCTGCAGGGAGACCATTTGTGTGGTGGTCGTTTAACTTTCTGTTATAGCGCCTTAGCCTTTTCTCAATGCGTTCGGCTGCTTTGTCGAAACTTTGGCGTGGATCCTGGCTATCACCCGAAACCTGAAGCACCACACCTGTACTGAGGTGGACTGTGCATTCGGAACGGAAGCCAGAGCCTTCGCGCGCGATTGTCACATGACCCGTATATGCGCCTGGGAAATATTTATCCAGTGCATCGGAAATCCGGTCTTCAACGTGAGTTCTGGTTGCATCACCAATGTCCACGTTCCTCCCCGAAATTCTAATTGTCATGGGAACCTCTTATGTTGTGTCGACTTAATCGCTGACAGGTTCTTCAGCTAAAGAGCAAAGAACCCTTCAACACATGTAGTTTGGACCAGCTAAGTTTAAAGTGCTACTGTTTTCGAGTTCTTAGAAAAATCTATGAGAACAGAAAAACATCCTATAGAGGTTATTAACCGATACGGACCCTATTATCTCTCTTTGAAACTATGAGAAATATCAGTGGTTTAGGTGAGGCTTTTCTTTTCTCTGCGCCGCTGCACAGAGCTGGGAATCCTTAATGCTTCCCGATACTTAGCTACAGTTCGTCGCGCTATATCCACACCGTCATCTTTCAGAATTTTCACAAGAGCGTCATCTGAGAGAATCTTCTTGGGATCTTCGGCATCAATCAGCTGCTTTATCCGGTAGCGTACTGATTCCGCTGAGTGCGATTCACCGCCTTCAGAAGACGCAATTGCGGCAGAAAAGAAGTACTTAAGCTCAAAAATTCCGCGCGGTGTTGCGATGTATTTGTTGGAGGTCACACGGCTCACAGTGGATTCATGCATACCAATGGCGTCTGCGACCACACGCAGGTTCATCGGACGCAGATGTTGTACACCATAAGTGAGAAAACCATCCTGCTGCCGCACAATTTCCGAAGAGACCTTCAGGATTGTCCGTGCACGCTGATCCAGGCTCTTCACAAGCCAGTTCGCGGTCTGCAGGCTATCCGTGAAGTATGCCAGCTCCTTATCCTTCTTGGAGCTCTGGGAGATCTCGGAGTAATAGCTCTGGTTCACCAGTACCTTCGGCAAGCTCTCAGTGTTAAGCTCAACAGTCCAGCCGCCATCAGAAGCCGGGCGAACAAACGCATCAGGAACAATCGGCTGTGCAACTTCAGTGTTGAATGCTGCGCCGGGTTTTGGATTGAGTTCTTTAATCTCAAGGATCATGTCCTTGAGGTCTTCATCATCAACCTTACAAATCCGCCTCAGCTTCGTCAGATCATGCAGTGCCAGCAACTCGATGTTCTCGACCAGAGCCTGCATGGCAGGATCATAGCGGTCTTTCTCTTTGAGTTGTAGTTTCAGGCACTCAGAAAGGTCACGTGCGAATACACCAACAGGATCAAGACCCTGCAGTGCAAGAATAACCCGTTCCAGATCTTGCTCAGTCACACCCAGGCGCGCAGACATCTCTTCTGCATCAATGCGCAGATATCCGCTCTCATCAAGGCAATCGATAAGCTGTTGCGCGATCAGAATGTCAGTAGGATTGGAAACAGCAAAACCCAACTGCTCCTGCAGGTGTTCACTGAGTGAAACTTCTGCAGCTACAAAGGCTTCCAGATTATAGTCAGAAGCGCCTGAAGAAGCATTGTGACTAGGCGCCTGCCAGTTGTCGGCCTTCTGCTGAACAGGGTCAACGGACTGGCTCTCGCCATTGTCATCAGGAAAGACATTGGAGAGCTCAGAGTCCAGACTGCTTGAAATGGCTTCAGGTGTTGTCTCAAGCTCATTGTTGAGCCAATCACCTTCCTGCATCTCAGCAGAACCACTCTCGTTATCAGAAGAGTTGTCAGGAGCGGAGGTTTCTGTAGTTGGACCAGCTCCATCCGGGCTGTCATCCCGTTCCAAAAACGGGTTACTTTCCAACTCACTATTGATATGTGCAATCAGGTCCACATTCGACAGCTGCAACAGCTTGATCGCCTGCATCAGTTGCGGCGTCATGACAAGCTGTTGGCTTTGTCTGAATTCTAATTTTGGACCGATTGCCATAGAGTTATTTCATCCTCCAAGTGCCGCAAGCTAACTTGCAACACTCTTCTACGCAATTCGGCATAGGTTGGAAATCAAAGAGTGAACTGTTCCCCGAGATACAAACGCCTTACATCCGGATCTGCAACGATCTGATGCGGTTTGCCTTCCGTCAGAACTTCACCCGCCGCGATAATGTAAGCGCGGTCAATCAGGCCAAGCGTTTCACGCACGTTATGGTCTGTAATGAGGACACCAATGCCACGTTGTGTCAGGTGGCGCACAAGCTGCTGGATGTCGCCCACAGCAATCGGGTCAATACCCGCAAATGGCTCATCAAGCAGCATAAAGGATGGACGAGATGCAAGCGCACGCGCAATCTCCACGCGGCGACGTTCACCACCACTGAGCGCGATACTTGGTGATTTGCGCAGGTGCGTAACACCAAACTCAGTCAGCAGAGAATCCAGATCCTCTTCGCGGCGCTTCTTGTTCGGCTCCACCACTTCCAGCACGGCACGAATGTTGTCTTCAACGGACAGGCCGCGGAAAATGGAAGCTTCCTGAGGAAGGTAGCCAACGCCCAATCGTGCACGACGATACATCGGCAGCTGTGTCATATCGAAGTTATCGAGACGAATAGCACCGTGATCCGGGCGGATAAGGCCAGTGATCATGTAAAAGCAGGTGGTCTTACCAGCACCGTTTGGTCCCAGCAGTCCAACAGCTTCGCCGCGACGCACATTCAAGCTAACGTGTTTTACAACCTGACGACGTCCATAACTTTTGCCGATGCCATCAACTTCCAGCACCGCTTCGGAAGGATCAGCATATTTGATGCCTTCTGGCTGATGCGTTGGGATCTGAGGATCAATTGGGTGTGCACTCAAGGGCGTGGCCTATTTGCTTTAGTTCTTATTTTCAAGGCTGTTTGGCTGCAAAAGCATCCGCACACGACCGGTGTTGCCGCCGGTTCCACTGGAATCCAGATTTGCTTTGCCGGTTTCCAGATTGATCACAAGGCGTTTGCCAACAATCACGTTTGGTCCCTGGCTCAGGGTCACGCGCTTACCGGTCATCACAACGATCTGCTTTTCCATGTCAAAGCTGGCGTCATCACCAGTGGCAACCTGATCCTTGGAGGAAACAAGCACGTCGCCTTTAGCTTCAAGGCGGGAGATCGACTGCTGAACAGGCTGTCCGTCTGCGTTGCCATTGGCCATGGAGCCGCTGTAAAACACGATCAAACGCTGAGCTTCCAGCTTCGCTTCACCCTGGGTGACGACAACATTGCCGCTGAAGATAGCGCTTTTGTCTTTGTCACGAACCTGAAGGTTAGTAGCTTCAATCTCTATAGGTTCTTTATTGTCAGAACCGAAACCTGCAAATGAATCGGAGAACGTTTGCGCATGGGCCATTCCAGCCAGCCCGAGTGCCATAATACAAGATAGAGAGAATATCCTCATCCGGTTAATCATTGACCGTTCTCCAGTGCCCAGGGCAGAAGCTTCATCTTTACGCCCCGGCGAAAATTCAAAACATTGTTTTTCTGATCAAATTCCATAGATCCAGCATCGATATAGCCACCTTCAGATGTGACATCAACTGTATCGTTGGTCTGGATTGTACCTGTCTTCATATCGATATCGAGATACTCAAATTCTGCGGAATAACCTTTGCTGTATGCGACTGTGATCCCGTTGGTCAGATTCAGGGTTTCCATCTCTGTATCGAACGTCCCGTTTCGGGAGGTGATACTAACAGTTTCCCCGGGAGCTATTGTGATTTCAGCCACAATATTCTCCAAATCAATCACTTGCGGGTTCGTAATGCGCTGAATAGCCCGGTCTGCCTGAACGTTGTATGAACGATCACCATCGTTACCCGACAGGTGCGGGTTGGACATCACAAGCCCTTCAGTGGTCAGGCTGATATCCCCGATGCTCAGTCCGGCAAGAATATTCTGGAAAACGACCATGGCAATCACGCCGGCAGCGATCAGCAATCCGCCGGCTGGAAGTGCAAACCGGAGCAAACGAACAAGAATGGAATGTCGACGCGCAGCTTTACGCGCTTTCTCCAGCCGTGTTTGCGCTTCACTCGCAAACTCTTTTGGCATGTTCTCCATTGTTGTCATTCGTAGTCCTGGAACATTCTGGAAGCGATACACATGGGGGATCGCAATCCGGTTGCCATTTTCCGGTCTGTCTCACAGTGAGTAACCAGTATCTTAAAGGCACAAACCGCTTCAGTTGATACGCAAATTTTCAGGTAAAACCTGAAAAGGAAGCGGTAAGCACACACTAGCTGCCTAAATGGGGGTGCTTCAACAAATTACAAATGTTGAAGCACAATAAACCGCAAATACTGGTAGAAAACTCGAGTTTTCGCTTAAGAATGTGCGAAAATGTCAGTTTCAGGCCATCCTGCAAGGTCAAGCTGCGCACGTGTCGGCAGAAAATCGAAGCACTTCTGTGCAATCTCGGTACGCTCTTCGCGCTCAAGCATAAATTCAAGACGCTCTTTAAGCTTATGAAGATGAAGAACATCTGATGCAGCATAGGCAAGCTGTGCATCTGTCAGTTTTTCAGCTGCCCAATCAGAGCTTTGCTGTTGTTTGGAAAGGTCAACACCAATCAATTCGCGGCAAATATCTTTAAGTCCGTGACGATCCGTGTAGGTACGCACAAGCTTGGACGCAATTTTGGTGCACCAGACCGGCGAAACGGAGATGTCCAGATACTCTTTCAATATGGCAACATCAAAGCGGGCAAAGTGAAAAATCTTTGGCTTGCTTGCGTCTTCAAACAGCGCTTGCAGGTTAGGTGCAGCCAGCTGGCCGCGTTCAATCTGCACAACATCAGCAGAACCATCACCAGAAGAAAGCTGCACAACACACAACCGATCACGGTGTGGGTTCAGACCTAAAGTTTCAGTGTCCACCGCGACTGCATCAGCAGAAGAGTAGTTGGAAAGGTCCGGAAGATCGTTTTTGTGATATCTGATTGTCATTGTTGCTCTCGAAGAAGTATACGCGCGGTTTGGTATATGAGACGTGTTTTGTCGCGTCTACACCAACCGGTCAAGTTACTCTGCAATTTTTAGGGAGAGCTTTGTGAAGAAAAGATGGTGCCCAGAAGAGGACTCGAACCTCCACGCCCATGCGGGCACTAGCACCTGAAGCTAGCGCGTCTACCAATTCCGCCATCTGGGCACATATTCATCTTTTTCTTTCAGAGGGTTGCTGCTTGGCAGCGCCGCTCTGTGAGGAGGGGTTCTAGTGATCTGGACGGGGATTGTCAATCACACATTTGCAAAGAGTTTTAATTTCTCCACAGAGCGCCTTCACAACCCCAAACCTTGGGCGTATTAACGTCCCATGAATTATAGCTTTTTTGAGGGTTATGCGCACTAATACGCGTACCTGCAAAAATTTGGCAAAGGTGGATGAAAATGGCGCAAGCGCTTAACGGGAAACTTATAACCGTTTTCGGCGGGTCAGGATTTATTGGTCGTCACGTCATCAGGATCTTAGCAGAACGTGGATACAGCATCCGCGCAGCTGTGCGTCGTCCTGAACTTGCAGAGCATTTGCAGCCGTTGGGGGCTGTGGGCCAAATCATGCCTGTGGCAGCAAGCGTGCGAAACAAAAAATCTGTAGAGCGCGCTGTGGAAGGCGCATGTGCAGTCATCAACCTTGTGGGTATTCTTTACGAAACTGGCGCCCAGAAGTTTGATAGCGTGCAGGCAAAAGGCCCGGGTGTTGTTGCTGAAGTCTGTAAAGAGCAGGGCATCGACACATTTGTGCATGTATCTGCAATTGGCGCAGACGAAAACAGCCCAGCTGTTTACGCAAAAACCAAAGCTGCTGGTGAAAAAGCTGTTCTGGAAGCAATGCCAAATGCAGTGATCTTCCGCCCATCCATCGTGTTCGGTCCTGAAGATGATTTCTTCAACCGTTTCGGAAGCATGGCTCAGCTCTTCCCGGCTCTACCGCTTATCGGTGGTGGTCACACCAAGTTCCAGCCAGTCTATGTTGGTGATGTTGCGCTTGCGATTGCAAACGCTGCTGAAAACAAGGTTGAAACCGGCAAAATCTACGAGCTCGGCGGACCTCAGGTTGCGACCTTCAAAGAATGTTTGCAGCTGATGATGAATGTCATCCTCCGCAAGCGCATGCTGGTTTCCCTACCATTCTTGATGGCTCGCATTCAGGCTAAGTTCCTGCAGATGCTACCTAAGCCAATGCTGACTGTTGATCAGGTAAACCTGCTCAAGAGCGATAACGTGGTGAGCAAGGAAGCACAAGCTGAAAAGCGGACATTCGAAGGTCTGGGCATCGAGCCGCATTCAATGGAAGCAATCTTGCCAACTTACCTCGATAAGTTCCGCCCGCGCGGACAGTACGATTCCCAAAACGCCGCGAAGTCATAAACTCTTCGCGTTTTTGAGAGATAAAGCCCCGCTTCTGGCGGGGTTTTTTGTATCTACAGCACCTAAGCGACCCGATACAAAAGGCCTGCTCTGAAGGCTCGTTCAAGTTTGATCTAAGCTCACTTGCTTTGCATAAGCATATGTTCACCACCAGTTTTAAAAGCCCGCCTGCCTTCATCAGAGTAACGCATAATGCTCGATAATGAGGCGTCCCCGTGGAAGCTGAGCCTTCAAGACTGGAATGAGACCATGCCGCTGACCGATTTGACCAAAGAAGAGCACCAATGGGCAGATGATATGTTCAAGCTCCTTCACATCAGTGCAGATGGCGAGGAGGGGGCAGAGAATGGAGCTGCATCAGCTGGAACGCCCGCGGACTTCACCCATCTTGAGCAATCTATTTCAGAGCTCAATGCCAAAAGTGACATTCTGAGAAACTACAAGGCTCTTAGCTCAAGCTTCAAAAAAATTGAGAAGGCCACACAATCCGCACTCAAGGCAGCCCTCGCAGCGATCCATGAAAAGAATGAGCAGGCCGTTGGTTCAACTGTTTCTGCTTTGCAAAAGTGCACGTCGGAGCATGCCGGCCTGATCAACGATGCCGAAAGAACGCTTACAGAGCTCTCAGATGAAGTTAGGGGTCTGCGGGAAGAACACAAAGAACATACTGCCCGTAAAGCAGAGTTTGTGAAGCGTGCGTATTTCAGCAAAGCCAACGCGAAGAAACTCAGCAAGTACACATCCGCTTGTGAGGATGTTGACAAGGAGCTGAACCAGGCTGAAGCGAGCATTCAGGCGCGCAACATCGACGATGTAATCAAAGGCCTCAAATCCATTACCAAGAGTGTTCAAAAACTTCGCAAGGAAATGGATTGGTTGGATTCAGCTGAAGCCAGCAAACCTGAAAGCAAACGGATGGGCGATGAAAAGCTTCAGGGAGGGCTGGTAGCCGACTATCAAAAGAAGAAAGAGAGTTGGCAACCGCAAGTTTGCTACAATGCCGCGATGAAAGTCGGTGTTGTTGAAGGAAATCTTCCCGAGTTCATGCGCCAGAGCCTGATTAATCAAAAAAGAGTCAATGGTTATCCGTCAGGTTTTCAGGAGCTTATGGGAGTAACTGCGGAAACGGTAGAAAAGAAGTTTGATCATTCCAAGATAGAGGAATCTGGCATTCTTAACTTCGTTGATGATGCAACAGGTCAAATTTCACATACCGCGTATCTGCAAAAAACTGACAAAAACACATTAGAAATTTATCATGCAAACTGCCAAACCTTGGATATGGCGTTACTGGCCAAAGGTCAGGATGTGCCTAAGGTTGGCTTGGTGACGCATTATGAATTAAGTGATCCTGATACGCAGAACCGGTTCCAAGGGTGGCTTGATCAGGGATTCAGCTTCAAGCACACCCCAGCCTCTGACCTAAAGTAAAAAAGCGCCGCATGACTGCGACGCTTCAAAGGTAATCTGTGCTTTAGGTTGATTAGCTCTGTGTCAGGATGAGACCCAGCAGTCCAAGCCCGCCAACAATAATGCGCCACCAGCCAAACAGAGCAAAGCCGTGCTTGGAGACGTAATCCAGCAAGCTGCGCACTACAAAGAAGCCTGCAATGAAGGAAGACACCAGCCCGATGATGATCAGGGTCCAGTCATCCTGCCCCAAAGCATCTTTGTTCTTCAGGAAGTCAAAAACAAACGCTCCAACCATGGTTGGCATGGCGAGGAAGAATGAGAACTCCGCCGCGGATCGCTTGTCTGTTCCCATCAGCAAAGAAGCAACGATTGTTGCCCCGCTGCGGGAAACACCCGGGATCATCGCCATGCACTGGGCAAAGCCGATCTTGATGTAAAGCGATAGCGGATAGTCTTCCACGTTGGTGTAGCGTGCCTGCAAAGGCATTTTATCAACCAGCAGCATTATGATGCCGCCAAAGATGAGCGTGACACAAACGAGGGCTGGGGTTTCAAACAACACAGCCTTGATAAAATCATAGGCCAGTGCGCCAATCGCTGCTGCAGGCAGGAAGGCAAGCAAAACGCCAATCGTGAAATGCCGCGCTTTTGCACTTGTGGGAAGTGCGACTGCAATTCTGGTGAGCCGTGTGAAGTAGACACTCAGGATCGCGGCAATAGCTCCAAGCTGGATCATCACCTCAAAGGCGCGACCCTCACTCTTAAACCCGATGAAATGCCCGATTAGCAGCAGGTGGCCCGTTGAGGAAACTGGAATAAATTCAGTCAGGCCTTCAATGATGCCGAGCACGAGAGCGCCGACGATACTATCAGTTGTCATTAAACAGTTGTCTCCACGAATTTTCCCCAGATGTCATTGGTGAGGTTGTCCCCGTGTTTTCGTATGGTTTACGGTCTCAAGACTCTTTTGAGACAAATTACATTCCTATAGCAACCTTTTGGTTACAGGTTTGCTCATAAATCAGAACAATGCTCAAGCTCTATCATCATCCTTTCTCTCCTGAATCGCGCTTCGTTCGCTTGGCGCTCGGAGAATATGGAACCCCGTTTGAAACCCAGACGGAGTACCCTTGGGCACGCCGCCATGACTTCCTTATGATGAACCCAGCGGGCACACTTCCCGTTCTGAAGGAAAATGATGGCCCTGCTGTGTGCGGAGCCACCGTTATCATGGAATACTTGGACGAAACTCGCGGCTATGCGATCCCCAACAACCGTTTGCTCCCAGATCATCCCGAAGCACGTGCAGAAACTCGTCGTCTCGTCTCTTGGTTTTTGCAAAAATTCCTCTCTGAGGTTATTGGCTACATCGTGCAAGAACGCATTTACAAACAGGAGATGCCGGATAGCCAGGGTGGCGGACAGCCAGACTCAAGCATCCTTCGGGTCGCTCGTGCCAATATGCTGAACCACATGCGCTACATCGGATACCTTGCTGCCACACGAAAGTGGCTGGCTGGTGATCGGCTCACATTCGCTGATCTGGCCGCGGCAAGTCTTCTCTCCTGTGCAGACTATCTTGGTGAAGTTCCATGGTCCGAGGACGAAAACGTGAAGAGCTGGTACGCGCGGATGAAATCTCGTCCGAGCTTCCGCCCAATTCTGACGGACAAAATGCTCGGCATGCCAGCGGCGAAGACCTACGCGGATCTCGACTTCTAAAACCTCACTCAGACACACAGCTGACGGAAAAACAGGCTGCGCGCGTTAAGGCAGATCTGATCAAACGCGCGCGTGCAATCGGCTTTGATGACATCCGCATCACCACAGCAGATGCAATCCCGCTGGCACCGGAACGCCTGCACCACTTCATCGAGCAAGGCTATCACGCCACCATGGAGTGGATGCCGGAAACCGAACTTCGACGTTCCAGCCCGCTTGAACTCTGGCCGGAAGCACGATCTGTCATCATGCTGGCCATGAACTATGGGCCGGATATTGACCCAATGGAGATGCGCGAAAAGCCAGATAAGGCGCACATTTCCGTCTATGCCCGCAATCGCGATTACCACGACATCATGAAAGGTAAGATGAAGGAACTTGCCAGTCTGCTGGTGTCTAAAGGTGGCGGAGATGTAAAGGTGTTTGTTGACACCGCGCCGGTTATGGAAAAGCCATTGGCATATTCCGCTGGGCTTGGTTGGCAGGGCAAACACTCCAACCTCGTGTCCCGAGAGCTGGGGTCTTGGTTCTTTCTTGCTGCAATCTTCTCTACACTGGACCTGCCACTGGATGAGCCGGAAGTTGATCACTGTGGAAACTGCAAACGCTGCCTTACAGTCTGCCCGACCAACGCGTTTCCCGCACCCTATCAAGTGGATGCAAACCGCTGTATCTCCTACCTGACCATTGAGCATCATGGGCCAATCCCGCTTGAGTTCCGCAAGCCAATGGGAAATCGCATCTATGGCTGCGATGATTGCCTCTCCGTGTGCCCATGGAACAAGTTCGCCCAATCTGCCAGCGAAGCCAAGCTGCAGGCACGGGAAGATCTGATGGAACCAGCCCTTGCAGATCTGTTGCAAATGGATGATCCAACCTTCCGCAAGTTCTTCTCAGGTTCACCGGTCAAACGCATCGGCCGCAACCGCTTCATCCGCAACTGCCTCATCGCAGCAGGCAACAGTGCAGAAGAAAAACTCATTCCTCGTGTGCTGGAACACTTGCAAGATGAAGACGAAACCGTCCGCGCAACCACCGTTTGGGCTTTGGCTCAGCTCGTCTCTGAAGCTGACTTCGAAAAACACAAGTTAGCAATGTTCAAAAATGAGCAGAGCGAAACGGTACGCACAGAATGGGAGCAGGGCACCTCATCTTAAGGTGCCCGCAAATCAGGCAGCTTTTTCTGCCTGCGGATACTGAAAGCCAGTCAGCTCTTCAGAAATAGCCCAAAGCTTCTCTTGAACGCCCTCATCAACTGCCAACCCGGAAAGTTTGATCGGGCTTGGATTGCCCCAAATGCCAAAGCGTGGCCCCAGGAAGGAGCAGGCCGGCAGGCTTGTATCTGTCGCTGCCATCATCTGTGGGCGGGCACCAAACTCGACCGGTCGTGCCATCGCGCGAGACAGCCAGCCACCAATGCCGATAGACTGCTGCCGCTCCGTCGCCGCAAGGCCGGGATGGGCTGACATGGACTTAGCGGAAGAGCCAGCATCATCAAACCTGCGCTGCAAGGCGAACATAAACAGCAGGTTTGCAAGCTTACTCTCAGCATAGCTGCCGACGCGGGCATATGGGCGCTTTTCCCAGTGCAAGTCGTCAAAGTTCATCTTTGCAGCTTTGTAAGCGCCACTGGAAACCGTCACCACTCGAGCATCTGGCGTTGCCACCAGTGTTTCAAACAGCAGTCCGGTCAAAAGAAAATGCCCCAGATGGTTGGTTGCCATATGCATTTCCCAACCTTCTTTGGTGCGTGCCAGCTCCTTCAGGTTCACCACACCAGCATTGTTGAGAAGAATATCCAGACGCTGATGCTTTGCCGTAAAGCTCAGAGCAAACCGGTGAATGCTGTCGCGGTCAGTCAGATCCAGCGGGAGTACCTCCAGCGATGCAGAGTTAACCTGTTGACGCATACGTGCCATCGCGGCTTCACCCTTCTCGACGGTTCGGCAGGCAATCACCACGTGCGCGCCACGCTGGGCCAGTTCCAGCGTGGATTGAAAACCAAGGCCGATGTTTCCGCCTGTAACCACAGCCGTTTTTCCTGCAAGGTCTTGACTGTTTTTATTATTTGGCTGCTGTTGCAAAGCATCTCTCCTGAGATTGTCAAAATAACAGAACGACGGTAGTTTATTTGCAGGTTTCTGGAGAGTCAATAACCGACTGATGGTCGTTTATGTGGTGCGTGGAAAGGCGAGAAGAAATATGAGTGAAAAAACAAAAGCTTATCAGCGTGCGAGAACCGCAGAACATTTTGCGGAGCGTGAAAAGATGATCCTGACCGCCACACGAACATTGATGGATAGGGAAGGTATTGAAAATACGAGCCTTTCCGCTGTCGCGCGCGAAGTTGGCCTCGCAAAGTCCAGCCTCTACCGATACTACGAAAGCCGGGAGCAGATCTTAGTCGCTCTACTGCTGGAAGATGCTGACCACATGCTCGCAAGCCTCCAGAAAGCATTGGGCACACTGAACGGCGAAGTAGATCTGAAGACCATCGCAGGCATCTGGGCAAAGGTCTGTTGCGATCATCCGCGCCTTTGCCTTTTGGTCAGTCAGCTCTCACCTATTTTGGAACATAACCTTTCAACCGAACGCATTGTTGAGGCTAAACAGGAGTTCCTGCGCCGTCACCGAAAAATGGCAGACATACTGGGCACTGTGCTACCCAAGCTAAGTGAAGCTGGCGCTCTTACAGCCGTTCAGTTCGTATTCACGGTGGTTGCTGGGCTTTGGCCGATGAAGGCGGAAAGAAAAAACACGCTGGCAGCTCTGGAGCATCCCGACCTCAGCCATCTGAAGGTGAACTTCGAGGACAGTTTGGCAGGCTCAATTGAGCTCTGCCTGCTGGGTGTTCTGGCAAAAGAGCAGAACTGGGTGCCTGAGCTGAAATAGCAGCGGCAGTTAGTACCGCCTGCCCATCCGCTTTTCGATCTGGCGTTTCTCCCAGTCATCGCCAAACGGATTGAATATCTCAAACACGCTCAGGCCGTGGCCGACGACACCAATGCCCCAGCCCGCGGCAACCCAGAGAAACCAGAGATACCCCGGCGAGGTGAAAAGGTTCAGCACCGCCAAAGCTGAAATCATGACGGCATACTGGATCAGGTGCATATAGAACGAGCGGATATCCCGCACATACTCCATGGCCTCCTGCTCCTTTTGAGAGAGTTGCGGCAAAATCCCGTGTGTTCCTGAGGGCATATCCTGGTCCTTCCTGAGATCACCAAAATCCGTGTCCAGAGCAGAGGCAATGCATTTCAGAGTTTCAGGGCTGGCATTCGCACCACGTTCAATGCGCTGCAATGTGCGTGTGCTGATCCCAGCCATATGCGCGAGCTGCTCTTGAGAAAGCCCTTTTTCAATGCGTAGTTTTCTGACAATCACGGACAAATTCCTGTTTTTCAATAGGAAGCACTCTGGAAGTTTCTTAAATAAAACACCACGACAGCAAGCCGACACCGGCACGACATCGCCATGACAGGCTAGCCAATCAACCGGATAAATGCCGGAACTTCAGTCAGAGTAGCGCCTCTAGCATGTTTAGCAAAGCATCGCACTCTTCAGTGGTCCCGATGGAAATACGCAGCCAGTTGCGGATGCGCTCTTTCTTGAAATGCCGAACCAGAATGCCTTTATCCCGAAGCCCAGCCAACAGTTGCTCTGCAGGAACACTCTCATGAGAGGCAAAGATGAAGTTGGTGGAGGAGGGTAGTACCGTAAACCCAAGTCCCTGCATTCTCTCAGTAAGGCGTTCTCGATCCGCCACAATCTGATTGCGTGTTTTCTCAAACCAGGCTGTATCGTCCCAAGCAGCTAAGGCACCAACCAAAGAGAGGCGCCCAAGCGGGTAGGAGTTGAAACTGTCTTTGACCCGGTTCAGCCCTTCAATCAGATGCGGCTGCCCAACGGCAAAGCCAACACGCATCCCGGCGAGACTACGGGATTTAGAAAAGGTCTGCACCACCAGCAAGTTGTCGTATTTCGGTACCAGTGCAACGGCACTCTCAGCACCAAAGTCGACATAAGCCTCGTCAACCAGAACCACCACATCGGGGTTGGCTTTCAGAATGCGCTCAATATCCTCAAGCGGCATTGCAATGCCAGTCGGTGCATTGGGGTTGGCAATGATAACACCACCACAAGGCCCCCGAAGTTCATCAAGGTTGATGCGGAAATCATCTGTCAGCGCCACCATCCGGTGCTCAATAGAATAGAGCTTGCAGTAGGTTGGGTAGAACGCATAGGTGATCTCAGGAAACAGCACCGGATCTTTGCCGCAGAAGAAGGCATTGAACGCATGCGCCAGCACCTCATCACTGCCATTACCTGCGAAGATGTGGTCCGGACTCAGCTGGAAGGTAGAAGCAACGCTAGCCCGAAGATCAGAAGCAATAGGATCTGGATAGAGCCGCAGGGCATCTCCCGAAGCATCCTTGATTGCTTCCAGCGCACGTGGAGAAGGCCCCCACGGGTTCTCATTGGTATTCAGCTTGATAAAGGATTGATGCTTTGGCTGTTCACCCGGTGTGTAAGGCTCCAACTCGTGGACAATAGGGCTCCAAAACCTGCTCATTTCTCAATCCAATCCCATGTCAAAAACAACGGCAATCGCTAAAAAGCGAACCTATGACCGTTTAGCCAATGCGTCATTCAGCACGCATTGCATACGGTAGTAAGTCTCAACTTCTTCGTCAGAAAATGACTGCGCGAACTCTTCTACCTTGTTCATCTCAGCGGTGCGAACTTTTTTGATCAGCGTTTTGCCATCAGGTGTCAGGCGATAAAACACGGAGCGTTTGTGCCGAGGGTTGCTCAGCTGCTCCACCATCTTCTTGTCCAGCAATTCTTTGAGCATCTTGGCCACAAACTGCCGTTTCAACTGCAGAAAGTCGGTCAGTTCAGGCGCCGTTGCCTGTTCAAGCACCAAAGCTGCTTCCATCACAGCCCGTTGTCCGAGTGTAAGATCCGTGCCTTCCAGATCTGCTTCTACACGCATGCTGATCGTTCGCAATAACGGTCGGGTCATCTGAATGCCCGCATAGAGCAGTTCAGTCTTTGATTCTGGCTTTTTAAGCATATGATTTATCTTGCTTAATATCTACATTTGTCAATTGTATTGACAAGTTAAGGGTCGTCATTTAGGCCTAACCTACACTTTTTCAGTCAGCCCGACAGAAAAATAGGGTGAGAACGATGAGTTTTAAAAGTCTTGCTGAGCGCCAGATCCTGAAAGCACAAGCTGAAGGGCAGATGAGCAATCTGGAAGGGGAAGGCAAACCACTTCCAGCCCGTGCACCGGGGGCCTATGACACGGCAGCCGGCATGCGGATCATGGCAGACGCTGGCGCTGTTCCGAAAGAGATTGAGCTGAAGAAGGAAATCGACATTCAGCGTAAGGTGGTTCAGGAAGCTGAAGGCACGCCGGACTGGAAAAAAGAAATGGCGAAGCTTGCAGACTTGCAACTCCGCCATGCCATTGAGCAAGAAGCCAGAAGACGGTTCTTCACCTGATCGCGGCTACGACCGTGACTGTTAAAACCCGTGTTAAGCCGTAAACTCAGAAAACGCCTCAACAACATCAACATAAACCTGATGCTTGAAGGGGATCACCAGTCCCGGCAGGTTCTCTGCCTTCTCCCAGCGCCATTCACAAAACTCCTGCGCATGGCCATCTGGAGGTGTGAGAATGTTGATCTCACTGTCATCACCATCAAAGCGGAAAGCAAACCAGCGCTGGGTCTGGCCGCGATATTTCGCCTTGCGCACCTTGCGCTGAATCTCATCGGGAAAGTCATAGGAGAACCAGTCAGGCGCTTCCGCCAGCAGGCTAATGGACTTGACGGAAGTCTCTTCAAAAAGCTCGCGTTTGGCAGCCTCTAAAGGGTCTTCTCCCTTATCCAACCCACCCTGCGGCATCTGCCAGGCATACTCTTCAGGAATAGGCTGCTTATCGCCGTAGCGTTTGCCGGCCCAGACAAGCCCATCCCGGTTGATAAGCATGATGCCAACGCAAGGGCGAAAAGGAAGAGAGCTGTAATCAGTCATGTCCGGTCCAATATACGAATATCTTTGGGCCGTCTCCATATGCAAACAGTGCAAGCAAAGAGAGGCGGTAGATGAGGAATGAGCATAAACCACGTTCAGGCCTCAGCGCAGCCTGCTCGATGGTGTATCCCCGAAAAGTGATCCTGGTTTGCTGTATGGTACTCCCTCAAAGCTGTGTTTGAGGGAGCAACAACGCTGCAGATTTAACGTGTTGAATTGATGGCAGAGCTAACTGGAACGAGAGAAAGCCCACGCTCTTCCAGCCGTTGAGACCACGCTTCCAAAGCATTCAATGTCACTGGAAAGGCCGTTGCAGTTGCAACAGCAATGCCGCGCTGGCGTGCAATGGTTTCCAATTCCAGCAGCTGCGTGCCAATGGCTTCAGCGCTCAGGTTCTGGTCCAGCACCAGATCAGCCTGCACAAACGGCACTTTCTGCGTTCCAGCCACTTGGCCAGCTTTGGAACGAGGGGAGGAGCCATCGTCAACATACATGAGGCCACGGTCTCGCACCTTGCTCAAAAACTCGCTCATGCGGGTCTCATTCGAGGTGAAGCGATCGCCCATGAAGTTCACAAGCCCAACATAGTTGCTGGTCTGCCCTAGAACCCAGGAAAGGCGCTCATCATTCTGCTTCTGGTCCAGATTGGTCAGCAGGCTCTGTGGTCCGGCATCATTATCTGGATAATCAAAGGGCTCCATCGGTGCCTGAAGCAGCACTTCATGGCCGGAAAGGCGTGCAGATTCCATCCAGCTGTTAACGTCGTCCCCATACGGAGAGAGCCCCAGCGAAATGTCAGCAGGAAGATCCTCAATGGCCTTGATTGTCATATCGGAATTGAGACCGATACCGTTGATCAGAATAGCAATCCGCGCCTGCGTTAGCGTCGCCGGATTAGGCCGCCGGGCATAAGCATCCAGCGGGCGAACCCCTTCGGGGGAGATCTTTGGAAGTGACCCGAACTTATTCGGCTCAAGAAGCTGTTCAATCGGTTCGGTAGAAAGCGACTCGCTGGAGAAACCGCCATCCAGCCCCTCATAATCAACACGGCGTGCCAGATCGACAAGCGATGTCGGGCCACTGGCCTGATCTTTTAGTGCAGATCCAAGCTGGCGGGAAGGGCGGTAGCTGCCGTCAGGGCCAACACCATTGGCGTCAAACTGTTCCGCTTCAATCAGATCCAGCTGAGAGCCATCAGGAAGGTCGACAATTTCAATATCGCTTGGAGCAACGCCATCAAGTGCACTGGAAAGCTCAATGGTTGCCATTGGCTCGCCGCCATTGGGGTCATCAACAATGCCAATCCAGATGAAGCCGGTGGTGAAAATGACAGTCATGATGGCGACGCCAATCAGGCCGAGCGGCAATCGCCCGATGCTCCGACGCTTGTTCATTCCAAGCGGAGCTGTCAAATCGCTCCTAACCATTGGTGCCCCCACCCTGTCATAAAATTCCGCCGCGCCAAACGAAGGTTCAGCGCGGCGTACAATATCACTTTATAGCATATCCCTGAAATGTAGCTACCGGTTTTCGGAGCGTCATATGCCTGAAAACAAACAGTTAGGCCCCGAGCAACCCAAATGAACTGCTCGGGGTCCTAAATCATTTAGATGTGTTTGCTGCACTGTCTGCACTTGGTGGGAAGGCTGCATCAGTCTTCTCACCGCGGAGCAGGGCTTTCGCCAGGTTCAGCTGCACGTCTTTGTCTTTGTCCTGCGGCACGTAAGCCTGGCTACCGGAACCTTCATCGCCTTCTTCAGCCTGAAGGTGACCACGAAGACCAGCTTCGCCTTTGGTTTCTGCACGGCCCTTCAGCTCGTCTGGCAGTTCCTGCAAGGAGACGATGTCAGGGCGGATACCCTTTGCCTGAATAGAGTTGCCGGAAGGCGTGTAGTAGCGTGCAGTTGTCAGGCGGATAGCGCCATTTGCACCCAGTGGGATAATGGTCTGAACAGAACCCTTACCGAAGGAACGGGTACCCAGAATAGTCGCGCGGCGATGATCCTGCAGCGCACCAGCCACAATCTCGGACGCCGAAGCAGAACCGCCGTTCACCAGAACGATCACAGGTGCACCGTCAGTCAGGTCACCATTGCGAGCGTTGTAGCGCTGGGTTTCTTCAGCATTACGGCCACGGGTAGAAACGATTTCACCACGGTTCAGGAACGCGTCAGAAACAGCAATCGCCTGATCCAGCAGACCACCCGGGTTGTTGCGCAGATCCAGCACAAAGCCCTTCAGGTTGTCCTCGCCGATTTCAGCGGTCAGCTCATCAACAGCGGTTTCCAGACCGTCAAAGGTCTGTTCGTTGAACTGGGTGATACGGATGTAACCGATGTCTTCCTCATTGTTCCAGCGAACAGAGCGAATGCGGATCACATCACGGGTGATTGTAATATCGGTCGGCTCATTCAGGCCTTCACGACGAACGGTGATGGTAATGTCTGTATTAACCAGCCCGCGCATCTTCTCGACAGCTTCGTTCAAGGTAAGGCCCATAACCTGTTCCCCATCAAGATGGGTAATCAGATCACCTGCCTGAACGCCAGCTTTAAATGCCGGAGTGTCATCAATTGGAGCGACAACCTTCACGAGGCCGTCTTCCATGGTCACTTCAATGCCAAGCCCGCCAAACTCACCGCGGGTCTGCACCTGCATATCGCGGAAGCTCTTTGGTGGCAGATAGCTGGAATGCGGATCAAGGCTTGTGAGCATGCCGTTGATGGCGGTTTCGATCAGTTTGGAGTCTGCTGGCTCCTCAACATAATCAGAGCGTACACGCTCAAACACATCGCCAAACAGATTAAGCTGATTGTACGTATCAGCAGACGCAGCTGAAGCTGGTTCAGTAAATCTGAATGGGGCCTGAGAGTATGTTACGACCGCCGTAGCCCCCATGACCACGCCAACCAGCAAAAGCGATGCTTTCCGTATCATCCGCGAACCTTTTCGTTTTCGGCGCGTGACCACCATGGGTTGGGGTCGATTGCAGTGCCGTCTTTCCTGAATTCTACATATAAAACCGGCTGGTCCAAACTAAAATTAAGGTTATTAGCGCTCGCAAGGCGCGTTTCTCCCATTTTAGCGATTGGCTCTCCAGCTAGAATAAACTGCCCTAACTCCACCATGACGTTGTCCAGACCGGACAAAAGCACATGGTATCCGCCGCCTGCATTAACAATTACCATCTGCCCGTATGAGCGGAAATCCCCTGCATACACCACCCAACCATCAGTGGGGGAGGTGACCTGGGCATTCGGGCGTGTCGCAATGGATTGGCCAGTGGTTACGTTACCAAATCCATCTGCGACCCCAAAGTCTTGCAGGAGCGTGCCGGAAACCGGATCAGGCAACAGCCCAAGGGTTTCCGAAAAAGCAACAGCCGGTTTCAGCCGGCTCGGATCAGCAAACGGATCCCCGGAGGCAATCCGGTTCTGCCGCTCAATGTCCGCAAGCCGCGCTGCTTCTGCTGCCCGGCGGCTGCTTTCCACTTCTCGCTCAAGGTTAGCAAGCAACTCTTTCAAAGAGGTTGCCTTTTCGGCAAGTTCCCTGGCGCGAGCCTTCTCGGCTTCCAGCGCTGCAAGGCTTTCCTGCCGTGCTGCCTTCTTCTTTTCTAAAAGCAATTCAACACGATGGCGCTCCTCCGCCATCTGTATTGCACCACTTCGAACCCTGTTCCGCTCTGCTTCAATTTTTGCTCGAAGCCGAGACAATTCAGCAAGATCACTTGCCAGTGCTTCCGCTTCAATCCGCACTTCCGGCATGATTGAGTTCAGCAGGATCGCACTGCGTACCGCGCCAAGAGCATCCTGAGGACGCACGACCATGGCTGGCGGCGGGCGATGCCCGATCCTTTGCAAAGCACTTAAAACTTCAGCTAAAACATCTTTACGTTCATTCAATGACGCACGTACAGATTGTTCATTTTTTCTGTGGCGACCCAGTCGGGCTTCGGTAGCTTCTAGCTGATTTTCCAGCTTCTTCATGCGCTCACCAGTGCGGATGAGCTCACCGCTCAGGCTCTCACCGTCGCGCTCCAGCGCACGAATAGACCGCTGAATTTCCTCCCGCTTCTCTTTGGAAAGCGAGATATTCTGATTCAGATCACGAAGCTCTTTCTCCCGTGCCTGCTTCTGACGCAATGCCTCAGCAGCCGGATCTTCAGGATCAATCGCATCCTTCTCAATTTTAAAGGAGACGTTCGTCAGTTTTTGCGCAGTACTTTGCAGCGGCAACGCAAAGGCAGCCACAAAAAACAAGGCAAAGCTTGTCAGCAATTGGAGGAGCAGATTTCCCCTAAAACGCAACAACTGAACTCCCAAAGTGCAACGCCGAGCAAAACGCTGACTTTCTTCAATACTATGGCGTATTCCCGAAAAGTGGTCCCGGTTTTCGGGCAAGAATACGCTTTAACAAAGTGTTAGAGCATGAAGCGCGTACGCAGCTTGCTCTAAACGTCGACGCAGACCAATCCTGTAGAAAAACAGGCACACGGCCTCAAAGTTAACGCCGAGGATAATGCTCCACACAGCGTTAAGGAAGTGTCAACCACGTTGCAGGCTTAGCGACTTCCAGTAAAAACATCAATATCTGCGCCTGATTTGTAATGTTCAGGCACATCTATCGAACGCGTTGCAGTGAAGAAGCCAAAAGAGGAAGAAACAAGGCAGTTACAGATTTGGCAGTGTTGTTCAACAGCTATGAGAGCTCAGTTTCTCTGATTTTATGAGAAAAAGCTGCTTCACACGCATTCTGAAGCTCTTCGTGAACAATGTGTTCGCTTGTGTCTACTTGCTTGATCTCATCCCGATCTGTTTTCCAGCTTGTGCTGATGGCATTGAAGTGACAGAGCGTTGCACTGCGCAAAAATGGCTTCATGCGGGTAAAGAAGGGATGCAGCCACGCAGCATGCTTCGGCTCAGGCCGGACACCATGAGCTTTGAACTGGATGTTTTTTGGAATGCGCGAAGGAACTGCCACCCATTTGCGATGCGTTACAGCTGGTGGATTGGTTGTGTGCTGAAACATATGGTGCCGCCGCTCGTCGAGAGACTTAAGCTTACTTAGGTCAGCATTGGTAACTGGCTCAACCCAGATACCCGGAATGAGAAAGTAGCCCAGAAAACTATCTTTCAAACCGGAGAATACAGATGCACCTTTCTCGCAGACAACAAACTCATCAACGTCACAGAACAGCAGTGCTTCAGTTGTTTGAACATACTTCCAGCGTAGCAACTGGAGAATGGAGCGCTGCAGGAACTTGATTTCACGCATCTTTGGCGGCCCATACTTGAATGGTGCATGAACCACCTCAAATTCGATGTCGAGGTCTGATTGCTCCAGTGCATCGTGAATGTCTTGCGCACGCTTTGGACTTTCGCTGTTCTCAAAGAGAACCAGAGCATTTACCCCATGGTTTACAACATTAAACCGCACCCAATCCAAAATCCATGGAACAGGGGTATCCTTACATAAAGTCGAAAGTGCGTGTTTGCCTTTGAAACGTTCGCATGCGCTCGGACTTACATTGAGCTGAATCTGAACGCCATTCAGCGTCATGTCGATCTTATCGATTGCTTGATCTGGAGAAACTCGGATCCAGATCTCGTGAATTTGCTTTAACTTACGATGCTTGGCCTTTAGCTTCTGGGACCCGATTGCAAATGACGCTTTCGCAAGTTCTGCTTCATATCCTAAAGGTTTCGGACCAATGAGAATGATATGGGCGCCATCAAAGGAGCGGAAAACATCATAAAACAAGGTCGAAGCATCAAATTTGTCTTTGAAATCTTCTTCTCTATGTTTTTTATGTTTTGGAAAGATACGTTTCAGGCCGAATTTATCCAGCTGCACCACGCAGTCAGTCAGGTAAGTCAACATAGAGAAGTCTTTAAATCTATAAGCGAGTTTTAAGTTGCTCACTTCTAACTGTGCTTCGTCACACTCGGTAGAAAAATCCTGTCAGGCACATGGAGATTGAGGCACTAAGAAAAAAACTGTGACACTATTGCAAGCCTCAAAGCTGCTTATCAGCCTATTTGAAGCGCTCCACGCCAATCAGGCGCGGTGGTAGGGATGTCCAGTTAAAATTGTGATGGCGCGGTAGATTTGCTCGCCGCACATGATGCGGACCAGCTGGTGGGGCCATGTCATGGAGCCGAGGGCCAGCTTCAGGTCAGCACGTTGCAGCAGCGCCTGTCCGTGCCCGTCTGCACCGCCAATGGCGAGAACCACATCAGAAATGCCTTGATCAGCCCAGCCGCCAACCTTTTTGGCAAAGGCCTCACTGGAAAGTGCCTTGCCGTGCTCATCCAGTGCGATAAGGATCGCGCCGGAAGGAAGCGCATTGAGCAGAAGTTGCGCCTCTTCGTCTTTTCTGTCTTGCGTGCGGGAAGCCCGGCTCTCTGAAAATTCAACCACGGACACGGAGGTGATGCCAACGGAACGGCCAGCTTTGCGAGCCCGGTCCAGATAGCGTTCGTACATGTCCTTTTCCGCGCCAGCTTTCATTTTGCCAACGCAGGCAATCGTGACTTTCATAAAGTCTCCGGGTTTAGTTCAGAGTTGCCCGCAAGAAGATCTTATGCAGATGGTTCAACACCTGCATCAGCGGCAATTGTCCAGACTCCCTCATTCCCTGAAAGGGCAGAGAAACTGGATACTGCAATACTCAGTGCTTCAAAGAAGCACTGATACTATCCGATGAACTGCGTTGGTGCAGAGCTATCCGCAGACCACATCTTTTCTACATTGTAGAAACTGCGGACTTCTGGGCGGAAAATGTGAATGATTGCATCACCGATATCGATGAGCACCCAGTCACAATGCGGCATACCCTCTACGCGAGCGTTACCGTAGCCAGCATTTTTCAGATCACGGAGCAAGTGGTCAGCAACAGCGCCCACATGGCGGTGAGAGCGGCCAGAAGCCACAACCATGTGATCAGCCAATGCAGACTTGCCAGCAAGATCGAGTGATACGATGTCCTCAGCCTTGGAATCTTCCAGACTGTTGAGGATCAGTGCAAGCACATCCCCATCTTTGGTGGGATCGTGCGATTGAAGAGGAGCGATGGTGTCCGTCCCTTCATGTTGAGTTGTCATGGTCAGCTTAAGAGCCCTCGCCATGGTTAGAGAAAGCAGTAGTCTGCTGTTAGAGAAAGCTTGAAATGCACAAACTCAAGCCTTCAGTCAAGAAGAATACTCAGGTCCCTATGGCATTTTCAAGACACTAGTTTCCGCAAAAAGCGCAAAGTTACCCTGGGGTGTGTCCTCTATTCCTCAGTAGAGTGGAAGAGGTTTCGTCCAGCGGACCGCGTAAAATGGTCCAGCACGGGGCTTTGCACTCAGGCAGTTGGTCTGCACTTTTTTCTTTTAGTTGAGCAAAGGCATACCGTTGGCAAACTTGAGCGGAAAGCGACGAAAGGGTCGCTTTGGGCCGGTCAACAATTGCCACCGGCACCCCTTCTATAATGCTCTGCCAGTTTTGCCAATGGTGAAAATTGGAGAGATTGTCAGCACCCATCAACCAGACAAACTTGAGATGCGGTCGCCGCACCTGCAGCTGCTGAACTGTGCTTGCGGTGTAGGAGGTGCCCAGCACTTTTTCAAAGGCGGTCACCTTCATCTGTGGGTGCCGCGCAAGGTCTTTAACCGCAGCAACGCGCTCTTCCAAGGGTGCTAAATCACGATGAGATTTGAGCGGATTGCCCGGAGTAACCAGCCACCAGACCTGATGCAGCTTCAAGCGCCGCAGAGCAGTTTCCGCCACAAGCAAGTGGCCGGGATGCGGGGGATTGAACGATCCCCCAAACAAACCAATGCGATTTCCATCAGCCGCATAGGGAAGGCGCATCCAGTCCGGCTGCACGTTCCCCAGCTTACCTTGGTTTTCCATCGCGTGCGGTTTGGTGTTCGTCATGGACGTGTTTGGCCGTTCCCTCGAACAACGTATTTGAAGCTGGTCAGCTGCTCGACGCCAACCGGACCACGCGCATGCATGCGGCCTGTTGCGATGCCAATTTCAGCACCCATGCCAAACTCACCGCCATCAGCAAACTGTGTGGATGCATTGTGAAGAACAATCGCTGAGTCCACCTGAGCAAAGAATTTGCGGGCTGCGATCTGATCTTCAGTGATGATGCAATCTGTGTGATTGGAACCGTAAGTACCGATATGCTCAATCGCTTCTTCCAGGCCACCAACAATCTTCACGGAGATGATTGCGTCCAGATATTCAGTTGACCAGTCGTCCTCTGTCGCCTCAGAAGTGGTGGGACAAAGCATCATGACTTCTTCATCACCGCGGATCTGACAGCGCTTCTCCTGAAGCGCCGCTAGAATTGGCGGCAGAATGGTTGCTGCGACAGCTTCATCAACGAGAAGGGTCTCAGCAGCACCGCAGATACCTGTCCGGCGCATCTTGGAATTGACGACAATGTCGATCGCCTTGTCCAGATCGGCCTTCTTGTCGATGAAGATGTGAACCAGACCCTCAAGGTGCGCAAACACTGGCACGCGGGCTTCATCCTGAACGCGGGCAACAAGGCTTTTGCCACCACGTGGAATGATCACGTCCAGATTTCCATCCAGACCCTTCAGCATCTCACCAACAGCTGCACGGTCTTTAACCGGAACAATCTGGATTGCATCAACTGGCAATCCAGCATCAGCGAGGCCAGTCTGCAAGGCTTTGTAGATCGCAAGATTGGAGTTGATGGTGTCAGAACCGCCACGCAGTACAACCGCATTGCCAGCCTTCAGGCACAGGGCACCAGCATCTGCTGTCACGTTTGGGCGGCTTTCATAAATCACGCCTATCACACCAAGTGGCGTGCGCACGCGGGAAATGTCCAGACCATTCGGACGCTTCCACTCAGCAATGGTGGAACCAACAGGATCGTCCAGTTTTGCAATGTCTTCCAGTGCGCAGGCGATAGCCTCAATGCGTTCTTCATTCAGAGTGCCGCGATCAATGAAAGAAGCCAGCTGACCGTTGGCCTTCATGCTCTCCAGATCGACAGCATTCGCTTTTAGAATGTCCGGGGTTGCAGTGCGAACGGCAGCAGCCATCGCTTCCAGGCCTTTGTTCTTCTGGCTTGTGGGGGCAATTGCAAGAACACGTGCAGCAGCGCGTGCTTTCTTGCCAATGGTTGCCATCAGGTCGCGAACATCGGTGTTGTCCGCATTTGCCACTTCAGAAGTATTCAGCATCTGCAAAACCCTTAAGTCATCACTGGTTGAACTTGCTCAACCTAAACAGTTTCTATGAATTGTCCAAATCAGATGTAGAGAGCACAAGGTCGTCCGTATGGATCATCTCGGCGCGTCCCGGGTAGCCAACAATGGCTTCAATTTCCTTGCTGTTGCGCCCGATGATGAGAGAGGCCTCACCATAATCATAGGCAACAAGACCGCGTCCCACATCATGGCCGTCCGCATCAACAATGCGTACTGCATCACCACGGGTGAAAGTGCCGTCTACCTTGGTCACACCAGCGGGCAACAAGCTCTTGCCAGCCTTTACGGCCTTCAGTGCACCTGCATCCAGCTGGATAGTGCCATGCGGCTTTAAATGGCCGCTGATCCACGTTTTGCGAGCGCGGGATGGAGATGATGGGGCAGGGAACCATGTGGCCCGTGCGCCGTTCTCAATCGCATCCAGCGGGTTCAGCGTCTTGCCGCTGGCAATGATCATTGTGGTGCCAGCGCTCTGCGCAATCTTGGCTGCGTCGATCTTGGTCTTCATGCCGCCGGATGAGAATGCGGAGCCAGGTGCACCAGCCATTGCCTCAATCTCTTGCGTAACTTGAGGAACCTCAGGCAGGAAGATCGCATTCGGATCAGTCTGTGGAGCAGCGGTATAAAGCCCGTCCACGTCAGAAAGTAGCACCAGCAGGTCCGCACTTGCCATGGTCGCCACACGGGCGCCCAGGCGATCATTGTCGCCATAGCGGATTTCGGAGGTCGCGACGCTGTCGTTCTCGTTGATGATCGGCACAGCACCCATCTTGAGCAGGGTGCTGATTGTCTCACGCGCGTTGAGATAACGGCGACGCTCTTCTGTGTCGCCAAGGGTCAGCAGAATCTGACCAGCCGTCAGACCACGCGCGCCGAGAATTTCAGAGTAAGCCTGAGCAAGTGCAATCTGGCCCACAGAAGCGGCGGCCTGAGCCTGCTCCAGCTTCAAGGGGCCAGCGGGCAAACCAAGCACACCACGACCAAGAGCAATAGAACCGGAGGAGACCACCAGAACTTCTTTCCCAGCTTCGGAAAGAGCCTGCAGATCATCCGCCAGAGATTCCAGCCACTCCCGCTTCAACCGGCCATTTTCTACCAGTAGGGCAGAGCCGATTTTCACGGTGATGCGCTTATAGTCGCTCAGACTTCGGGCCATTATGGGCGCCACTCCTCGATTCCATCAGAAGGAACGGAATTAGCCTCTTCTTGCTTATCCTTGTCAATGGCACGAATGATCATTCGCTGAGCAGTGTCGATGTTCTCACCACTGGCCGAAGAAATAATCAATGGTTTCTGCCCGCAAGCCTCTTCCAGTGACTTAAAGCGCTCCTCACGCAGCTCATCAGTCAGCGCATCTGCTTTGGAAAGGCAAACAATTTCAGGCTTCTCGTCCAGGCCATGGCCATAAGCTTCCAGCTCACCACGAATGGTGCGGTATGCATCGCCCGGATCTTCTTCACCAGAACCATCCACCAGATGCAGCAGCACGCGAGTACGCTCTACGTGACCAAGGAAGCGGTCACCCAGACCATGCCCTTCGTGTGCGCCACGGATAAGGCCCGGAATGTCAGCCAGCACAAAGCCACGACCATCCAGCTCACAAACACCAAGGTTTGGATGCAGAGTGGTGAACGGATAATCCGCAATCTTCGGACGGGCCGCAGATACAGCAGAAAGGAAGGTAGACTTACCTGCGTTCGGCAGACCAACAAGGCCAGCATCCGCAATCAGCTTAAGACGCAGCCAGATCCACTTCTCTTCGCCTTCCTGACCAGGGTTCGCGTGACGCGGTGCCTGGTTGGTAGAGGTTTTGAAGTGTGCGTTACCAAAGCCACCGTTACCGCCGCGCATCAGCAGTAGGCGCTGACCTTTTTCGGTCAGATCAGCAACAACGGTTTCGTTGTCTTCTTCCAGAATTTGGGTGCCCACTGGCACGCGCAGCACAACATCGTCGCCTTTAGCGCCGGTTCTGTTGCGGCCCATGCCGTGCATGCCGATTTTCGCTTTGTAGTGCTGCGCATAGCGATAGTCGATCAGCGTGTTGAGGCCTTCAACGCACTCAACCCACACATCACCACCACGGCCACCATCACCACCGTCGGGACCACCTTCGGCAACATATTTCTCTCGGCGGAAGCTGACGCTACCCGCGCCACCATCGCCAGACTTTACAAAGATCTTTGCCTGATCGAGGAATTTCATTTTATTCTCTTTCGTCCACCTGTGACGTTCTTTGGAGGACGTCATAAAGCCCTATTGCGCTCCCGCCAAGGGTGGAACAGCAAATCTGGCTAAATTTGTTGCTCTGCGTACCCCTGAAAAGTGCCTTGCGGTGTTCGGACAAGAATACGCTGGATGTTTAAAAGCGCGCGCTGAAACAGCCAAAAGGCTCGCGAACATCAATTCACGAGCCTTTCGAAATGAAGATAAGCTGAGATGGGAGGGTTTTAGGCTGCAATCGCCTGCATGGATGCCCATCTGTCCCGGGTCAGTGTGACCGTCGTATAATCCATTTCGATGTCGCCGCGTGCGCGGTTCTTTTCTTTGGTCTCTCCGGTAACCTCAAACCCGTTCTTCTGAAGCACATTCAGAGATTTCGGGTTGATGGTGAACAGACCGGTGTTCATTGCACCTGCTTTCAGCTGGTTGAACACATAATCACAAACCAGATTGGTTGCTTCACTGGCATAGCCTTTGCCCCAGTGAGACTTCGCCAACCAGTAACCGAGGTGAGGTACTGTCGAAACATTGCGAATGCCGATCACGCCGACCAGACCTTCACCGTTGTCGATGACCCAGTTGATTTCTTCGCTATGCGGCGTGGTGCGGCAGTGGTCAAACCACCAATCGCCATCATCCTTGGTGTAAGGATGCGGAACCACAGTCAGCATCTTGCTCACGTCGAAATCGTTCAGAAACTCGTTATGAATATCAAAATCACCCTCGCGAAAATCGCGTAGGATCAAGCGCTCGGATTGCAACTCCGGGAACATGACAAACTCTTCTTATTCTTCTTGGAGCGCTTGGCTTATTTTTGCTGGCGCTCTTAACTCAAGTACACGAAGATAGCGTCAAGCCCGTCAGTCCACATGCCTGCAACGTGCCGGTGCTATCCAAACCACGCTTTAAGTTCCTGAATTTCAAATCTCTGAGTGCGATACGCAGCCAAAAAACTGGTGGATGATCAATCAGATGGACGAGGGAGCAAAAGGCTGTTGCCGCAACCTTGCTCAAGACCCTTATCCTGCCATCTGCTGAAAGTCGCGGAACGCATAAACTGTCGCGCCAGCCAGTACAGAAAGAGCAAGACCCATCTTCAATCTCCCTGTTCAACAAAGAACCAGCAGAAAACTGAAGGTGATCAACACCTGCGTCTCGCTTCAAACTGAAGGAAACCGGCCAGGTAACAGTATCTTGGAGATTTCAAAATCCGAGAGGAACTTTAAAAGCTTGGGGGCGGTCAGTATCTCGGACAGAACCCGATTGCAAGCACTTAGAACGTGTTTTTGGAAATTTTTTCACTAGGTGAGGATTATTTGAGTATGCCGATGCGCATCCCTGCATCTCTCAAAGAAGAGAAACCGCCTACAAGCCTTGTGTGTGAAGATCAAGACCTTAGTGAAAACCCCAAAGAAAATCTTAGGAAAGAGTTCAGCACACCCACATTGTGCGTATGAAAAATGCGTGAGCTTCGCTCTTTATGAAATGCCGGGCTTTACTTGAGGGTAAATATATGGAATGCCCTCTGTACGTTAAGACTATCGACTCCCTGTCTCCTTATGGCGTCAGTGCACTCGATTTTGCCCTGACGCTAAAGCTGCTTGCATGTCGCAACAGCATATCCAACAGGAGATATCACGATGGCTAAAGGCACCGTGAAATGGTTCAACACCACCAAAGGTTTCGGTTTCATCGCACCTGAAGATGGAAGCAAAGACGTATTCGTTCACATCTCAGCTGTAGAGCGCTCCGGTCTTTCCACTCTGGCAGACGGCCAGGAAGTGACTTTTGAACTGGAAACAGGCCGCGACGGCCGCCAGAGCGCTGTAAACCTCGAAACCGTATAATTCGAGCGACACAGTTTCTAAAAAGAGAGCGTAGCAATACGCTCTCTTTTTTTGTTTGGGTCTTAAGTAGTCACAGCTCGCATTGTTATTATGTGCGACTATGAAAATTACTTACAGATTTTCTGTGGCGCGTGAATGCAAAACTGAGTCTGTGCAGATGTCTCTTTTCAAATGCGAACCGTCTTAAAGTACTTGCGAGATTTTCTAGTGCCGTGTTATCGCACCCCGAGAGGCGTAGCTAGCAAAAAGCATTAGTGAACAAATAATTAGATATATTGACGATATAAATAATATATAAGTACATTTTAATAAATGTCAGTCCTAGTTGTTGTTCAGAGATTCGCTAATGTTTAAGTATTTGATTGCCGTATCCATGATTAGTTTCCCGTGTGTGGCATTTGCTGACGATATGTCAAGCGTTGGAAAATGGGACGGGTTCTATTTGGGCTTGAAAGGTGGTTTTGGCCAGCTTACAGGCAAAGATACCCTTGGCAGTAAAGGAACTCTAGATTCTGGAGTTGTTGGAGCTTTTGGAGGATACAACCATTCTTTTGATCGAATTGTTGTTGGCGTCGAAGCTGATTTGAATGCAACCAACTACACATCAGTGAGTGATAGCGGTGTTAGCCGTTCTCGTTCCAAGTGGAATACATCGGCTACGGTACGTCTTGGCTACGATGCAGGAATGTTCCTACCTTATTTATCTGCGGGTGTTGGTTTGGCTGAGTACGAAGTAAAGCGATTTGCTGATGGGCAAAAGTCTGAAAATACGCATATCGGTCTAGTAGTCGGAGCTGGTTTGGAAGCTATGATTACCGAAAATGTTTCTGCTCGCCTCGATTACAAACATATGGAAATGAGCAAAGAAAAGTATAAGTTCCAAGGGTTTAATGCGTTTCATATTGAAGGAAGGCAGGATCTTGTTACGCTTGGTGTAGCTTATAACTTCTAGCTGATTGCTAGATGTCTCCTTTCACAAAGCTCAAGAGAATTCAGGCCCTCCAGAAGTTGTGAGGGCCTGTGTTGATTTAAGGTGGAGTCAAACAGCCACAGCTCGCATGGCTTCCCATAGGTCGCGGGTGAGTTCTACGTTGATCAGGGTGATGTCTTCCTCACCACGGGCTCGGCTTTTATCGGGTTGGGTGCCGACGGTCTGGAAGCCGTTTTTGGCCAGCACGTTCAGTGAGCCATCATTTTCCTCAAAGGCGCCGGAGGTAACCTTGGTCGCCCCAAGCGTTTCAAAGCAGTAGTCGACCACGGCCTCGGTTGCTTCGCTCATGTAGCCTTTGCCCCAGAACGGTTGGCCAAGCCAATAACCGATGCGTGGGTAGCCATCTTCCGCAATTCGAATGCCGATAACACCTGCAAATCCGTGCTCAGATTCAATAACCCAGTTGGTCTCTTTATTCAGAGGCGTCTCGCTGATGTGGTTGAGCCACCATTCGCCATCTGCCTTGGTGTAAGGGTAAGGAACCACATTCAGCATTTTGCTGACTTCAAAGTTATTGATGTTCTCACAAATCGGCTCCAGATCATCCTGCCGAAACTGGCGAAGGGTGAGGCGACTGGTGTTGAGTTCAGGAAACATTTTCTATCCAATTTCTTGTATTTAGGAGCGCTCACCATTTGGCCTTAAACGCTCGGGAATTTCGTTGGCTGCTGATGCTCTCAGGCAATTGTAAGCCGTTCAGCCCACTGTTCTTTTGTCAAACTGAGAGAAATATTCGGCAGTGTTTCGCCTTCGCGAGATCGCGGTGTCGAAAAGCCTCTACCGACTTCGCGAAAACCCAGCTTGTTCAGAACACGCAAGCTGGCAGGGTTTTCTTCAAGCGCGGAGGTATAGATCGTCGGCAAGCCGAGCGTTTCAAAGCCATATGCCGTGACAGCTTTAGCAGCCTCACTCATATAGCCTTTGCCCCACAGATGCTCCGCAAGCCAGTACCCCAGAATAGGTTTACCGCCTTGCAGTTTCATCAGCGTGATCGCACCGGAAAAGCCCGCAGGCCCCTCAATAACCCAGGCAATCTTTTCAGAGAGCGGAGTGGTACGGCAAAAGTTGATCCACCATTCTCCATCCTCTTTTGAGTAAGGATAGAGCACTTCAGAAAGTGTTTTCACGACTGCAAAATTGTTGATGTGCGTACAAAGCGGCTCCAGATCTGTGTGCTTGAACTGGCGCAGTGTCAGCCTGTCTGTTTTAAGTTCAGGAAACATCTTAAATACTCATGTGCTCGCGTCTGTGCTGGTCAGGCGAAGAAAGTTATTGCGGGTTATCTGAAGTTGGATCTCATTCAGCTCTGCATTGTCGCGCGCACGGCAAACATGTTTGGCCTCGCCGGTGATTTTGAAGCCGTATTTGGTCAGCACGCGTAAAGAGGCCGGGTTCTCTTTGAAAACACCGGTGCGCACCACATGAAGCTCTCGCTCTTCAAAAAGATAAGCAAGAACAGCCTGCAAGGCTTCACTCATCAGGCCTTTGCCCCAATGCTCTCGCCCAAGCCAATATCCAACACTCGCAGCCCCTTGCAGTTCCTTGGCTTTAAACCCACCACAAAACTGCCCATCAAGCTCAATGGCCCACGTCACATTCTCAGCTGTGTTGTTCGCAAGCGCCTGCGCAATGTAATCCCGCCCATCCTCTTCCGAAAACGGATGCGGCTGACTGCTCAGTGTTTTAGAGACCTCAAAGTCCCCTAAATAAGCACAGAGCCTCTCAAGATCTCCTGCCCGCATCTCCCGCAACACAAGTCGGTTGCTGCGGAGCACTGGGAAGGTTGAAAGGGTGGTGTCTCGTGGGCTCATTGCAACAACCCTTTATCTTCAAAAGGCAAATCGACATCAATTGCTGCGCTGAACTGCTCAGATGAAATCATAAGAAATGCTTCCTCCAGCTCTTCATCACCCCGTGCATTGCAAGTGTTAGTGCGCAGCTTTTTGATAGTGAAACCAGCTTTCTGCAGCACTCGCAAAGAAGCAGGATTGCAGCAAAACGCCCCGGTTTGCAGTGTTTGAAGGCCTCGGTGCTGGAATAGATAAGTCAGCACCAAACGTATTGCCTCGCTCATGAAGCCTTTGCCCCAATGTGGCTTTCCGAGCCAATAACCGATACCAGGATAGCTGTTCAGGTAGTTTGCTTTAAAATACCCGCAGAACTGCCCTTCATGCTCAATCGCCCAATGGATCTCGTCATTCAGATCACCGCTCAGCGCTTGCAAAAGATACTGCTGCCCATCCTCAAGGGAGAAGGGATGCGGCGGACTGCAAAGCATCTTCGCCACATCATAATCACCCAGATACTCAGTCAGTAGTTCCAAATCGGTTTCCCGCATCTCCCTCAGCACAAGTCGGTCGCTGCGGAGAACTGGGAAGGTGTTTTGGGTCTTCATGACGATCAGCTTTCTGCTTCTGTAAGATCCACGAAATCGGCGAGGGGCAAGGCAAGCCGGATATGAGGAACCATCGTATCACCACGTCCTTTGGAGGGGATAGATTCTTCTCCCACTTTGTTGAAGCCCATTTTATCCAGCAAGTGAGAAGAGGCAGGATTGTCAGCAAAGACACCAGCTTCAAAGCGTGTCACAGCGCGGTGTTCAAACCCAAAACGTAAAACCGTACGGAGAGCTTCACTCATGTAGCCACGGCCCCAATAGGGCTCACCCATCCAGTAACCTGTCCAGCCAGTGCCATCCTCAAACTTTGCCCAGATACAGCCAACCAAGCCGGTTCCATCATCAATCGCCCACAACACCACACTGGCAGGATCATTGGTCCTGCCACGACTGATATAGAACCTGCCGGTTTCCTCCGTAAACGGATGCGGCATGCCCGAAAGCATGCTCGCAATCGCGTAGGAGTTTGCCAGTTGAACAAGGCGATCGAGATCACCGTCATCGATCATGCGCAATCGGAGACGGTCTGTTTTCAGCTCTGGAAAAACCACTTTATCTTATCCCCGCCACAGCAAGTTGTGGTTGTTCCACCGCCTGACCCAGATTGAGTTCGAAGTTTTGTGTCTCCACCTCATCAGTTCCTCTGGAGACGCAGGAGTGCGTGCAAACGGAGGTCGGAACGAAGCCATTTTTCAAAAGAACGCGAAATGACGCAGGATTCTCCAAAAAAACGCAAGCATCAACGTTCTCGACGTTACGCTCATTTTGCAGATAGTTTACAACGGCTTGCACCGCTTCACTCATGTAGCCCCGCCGCCAGTAGTATTTTCCAAGCGCGTAGCCCAACGACGCGGATTCTCCAATCCGGTGCGCACCAATGGACCCAATGAAGCCGGTACCATTGTCAATCGCCCAAACCACATCCGTCTTCAGATCAAAAGAATGGCTACGAGAGATAAACTCATGTGCCCACTCATCCGTGATCGGATGCGGAAAACTGGCAGTCATCCGTGCTACGTCATAGTCAGAGAACAGAAACCGCAGCCGAGGAAAATCGTCTGGCTGAAGTGCTCTCAAAATCAACCGGTTGGTCTGTAGTTCAGGGAAGGTCATTGTGCTGCCTCCTGCACTCTGAGCTGTTGTGCTGCGATGAAATCTCTAGGGGATATGCGGAACTCTTCTGTAGGATAATTCCCGGCAAGACGGGCGCGGCTACGTCCCTCATTTCGCCCTGTATGAACAAAACCAAGCTTCCTCAGCAGGGCCTGTGAGCCAGCATTGTCGCTGAAAGCATCTGCGCAAATGGAAGGGACTTCGCGTTCCAGTAAAAGATAATTGAGCGCTGCACTAACTGCTTCATACATAACGCCTTTCTTCCACTTTTCTTCAGCAAGCCAAAATGCAAGATCTGGTGTTCTTTGAAGATAGCCAACACCCACTCCACCAACCACTTCACCTTGAAGTTCAACAGCCCAGTTCACAGCATGGCCTAAATCATCGGGCATAAACCTCTGCAGAAACACCTCAGCATCTGCCTTTGTGAAAGGGTGGGGCTGCGATGCCAGCATGCGTGTAATGTTCTGATTTTGCAGCAGTTCCAGAATGCGAGGCGCATCCGTCTCTCTCCATTCCCGAAGTGTCAGGCTTGCTGTTCTCAAACGAGGGAAAGTGGTCATTGTGCTGCCTCCTGCACTCTGAGCTGTTGTGCTGCAATGAAGTCCAGCGGGGATATGGCGAACTCTTCTGTAGGATAATCTCCCGCAAGACGCGCCACGCTGCTCCCTATTCCTTGCCCGGTATGAACAAAGCCAAGCTTACGCATCAGCGCTTGCGAACCGATGTTATCGCTGAATGCATCCGCAACGATCTTGGGGAGTTCGCGTTCAAGAAGAAGGTAGCGCAAGGCTTCGCTAACAGCCTCAAACATAATGCCTTTTTGCCAGTGCTCCTCAGCCAGCCACCATCCGATGCCAGGTGTGTCATGCAAAGGCCGGGCACCAACGCCGCCGATCACTTCTCCCTGAAGTTCAACGGCCCAGTTCACAGCCTCGTTCAGATCACCGGGGATTGCTGTCTGTAGAAAAGCCTCCGCATCCGCCTTGGTAAAGGGATGTGGTTTTGAGGTTAGCATGTGCGTAATGCTATGATTTTGAAAGAGTTTCAGCGCACGTGGCGCATCCGTCTCTCTCCACTCCCGCAGTGTCAGGCTGGTTGTTCTTAAGCGAGGAAAAGTGGTCATAGCGCAGCTCCCATCATCACATGCGCATCACCATGCAATGCCTCAAACCGATCCCGCGGCAGGTGCATGATGATATTCTCAACGTCTTGTTGCAGAGGTTTAGAGTAGCGAAGGCAAACACCAGCTGGCTCAAAGCCTAGCTTTTTCAATACTTTCTGAGAGGAGTAGTTCGGCGCAAACACACGAGCAGCAAACACATCACATGCCTCGCGCGAAAAGCCCCAGTGGAGCGCGGCAACACATGCTTCAACCATAAAGCCTTGCCCCTGAGCTTTCTGAGAAAGCCAGTACCCAATGGTTGGCAGCTCCGGGAACTCCTTGAGATCACCGGGCTTTTCAATTTCAACACCGCCAACGAGTTGGCCGTCAAACTCGATGGCAAACGGAAACGAGTCCGTTTTTGGATTTGCTGCACTGGCCTTTTCGATAAAGGCTTCAGCCTCTATCATAATTGGAGGCCACGTTAACCCGGTAAGCCAACGTGCAATTTCATAATCAGAGTGACCGACCTCCCAAAATCGGGCGAGATCGTCAGATTGGAATGGGCGCAGCTGCAGCCTTTGAGTATCTAAAGTTGTGGTGAGCATCGTAAAAGGCCTTGTAAATCAAACGCATATTTCTCTGGTTGTTATTTGAAATGGATAAGTGAAGGTAAAACGCAACAGCCCCCGATGACCTGGAATGCAGACATGACGAATGCATCAGGATCAGAAGGATCGCTGGTTTGTGTGGTTGAAGGTATGCCGTTACAGGCAAACAACAATCACGCTGCCGGAAGCAGGTTGCTTTCGCTGCAACCTGCTGATCTGGCATCACTTAACCAGCAGATCCCCATCGCGTATTCGCGATCCATTGGGTGCGGGTCAGTGTAAAGCGTGTGGCATCCACCACGGCCATAGCGCCGAGAGAATGCAGCTTTGTTGTTCCATCCTGCTTAAAGCCGCACTTGGTCAGCACGCGGTGCGAGGCAGGGTTGCTCACACGGCAAGAAGCGGAGAGCTCCTTAACACCGTTGGCAAACGCGAATTCGATAACAGACTGAACTGCTTCTGTCGCATATCCCTGGTTCCAGAATGGCTCGCCTACCCAATAACCCAGGTGCACAGCACCAAAGTCTTCGGCAAGCGGATTGAAACCGATAGCGCCAATAAAGCGGCCAGTGTTCTTCATGCGGATCGCGAATGTCGCTTGAGACGGTAACTGAAGGTCACACCGCTTTACGAGCGCTTTAGCGTCTTCGTACGTGAATGGATGCGGCATGTTCGTCAGTTTCTCAGCGATCCGACGGTTGTTGGCCAAAAACAGGATGTCAGCCAAATCATCCTTGCGCGCTCGGTCGATGACGAGACGCGCGGTGTCCTGCGGCGACCCGGCCGCAAAGCAACTGCTTTCTTCTGGGATCTCTTCGTATTCAACTACCATGGTTTCTACTCCGGTCTTGCTGCCCGTCCCACAGGGCAAAGAAAAAGGGGAAGACGGTGTCCCATCTACCCCTTAATCTTGATCTTTTTGATCTTGACCGGATTTTCCTAAATCCGCCGGGGTCTTGATGAGACGCCGACGATTTGGATTTCCACGTCAGCGTTACTCAGCGGCGAGCGCCACTGGCATCACATTAATAAATGTTCGGCCGTTGCGTTTTTCTTCGAACGCAACTTTGCCTTCTACGGTCGCAAAGATAGTATGGTCTTTACCCATGCCTACACCTGCGCCTGGGTGCCACTTAGTGCCACGCTGACGTGCAATGATGTTGCCAGGTACGACAGCTTCGCCACCGTATTTTTTGATGCCAAGGCGGCGACCAGCTGAATCGCGACCGTTGCGGGATGAACCGCCAGCTTTTTTATGAGCCATAACGAAGTACTCCTCGTTTAATCTCTAGGATAGCAACTGCGCGAATTACTTCGCTGCGAGTTCCTTAGCCTGTTCAACCCAGTTATCGCGTTCAAAACGGCCTTTCAGACCAGCTTCTTCTTCAACGCGGGCGATATCTTCAGCGGAGAAAGCTGCGATCTGTGCGAAGGTGGAAACACCTGCTGCATTCAGCTTTTTCTCGATTGCTGGGCCAAGACCCTGCAACTTCTTCAGATCGTCGGAACCTTCAGCAGCTGGTGCAGCAGCAGCTTTCTTAGGAGCCGCAGCTTTTTTAGCTGGCTTCGCGCCACCGGTCAGGATGTCAGTGATCTTCACGGTAGTGAATGCCTGACGGTGACCGTTGCGACGACGGGAGTTCTGACGACGACGCTTTTTGAAGATGATGATCTTACGATCACGACCCTGCTCAACAACTTCAGCTACAACAGATGCGCCTTCAACGGTTGGTGCACCGATGGTGGTTTCAGCATCGGAACCAACCATGAGAACTTCGTCGAAAGTTACTGTTTCACCAGCTTCAGCAGAAACTTTTTCGATCTTCAGGAGATCGTCAGCAGCAACAGTGTACTGTTTACCGCCTGTTTTGATGACTGCGAACATGCGCATGTCCTTCTTATCTAAGCGCACCCTTCGGCGTCGCAGGTATCTGCGAACTTGTTCGACCGTTTCCCTAATTGCTCTGGGAACGTCCCTCTGTGGGGAGATCGACCGCAAACTCTGGAAAAACCAGAAGGCGATTTCGATGTCTTGCCTCGGACAGCGCGGAAAAGCGGGATTACCCGCAATTTATTGAGCTGCTGGAATATACGCAGGCATTCTGGAATGTCAACGCAGAATCTCGCCAAAAATATTAGAAATACGAGTGGTGAGATCTATGTTACATAAGATCAACTTTCAAAGAACGCTCCGGTGCCGGAGTGATTCGCGCTATGGTTGCGCAAACAGATTTATACCTACGATCTAATTGTTACGCCCAAATACCTATTCCGCTGCGTTTAAACGCCCATTCTACGATTGGTTTAAGGATCGATAAACCTTCGCCAGCCAACAATAGGGCAACGCGATTTGTGCATGTTCCATACAAGTGCTAGGGGAGGATTGGGCGCTCAATATGGAATGACTGTGACAATCTCGCGATCATTATCATCCAATGAATTAAACCGCATACGTGCGGGGGGCATAAAATGCGCATTCCAAAGTTCGCCTGGATATATTCCGTCGTAACGAGAGTTACGGCCCTTGGATTACTGCCGATACTTGTGCTGGGTGGGGCACTGTTTTCCCTCTCCCAAATGAATAGTCAAAATGATGAGTTTCAGAAAAACACGCAGACCTACAATCAGCTGATGCAAAACGCTCAGGCGATCAGTGCTGCAGTTGATCGTATGCGCGCAATTGGGGGAGAGTTTTTGCTCCACCCAAAAGCAGAGGCCGCTGATATTGCTGCAGAGGCCCGCGAGCGCGTTGTTGTATTGGTTGAAGAAACACGCGAGCTGAACGTTTCGGGCATCGAAGATGAGCTCTACGACAATCTGGAAGGCTATGCCTACGGGTTCTCTGAGACATTCGGCGCCGTTGTAGAAGCGACGTTGGAGCGTGGCACCAACTCTGACGGAGGCCTCATTTCAGTCCTCCAGGGTGCAAGCTCCACAATGCAGCTGGAAATCAACAAGGCACGCCGTCAGTTGAACGTCAGCAAAGATACACACCGTGTTGCAGGCTTACTGAAAGACCTTCAGGCCATGGAATGGACCATTGGCGTTGATGGCTACGAAATTGAAAAGAGCACTTTCAAGAGCCGTATTGAGCAGTTTGGCATGGTTATCCAAACCGCGAAGATGCCAGAAGAAACATCTGCCAAGGTCAATGAACTCTGGGCCACTTACACGGAAACACTGGACGAAATCGAAACCCTGAATGCGGACATTCAGGAGGAAATGGTCTTCGCGCTGGAACAGCTGGATGAGATGATCCCTGCAGCGCAGCAGCTCAATGATTTCGGTGTTGCGGGAGAGCAAGAAGCAACAGCGCTGCACCATGAAGCTTCAGCTGCCAGCATGCAGCGCTTTTTGTTGCAGGCCGGCGCAATGGGCGTCATCGGTCTGATGATCGCTGGTTACATCGCGTGGCGCATCTCTCGTCCGCTGGCTAATCTGCATCAGGCCATGAGCGTACTGGCAAAGGGTGATGTCTCAATCGATATCGAAGGCACCAATGGCCGCGATGAGTTTGCCAAGATGGCAAAGATCCTCGAAGTGTTCCGTGCCAATGCCATTGAGCGCAATCAGCTCAACGATGAGCGGGATGAAGACAACAACCGTCGTCAGGAGCGTGAGCAAAAAGTGGCCATGCTGGTGCGTGAGTTTGAACGAGCAGCAACAGCCGCGGGCGACGGTTTCAACTCAGCAATCCAGTCACTGCACGAAGCTTCATTTGCATTGAACGTCACCGTAGAAAGCGTCTCCGACAAAGCTGGTAAGGCTGGAGAAGCCGTCAGCCACGCCTCTTCCTCTGTTGCAACGGTGGCATCCGCCAGTGAGGAAATGTCTCTCTCCATTAAGGAAGTGGCTTCCGAAGCTGTAAATTCCAAAGACGTTGCGGATGAAGTTGGCAGTCTTGTCATCAACACCTCCAAGACAATTCAGGAACTCGCAGAGTCCGCATCTCGCATTGGCCAGGTCGTCAACCTCATTAAGGACATTGCCGACCAGACCAACCTCCTTGCGCTCAACGCGACCATTGAAGCGGCTCGTGCAGGTGAGATGGGCAAAGGCTTCGCAGTTGTAGCATCTGAGGTGAAGCATCTGGCCAACCAGACCACCACAGCGACTGAGGAAATCTCTCAACAGATCCATGCAATTCAGCAGGTTTCTACAGATGCGGTTGGTTCCATTGAAAAGGTAACCAGCATGATGGAAAAGCTGTCCACCAGCTCTTCTGCCGTAGCCGCAGCCGTGGAACAGCAATCTGTAACCGTGGGTGAAATTGCCCGCTCAGTCACAGACGCCTCTGATCAATCCCGCATTGGCGAGTCTGAAATGATTGAGGTTGCCAATACCATTGAAAACTCCACCAAGACGGCAGAGGACATCAACAATCAGGCAGACAGCATCTCTGAAGAGGCTGATCAGTTCAACCGCTCGATCAAAGCCTTCCTTGAGGATGTTCAGGCTGCCTAAGCCTCTTAAAATTTACAATTATTTCAACGCAGTGGGCTCGCTCACTGCGTTTTTTATTGTGTGGGCGAGGTCAACTGTGAGTTATCTGCGGCATAGAGGCCGCAGGGCTTGCCCAAGGGAAAGCTTCTTTATAAGGTCCGGCAATCCTCAAACGAGGATCAAGCGGGAGAGTTGCCGGAGTGGTCGAACGGGGCGGTCTCGAAAACCGTTGAGCACGCAAGTGTTCCGAGGGTTCGAATCCCTCACTCTCCGCCATTGTGTTTATTAACTATCTGATTTTTATGAGTTATTTTGATTGGTGTGATTGCTGATCCCCCAATTGATCCCCCACTGCAAAAGCTGTGTATGAGTTAAGTGACGCACTCTCAAAGGGCGCACTGCTTCCTCTGGAACGTCATCGCCAGAATGAAAACTTAGGCTCTTCATTGATCCTAAGTGTGCTTGTTGGCATCTCATGAAAACTCTGTGCTCTACGGCAATTCGCTCTTTCTGCGAGGGCGCTGCGGTCTTACACTCCCGCCAGCCCATTCATATTCAGGAAATCTCCATGTCAGTTGCGCGTGTTTCGCAAGATCAGATCAACAAGGCCGCTTGGGGTGCTTGTGACACCTTCCGTGGTGTGGTCGATCCATCCATTTACAAGGACTACGTCCTGACCATGTTGTTCCTCAAGTACATCTCGGATGTCTGGCAGGATCATTATGATGGGTTCAAACAGCAATATGGCAACGAGCCTGAGCTGATTGCGGAGATGATGAAGAACGAGGTCTTTGTGCTGCCGGAAGGAGCAAGCTTCGGTTCCCTTTATGACAAGCGTCATCAACCCGGCAACGGCGAGCGCATTGATGTGGCGCTCACTGCCATTGAAGAGGCCAACGGTGCCAAGCTGCGCGATGTGTTCCAGGGTATCTCGTTCAACTCCAACAACCTGGGAGATGAGCAGCAGAAGAATGACATTCTGCGCCATGTGCTGGAGGACTTTGCCAGGGATGAGATGAACCTGCGCCCAAGCCGTGTGGGCAATCTGGACGTTATTGGCGGGGCCTATGAATACCTGATCTCCCGTTTTGCGGCGACCGCTGGCAAAAAGGCCGGAGAGTTTTATACCCCAGCGGAGGTCTCCGAGTTGATGGCGGAGCTGGTCACCCCGCAAGAGGGCGATGAGATTTGTGATCCCACCTGTGGCTCCGGCTCCCTGCTGATGAAGTGCGGACGCCAGATCAGCGCGAGGACCGGCAAAAAGACCTACGCCCTGTTTGGTCAGGAGGCCATTGGCTCCACCTGGGCGCTTGCCAAGATGAACATGTTCCTGCACGGCGAGACCAATCACCAGATTGAATGGGGCGATACCATCCGCAACCCCAAGCTCCGCACTCGTGAGGATGCCCTGCGCAAGTTTGACGTGGTGGTCGCCAATCCGCCGTTCAGCCTCGATAAATGGGGCATAGAACAGGCCGAAAAAGACGCCTTCGGTCGCTTCAGCCGAGGTTTGCCCCCAAAAACCAAGGGCGATTATGCCTTTATCTCCCACATGGTGGAGACATTGAAGGATGACACGGGCCGCATGGCGGTGGTTGTGCCCCATGGTGTGCTGTTCCGTGGCTCCAGCGAAGGCAAAATCCGCAAGGCTCTGATTGAAGAAAACCTGCTGGACGCTGTCATTGGCCTGCCGGAAAAACTGTTCTTCGGCACCGGTATTCCAGCAGCTATTCTAATCTTCAAAAAGGGCAAGGGGGATAACTCTGTGCTGTTTATTGATGCCTCCCGCGAATACGTGGAGGGCACCAACCAGAACCAGCTCAACGAGACCCATATCGCCAAGATCGTCAAGACCTACACGGCACGGCAGACTGCAGAGAAATACGCCTATGTGGCAGGGCTGGACGAGGTGAAGGAAAACGACTTCAACCTCAACATCCCGCGTTATGTGGACACCTTTGAGGAAGAAGAAGAGATCGACCTCATGGCCGTGCGTGCCGAGCGCGAACAGCTGAAGGCAGAGATGACCGAGCTGGAAGCCAAAATGGACGCCTACCTGAAGGAGCTGGGTTATGGTTCCTGAGGGGTGGACGGAGACAAGGCTTGGTGAAATTGTAATTCATAGAAAAGGCTATGCCTTTGACTCAAAGGACTATGACCAAGCTGGCCGTAGGATCATTCGCATTTCAGATACCACTAGGGACGGCATTGGTAATGAACGAGTGGTTTGTGTCCCACACGAAGTTGCAAAAGATCTTGAGACCTATGCGTTAGACACAGGCGATGTCTTATTATCTACCGTAGGTTCTAGGCCTCATCTCCTTGACTCAATGGTCGGTAAGGTCGTTCGCGTCCCTGAAGGCGTAAAAGGTGCATTGTTGAACCAAAACCTGGTTCGGCTTGACCCGATTTCACGTGATATTAATAGAGAGCACTTGTTTGCAGTCCTCAAAGACAAGCGATTTATCTATTACATCTCCACTCTGGTGAGAGGGAATGCCAATCAAGTCTCCATTACTCTTGCCGAACTGTTCCAATACAAGTTCAGCCTCCCCCCCCTCCCAGAGCAAAAGAAGATCGCGGAGATACTGGGGACGTGGGATCGGGCCATTGAGGTTGCCGAGAAGCAACTTAAGAACGCTGAAGCCCAAAAACGCGCCCTCATGCAACACCTACTCGCCGGCACCCACCGCCTCAAGGGCTTCGAGGACAGTGAGTGGAAGACCGTGAAGCTAGGGGATGTGTGCGAGTTCCTTGATGGGATGCGAAAGCCTATAAAGGCTGCTGATCGCGCGACGATGCAAGGACAAAACCCCTATTACGGTGCAACCGGAATCATTGATTGGGTAGATGCATTCATATTTGATGAGCCATTGTTGCTTCTAGGAGAAGACGGCGAAAATATTCTATCTCGCAATCTTCCTCATGTGTTTCGGATCGAAGGCAAATCATGGGTAAATAATCATGCACACGTTTTGCGCCCAAAATCTGAAGTCTCACATGCTTTTGTGTGCGAGTTCCTCGAGAGTCTTGATTATCGAAAGTATAACTCCGGCTCGGCTCAGCCGAAGTTAAATAAAAAAGTGTGTGAGAGCATACCTGTATTACTGCCCTGTTTTGAAGAGCAGAAGGCAATCGGCGCCATTCTAGAGATCTCTGATCAACAAGTGCATAACTGCAAAGCAAAACTAAACCACCTCCGCACCGAAAAACGTGCCCTCATGCAGCAGTTGTTGACGGGCAAGAAGCGGGTGAAGGTGGAAGAGGCGGCTTGAGCCTTTGACTGTGTGAGTGGGTCCTGTTGGCAGTCTCTGGTCCTTTTCATGCGTGCGGGGCAGTCGTTTTGTCCGGGAGTGTTTCGCTCTGGGTCCCGGATATGCGCTGCGCTTTTCCGGGATGACGGCGGTGGAGACGGCAAATCTGCCCCGCCATGGCAGCGGTGTGGCAGGTGAACACCTTGCCCCATCGCCTCAGCATCTTAACGTTACACTTAGCGATAACCGTGCCTCCCTCTTTGCTGTGCTTAGCGATCACCGCATCTCCCTCTCTGCCGTCATCCCTGACTTGATCAGAGACCCAGAGCACCTTGCCCCTTCGTCTCTGGTTCTCCTGGTGAATGCGGTGATGCTGCAATAGCAGCGCAAGCGACAAGAGCACCGCGTGGCTTGCCAAGCAGTGTGGTGATTATGATCTCCCGAAGAACGGGATGGGCAAGGGCACAGGCAATACCTGCGCTACTTGTTAAAAAATGTTTCTTCGGCATTGGCTGGTGCCTTGCCCGGGCGTTTTTGCAGGAGGCTAAAGCCAAGGTCCAAAAGACACTTGGAAGAGCTAAGACTGTTGGAAAGCCTCAGTTCTCAGTGCTGGCGCCCTTTGGTTTGACCGGACATCCGCTATCCCTCAACACTGTTGGCGAAAGGGGAACCTCCACGGACCTGCCAGATGATGCGTTACTTCATCCGGTAGCCCCGCCCTGCCCACGCCGCACTGACGGTCGGTCCGCCAGCTGCCCGAATGCGTGAACATGTACTTAGTATGCGGCAGCTTGTACGCGGCGGGGATAAGTTTTTGTGTCTGCATACAAACGCGCAGGTCATCAAAGCTGTGCGTGTGCTTATTTCATGTTACAACTCAAGCAATTGATTTGCCTGATTTGGGACCAACATGAACCAGATGCCGCCGCTTTCTTCCCGCCCGGACACCCGTGAAGATGCGTCCTCCAAGATCCCGGCGCTTGCGCTGATGATGAATATGGGCTGGACCTATATCAGCCCCGAGGTGTGTACGCGCCGTCGTGGTTTGCTTCGTGCTGTTCTGCTGGAAGATACAATTGCAAAGCATCTGGAGGCTTATCGAACGGCAGAGGGATATGCTCTGAGTGCCAGCGCTAAGGCTCAGGTTCTTAAAGCACTGAAGAACCTCGGCATCAACGAGGGCCTGCTTGCTGCAAACGAGACGCTCTACAAGCATCTGCTTTACGGCGTCACGGTCAGCGAAGTGCGTGAGGGTAAAAAACTCAGCCTCACGGTTCCACTGGTAAACTGGGAGAATGTGGCAGCAAACACGTTTGAAGTCGCCACCGAGATGAGCGTAGAGCGAGAAGGGAGTAGCCAGACCTATCGCCCTGATATCGTCGGCTTCCTCAATGGCATTCCCGTTGCTGTGATTGAAGCTAAGCGCCCTGTTGGCTCCAAAGACGATAAGATGGTTGAGGAGGGCATCAGTCAGCACCTGCGCAACCAACAACAAGACGGTATTTTGTCCCTCTATGCTTACGCCCAGCTCCTGCTGTCCATTGCCGACACCGCTGGGCGCTACGGCACCACAAACACACCACTGAAATTCTGGAGTGCGTGGCGAGAGGACAAAATCAGCGATGAGCAAATCCATCGCGTTAAGAACCTGAAGCTGCCTGAAGATGCTTGCAGATCGCTCCTGAAGGATGCAGACGCAAAAGCAAGAGACCACTTCACCAAGCTGTGGTCGCAGGACGTGAGTGTCACAGAGCAGGACAGGCTCCTAATGGGGCTGCTTCAGCCAGAGCGACTACTGGACTTCCTGCGCTACTTCATTCTGTTTGACAAAAAAGCCGGAAAGATCGCTGCCAGATACCAGCAAGTCTTCGGCGTTAAAGCCATGCTGGAAACCGTTGGGGATAGGAAGCCTGAGGGAGGGCGAGAGGGCGGCGTCATCTGGCACACCACAGGCTCCGGCAAGTCCTACACCATGGTGCTGTTGTGCCGCGCCCTGCTGCTGAACCCTGAGACCGCCAACTGCCGTGTTATCGTCATCACCGACAGGACGGATCTGGAAAAGCAACTCTCCGCAACCTTCCTGTCTGGTGGGGCTTTCGGGTCTGCCGTCGCCGCCAAAAAAGACGGTGCCCGTGCGCGTGCCGGATCTGGTAAGGAACTGGCGCTGAAGATCGGTAAGGGCGATGAGCGTATCATGTTCACCCTGCTGCAAAAGTTCAACTCCGCCGCCAAACTGCCGGAATGCAAGAACGAGAGCGAAGACCTGATCGTGCTAGTGGATGAAGGCCACCGCAGTCAGGGCGGTGAGAACCACGAGCGCATGCGTCTGGCGCTACCCAATGCAGCCTATATTGCTTTCACAGGCACTCCGCTGCTCAAAGAAGACAAGACCCGCAACAAGTTCGGCAAAATCCTTCACGCTTATACCATGCAGCGGGCTGTTGAAGATGGTACGGTCACGCCTCTGCTTTATGAAGAACGGCGCCCTGAGGTGGACATCAATGATGCCGCTGTCGATAACCAGTTCGATGATATCACCGATGGCATGACAGACGCCCAGAAGGCTGACTTCAAGCGCAAGAACTCCAGCAAGGGCTTGGTTTATGGTTCTGAGCGCCGCATCGCTCTCATTGCACGCGACCTTTCCAAACACTTCTCCGATAACTTCAAGGATCTGGGGCTTAAGGCACAGCTTGCCACGGACAGTAAGCTCTCTGCGATCCGTTACAAGCGAGAACTGGACAGGATCGGAAAAGTCACCTCAGCCATTGTTATCTCGCCTCCAGACACGCGAGAAGGCCATGAAGATACTAATGCCGCCAACGCGCCGGAAGTACAGCGTTGGTGGAAGGAAAACGTGGGAGCGGATGCAGAGGCCTACGAAAATAGTGTGATTGAGGACTTCGGGACAGAAGGCGCTCCGCATGTGCTCATCGTTGTCGACAAGCTGCTGACAGGCTTTGATGAGCCTAAAAACGCGGTGCTTTATATCGACAAGAACATCAAGGAGCACAACCTACTTCAGGCTATCGCCCGTGTGAATCGTCTGCATGAGGACAAACAGTTCGGCTATCTGGTGGACTATCGTGGCATTCTGAAAGAGCTGGATACCTCTTTGCAGGACTATCAGGAGCTGGAAGCCAAGACTGTTCAAGGATATGACCCTGAGGATTTAGAGGGAACATACAGCCGCGTTGATGTGGAGTATAAGCGTCTGCCAGATTTGCATAGAAAGCTCTGGGCGATCTTCTCTGATGTAAAAAACAAGCACGACCGTGAGGCTTTCCGTCAAGTGCTTGTCCCTCGCATGGTGGCAGATGAGGTTGGTGTTTCCTATGACCAGTCCCAGAAAATCCGCGACGACTTTTATGAAGCACTCACCAGTTTTGGGATGTGCTTAAAGGTGGCCCTTTCAACCTCTTGGTTCTTCAAAGACCCAGCATTTCCAGATGCTAAGGTCGACAACTACAAGAAGGATTTGAAGTTCTTCACCGAGATCCGAGCGCAAGCCCGATTGGATGCTCAGGAGACCGTGGACTATTCAGCCTACGAAAAGCAAATTCGGGATCTGGTGGATCGGGAAGTTACAGGTGTCAAAGTTCATGACCCTGAAGGTATTCTCGACGTCAATAAGATGGGTGAAGTTCCTGAGGATGGCGACGACCCCAAAGACTGGACTGACGAGAGAGCACAGAACGAGGCTGATACGATCTCCAGCAGGCTCCGCAAAACCATTGAAGAAGACCTAGACGATGATCCGTATGCTCAGGCTGTCTTCTCCGAACTGCTGCGTAAAGCCATCGAAGAAGCGAAAGCAAGCTTTGAGCACCCGCATCTACAATATGATCTATTCAAAGATCTGGAGGATACAGTTAACCAAGGTGCTACACCGGACACTCCTGAGGCTATCAGAAGCAACAAGCATCAACGTGCCTACTACGGTATCTTCAGGATTGCTGTCGCAGACCATGGGCTGGAGGATCATGGTGAAGATCACTTCATCAATGAAGCAATGCACATAGACACTGTCGTGAATGAGGCCGTTGCTGCTAACACCTTGTCACAGGAAGCGATCTATCAGCAAATAAAGCAAAAGCTGCTGCCCCATTTCTTCAAGCAGTATGGCGGACTGGAAATGGCGAATACCCTCATAGATAAGATCATCGACAAAACCCGGAAAGGCGTTAGCCGCGATGACTTCCGATGATGCCCAGAATGTTCTTGTATATGGGGCTGAGCGCATTCCCTATTCGGTGCAGGCATCGAAGGGGAAGAAGCGGAAAGTAGCGATCCATGTTGAACCAGATGGCAAGGTGATTGTTGAAGCTCCACCAGAAGCTTCTCAGGCCTCAATAGAAGCTGCTGTTAAGCGGCGGGGGCGATGGGTCTACGAACATGTAAAAGACTCTCTGCGACGCCAAGAGCACGTTCTGGAGCGCAACTATGTGAGCGGTGAGGCTGTGTTCTATCTTGGGCGCAGATACAAACTTAAGGTGCTCGAAGTGCCGAAAGCGGACCGTAGCGTGAAACTGCGCGGTGGCTATATTGAAGTGAGGTCAGAAAACACGGACCCTCAGGTGATCAGAGGTCGCCTCCGGGGGTGGTACAAGGTTCGTGCTCAGACGTACCTTGGTAAAAGGCTGGAAGTTATTGGGGAACGTCTGCCTTGGATTGCCCAGCGTCCGCAATTTTATTTTATGGATACTGAGAAGCGATGGGGGGGATGTTCAGTGGATGGTACTGTTCAGCTTAACCCTTTCCTTGTGAAAGCTCCTCGGGATTGCATCGACTATGTGCTTCTTCATGAGCTATGTCACCACAAAGAGCACAATCACAGTCCTGCATTCTATGCGTTGCTGGATCGATACGATCCAAATTGGAAGGCGACCAAGCTTAAGTTAGACGATATGGCGGAACTGCTGCTGAATGAGTGATAGGTTTATGTTCTGACAAACGCGTCACAATGGCGTGCCTGAGGGGCACAGAATAGCCAGAGACTAGCGTCATGATGAAATCTCGGGGCAGGCGATAGCAAGGCTGTGCCCGGTTCCACTGGTCAATGTAGGTCTCCTGAAATTTCAGGAGACCTCCGTTCAGGTCTTTGAGCATCTTTTTAATGTCCACTAGAACGTTGTCATGACGTTTTCCGCAAAGGTCTGCGATTTCCTTGCTGGTCATGGTCACTTCGTCATTTCGTCCAGTGTCTAAGATCCGGGGCAGGTTCAAACCGGATTCCATGTCATTTCCTTTCTTGGGCGTTTTATTTTCTTGTTTTCTGCCAACACAATTTGAATCAAAGTATTCAGGCCGCTAGGTCATCTGGTGGGGCGCGTTTGAAAACTTGTGGGGTAACGGTTGTTTTTGCTGCGAAGCCTTCTGCTGCAGACAGCTTTTCCCAGAAAATGAGTTTTACCAATATTGCGTATGGGTACAGGAGGGAGGAATGCCGTCTAATAGGCCGGGCAGTTCTAGTATCGTTATTATTGATGAAATGTGCCAGAAAGTGAGAAAACTGGCCACTCAAGGCCATTCCATGTAATCAAAGTGCGCTGGGCTGCGCTATAGCGTCCCTCTCAGATTGCGCTCAAAAATTATGCAAATTCAGTTGGATTGCTGGTGCTGCTGAAAAAGTTCAGCAGTTTGCTTAAAGCCATCGCGATGCCCAGAGAGCACTGCATTAAAAACTAATGTGTTTTACGTCTTCGTAGTATCTGATTGAAATGAAGGTGCTAGATGGAAAACTGAGCAAATGTAGAGATGATGCGATCAATTCGCGTCGTCTATGCAAAGAGGTATACTTCCAGTTTAAGACTGAACTCCATTTTGCTAATATTGCAAATAGGGAAGGGAGTTAGTCATGGTCAGAAGGAGGTCTGGATGCCCCGCAATAGTCATTACAGATGAAACGTGTCTAAAGGTGCGCCAGTTGGCAGCACAAGGCCTTTCTGAACGTCAAATTGCTGACGTGTTGGGTTTCCATCAGACAACTCTCATCCGCAAAAAGAAACAACACAGTGCTTTTCTGAGTGCTATAGAGCAGGGTAAAGCCGAGGGGATTGCAAAAGTCAGCAATGCTTTGTTTCAAAAAGCTATGGACGGCAACGTTACTGCACAGATGTTCTTTTTGAAATCAAGAGATCCTGACAACTGGTCAGACCGCAAAGCACCTGAGGTAAGCACAGAGCTGGAAATGCTCTCTGAGGCCCATTCGAAGCCTTCTGACATCGAGATCGCCCGCAGAATAGCTTTCCTGCTCCGAAAAGGTCTTACGCATTAGGCCGCGTGCTCAGGCGCTCCTTGCCGCTTTTCATAAATTGCCCTCAAATCGTTTAGGGTCACCAGCCAATATGCTGGGGTGCCTTGCTTCTGAAACAGATATGGTCTCTCAACCTCTGGCAGCCGCTGGATTATCGGCGCCCAGAATGAATCATTCTCAGGAACAGCATAACAATTATTGTTTTTCTTTGTTTTATGGAGGTCATTAGCGACCCTACTCTGGGGTCTGCTCAGACCTGTGTTGGGCTCCTCACAGACCCCAGCGGTACTTTGTGGAATCTCACATTGATATTCTTTGGTCCCCACCGCGTTGATAGTTCGAACAGGCCAAATAAAACCTTTATCTTTCAGCTTCTTAATGCACCGCTTCACAACTGAGAGGCTTGTGCCAGCCAGATTGGATAGTTTTGGCAGCGTGTAATGGGCACGTCCTGTTTTCGCATTAAAGGTGTCCGACAACACATTTGCAACGAGGCGCTCTGCTATTGTTAGCTCTGCATGTTTCATGACTTCTTTCCTCCATTGACGCATGTATTTTCGGTCATATGGATATACCTGTTGAGACATGTAGCCCCCAAACTTTGGATGCAGAAAACCTGCCGCGCACGTTGTAACGCGCGCGTTTCTTCTGCTTCAGGTTTTTGGTTAGTTAGTTCGGAGTTTGAGCTTTGCGTTTATTTTCGGCCCAGCTCATAATTTCACTCAACCGCCACCGGACAGATCGTCCAATGAGGCGGGTAGGGGGCGGAAAATCATCTTCAGATAGCAGTTTGTAAATTGTTGATCTGGACAGTCCTAGAACTGCTTCAACTTCAGGTCGCGCAAGATAGCGATCATGGAAATCAGACATCTGTCTCCCCTTCCAAGGTTGATTGGTTGAACTTTGATTTTAGGAAAGAAAGAAAATCTGGCTTGATCAGCTCAGCATGTTTAATTTACGTTACGTAAATTAAACAATCAAGGAAAACCTAGGAATGCCGCGAATTAGTTGGCAACTAGGCCTTTAGAGATTGTTTTGTAAGGTGAAATTGAAAGTACTTCGTGTGGACATGTTGACTGCGCTACTTAAATGCGATGACTTTTGCTCCACTTTGATGAACATGAGTGTTCCAACGTTCCATAAGGTCTCGCCGCTTCTCCAGTAGATCTGAACGAGCATAGGCAGCTTCTGCTTTATCCCTGATGGTATGTGCCAGTGCTTTCTCAACGACTTCTCGCGCTATGCTTGTGCGTTCCTGTGCCCATGTCCTGAACGTTGTTCTAAAACCGTGAACATGCACATCAAATCCAAGTTCTCTGACTAGTTTAGACATCGTCATATCAGAGAAAGGCTTGCCTGCTTTCGCACCCGGAAAGATGAACCCTGTGTCGCCGAACAACTCCTTGGCGTTCATCAATATCGCGACCATACGAGGTGTTAAGGGGATTTTATGCTCTTGTTTTGCCTTCATACGTGAAGCTGGTATTGTCCAGACCTTCTGCTTCAGATCTATTTCGTCCCATACCGCTAAGCGTACCTCACCACTTCTACAGGCAGATAGAACGGTCATTTCAAGAGCAAGCTTAACAGCTTGGCTTGCTGCGGATTGTTCCAGCACTGACATGAAATGCTGAACTTCCGTATAGGGGAGCGCTTTACGGTGTATTTTGGTTTTTTCTTGTTTAGGTAGTGCCTGAGCGATTGCATCTATAGGATTGTCTTTCCGCCAGCCCTTTGCGATGGCCCATTTTAAGACCATGCCGATACGTTGCTTGATGCGTCGTGCCGTTTCCGCCTTCTTCAACCAAATAGGCGAAAGGACAGCTAGAACATCAGCAGAACTGACTTCAGAGACCTTTAAGGTTCCGATTTTAGGGAAAACGTAGGTTTCCAGTGTACTGATAAATTGCTTGCCATGCTTTTCGTTTCGCCATGTAGGAAGGTTCACCTTGTGAACTTCCCGAGCAGCAGCTTCAAAAGTCAGGATTGCTTTTTGTTTCCTACGTGCGCCTAGCAGGTCTTCTCCCTTTAGTGCTTTGCGCTTGTTCTCATATGCTTGATCTCGTGCCTCTCCGAGTGTTGTTAAAGGATAAGACCCTAATCCAATTTCACACCGTTTACTGCGAACTGTAATGCGCTGTACCCATTGTTTTGCTCCGCTGGTTTTAACGAGAAGGTATAGGCCATTGCCGTCAAAATATTTGCCCGGCATCGTTGCATTTTTTTACGGCTAGCGCTGTCAACTGTTTACGCGGTTTACGAATGCTTCTCATACGGATTTCCTCGCCTCTGATCCCCCATTTGATCCCCCACTTCAAACTAGGATCGCGTCGGATAGCTACGGCGTAGTACGGTATGAGAAAACTAAAATGCTATCAATATCAATAATTTAAATGGAACTCGGCGGAGCTACTAGGAAAGCCGCGGACTGTGGAAATGCGGACTCACTCTCCGCCATTAACGTTCTATTTTTTCGTCATTTGCACACAGATTGAAAAGACGAGACTTTATCAACCAGTACTTCAAGTTTGTGTTGGGAGATGAACAGGCGGTTGTTTTTCAGATCAAATGAATAGAGTTCGTGAACCATTTGATTGTGTTTTGCTAGAATGGACAGTGAGTGCTCACCAGTTCCAATCACATCTAATGTAACGCCGTCGGCTCTGAGACTGTGTATTCCCGTAAGATCGCGATAAATTATGTCCACCTCAGACTTGTCTTTGATAGTTAAGGCGATAAATCCATTTGAGAAACCATCATCCTCCCATTCGTCTGAAGTAGCTGTGTTAGGAAAGTAAGAAACGCCTTTAGGAGCATTGCATTCTCGAATAGTCTCAGCTTGTGCAAATGATCCGAGAGTTGCGGCAAAGAGAAAAACGAATATCAGAAATTGAATGTACTGTTTCATTTCTATGGTCTTTATTTTTACTAATTAAGTGTCTGAAATTTGTCTCTGAGAGCAATCGTGTTTTAGAGGATATCAGTCTTTCTTCCCAATGATCATCGTCAGCCACTTCTCATCCTTACTGTAAGGCTTATTGCTTAGTGTGATACGAGCATCTTGCAGCTCTAAGCTGGGAACCTCTTCGAGAATGGTTTTGAAGTGATCTTCAGTCATCATGGAAAAGCGGCGACCATCATCTCGTGAGATTTCGCCGTCTCCCAGCTTGAAGGATGCGAAGAGGGTACCGCCGTCTTTGAGTGCATTGCTGAGGTTGGTGAGTGCCAGAGGAAGTTCGCCATAAGGAACGTGAAGCAGAGAAGCATAGGCCCAGATTGCGTCGTAGATTGGAGGACTGTTGAACGCCTGGAATGTGTTCTGTTGAACCTCAATCCCGATGAGTTTGCTCGCAGACTTAGCCATCTCAATTGAGGCGTCAAAAGCATCTACTTCAAAACCCATCTGCTTGAAAGCGTGAGCATCCCGGCCCGAGCCACAACCTGCATCAAGAACACGGCCACCAGCAGGAACTCTACTAAGAAAACGCTGATAATGCTCAGTCATATCCAGATGCAAGGTACGGGCGATGAAGCTCTCAGCATTCTCCTCATAGTAAGCTTGAGTAGTCTCTTGTGTGTTCGACATGAGAATTTGTGTCCTCGCCTCAGCTTGCAGCAAATCAGATGCAGATTTTGAGATAGTTTCCTTGAAAAGACCATCACTTTTGCGAAAGACCATTTGCAATTGAAGATCACACACCTAATGATCCTACAGGCTCTGGTAGTGTTGAGGTGCTATCGGATGTTTGAGAGCTTAGGAAATGTGGAGAATGCATAATGACCGTTGAAGCAGCTGAATCACAACAAGTTTTAGATGCTCCGAAGAAACTGGGACGTCGGCTGCGTCTGGGTATGATTGGTGGTGGTCAAGGCGCATTTATCGGTGCTGTTCATCGCATAGCTGCACGATTGGATGATCGCTATGAGCTGGTTGCCGGTGCATTGTCTTCAGATCCTGAGCGGGCCAAAGCTTCGGCAGAAGAACTCTACATCGCACCTGATCGTGCTTATACATCTTTTGAAGAAATGGCAGCGAAAGAACCGCTTCGGGATGATCCGGTGGATGTGGTGGCGATTGTTACGCCAAACCACATGCATTACCCGGCTGCCTGCGCAATGCTGAAAGCAGGCATTCATGTAATCTGCGATAAGCCGATGACCACTACAAGTGAGGAGAGTGAGAAGCTTGTTCAGCTGGTTGAGGAAACCGGCAAGCTCTTCCTGCTTACGCATAACTACACCGGCTACCCCATGGTGCGGCAGGCGAAAGCTATGGTGGAAGCAGGTGAGCTTGGCAAAATTCGTCTGGTGCAGGTGGAGTATCCGCAGGATTGGCTGACTGAGCCGATCGAGCAGTCCGGTCAAAAGCAAGCGAGCTGGCGGACAGATCCAAAGCGCTCCGGTGCTGGTGGATGTATCGGAGATATTGGTACGCACGCCTACAATCTCGCGTCATTCGTTTCGGGAATGAAAGCCACGGAAGTTTTGGCCGAACTGACCAGTTTTGTTGAGGGCAGAGTGCTGGATGATGATGTCCAGATGCTGCTGCGCTACGAGAATGGGGCGAAAGGAATGCTCTGGGCTTCTCAGGTTGCTCCGGGTAATGAAAACGGCCTGAGATTGCGCATTTACGGTGAGAAAGGCGGCCTTGAGTGGGGGCAGGCAGATCCGAACCACCTAGTCTACTCACCCTTTGGCAAATCAAGCTATCGCATCACCCGCGGTGGGCCAGATGCTACCGATGCGGCCAACTCCGTCTCGCGTATTCCAGGAGGTCACCCGGAAGGTTATTTGGAAGCTTTCGCAACACTCTACAACGAGTTCGCAGATGTATTGAGTGCGCGGATTTTAGGACAACCTGAACCAGACTGCGGCAAGCAACTGCCATCCGTCGTAGATGGCCTCGATGGATTGAAGTTCATCGAAACCGCCGTGAAAAGCTCTCAAAACGGCGGTTCCTGGCAAAAGCTTTAGAAACAACGCCCCTCGCCACCTGTAAGCGGCGAGGGGCATTTCTTTAGGCTTGGGAGCCTGCCGGTTTCATTGGGGCATCATCTTGCGATGCCATACCGCCTGAGACTTCTTCTGTTGCCTCAACTGAGAGCTCTTCTGGCAGAACAAGGTTCAGCACAATCGCGATGAGTGCTGCTGGAAGCAAACCGCTGGTCATCAAGATGCGCAATGTGTCTGGAAGATACTGAACAGCTTTGGGATCCAGCTGCAATCCAAGACCGATGGAAAGCGAGATCGCAAAGATCACCATGTTCCGCCGGTTCCAGTTTACGTCTGACAGCATTGAGACACCCGCAGCAACCACCATACCAAACATAACGATCACACCACCGCCAAGCACTTCAATCGGAATAGTGCGGATGATCGCGCCAACTTTTGGCACCAGCCCGCACAGGATCAAGAACAGAGCTCCAATCGTCACTACATGACGGCTCATAACGCCAGTCATCGCGATCAGGCCAACGTTCTGACTGAAGGACGTGTTGGGCAAACCTCCAAAAACACCTGCAATCGCAGTACCAAAGCCATCAGCGTAAGTCGCGCCCTGGATTTCTTTGTCCGTCGCTTCACGTCCCGCACCGCCCTTGGTGATGCCGGAAACGTCGCCAACAGTTTCAACGGCACTCACAAATGCCATCAGGCAGAAGCCGATGATTGCCGCAAGGCTGAAGTCAAAGCCGTAAACAAATGGCATTGGCAAAGCAAAAGAAGCAGACCGGCTAACACTTGCGGCAACACCATCCATGGTTACCATGCCCACCATCATCGCATAAAGATAACCGGCAAGAATGCCGATCACGACGGCTGATACAGCAAGTATCCCGCGGGCATAGAACTTGAGGCCGAGCGTTACAAGAATAACGATCAGCGCAGCCGACCAGTTGAGCATGCTGCCATATTCAGGCTTGCTGATTGCAGGCACTCCGCCAGCGGCATACTGAATACCCACTTTCACCAGCGCCAGACCAATCATGGTCACCACAAGGCCAGTGACAAGCGGTGGCAATGCAAAGCGAATGCGGCCAATGAACATGCCTAGGAATGCGTGAAACAAGCCTCCAATCAGAACACCGCCAAACAACGCGGGCAGCGCCTCAACACCTTTGCCTGCCACAAGCGGGATCATGATTGGGATGAAAGCAAAGCTGGTGCCTTGCACAATCGGTAGCCGAGCACCGACTGCGCCCATTCCGATGGTTTGAAAGAGTGTGGCGATCCCTGCGAAGAGCATGGACATCTGGATCATGTAGGTCATGTCCGGAAAGCCCTGCGCCCCCGCATCAGAGCCAAATCCAAAACCGGCAGCACCTGCAATGATGATAGCTGGCGTGACGTTTGAAACAAACATGGCAAGCACGTGCTGAATGCCAAGCGGAACCGCCTTGTGTAAGGCAGGCGTATAGTTGGGATCACGCAGTTGTTCTGGTGTCCCGATGGAATTGCTGGTCATTTAGTCCCCTCCTACTAATGACGCACAGTGTTATTCCGTTATCAGGTAGGCCTCCTTCAGCCAGTGTTCTTCTAGGTTGTTACCGTCCCCAATCCGGTCGACTACGGCGAACAATCCTGAACCTTTGATGGGGGTCAGGACGCCGTGCCATGTATTGCGTTTGATATTGATGGATTGGGTCGCACTCGCCAACAACGCGCGCGGGGTTGAAGGCCGTCCACCTTCATCCTCTGCAACGATGACGAGATATTCTGATTGCGCCATGGGAATGAAGCACTGCGATCCCAAGGGATGCCGCTCCAGCATGGTCAGTGTGTGAGGCAAGCTGCGTAGCTCAGCCTGAAACAGGCTCACACCCGCGCGTCCGCCAATAAACTCAACGCCCGCCAGATCAGTAAAGCGCTCACATCTGCCTTCATTGATCAGGATGGGCGATGTCATACCAGCCTCAATCAGCTCGCCAAACGGAGCAAAGGTCTCAGCGGTGAGCTTCTCAATCCTGATAGTGCGCTCTGTGGTGACCTGCTCACTCATGGCTGATCACCTCTGAAACGAGCCAAGAGGAGCATGGCGGTTCACGTCTTTGTAAAGCAGATAACGGAAACGCCCCGGACCGCCAGCGTAACAAGCCTGCGGACAGAAAGCGCGCAGCCACATGAAGTCACCGGCCTCCACTTCAACCCAGTCATTGTTGAGCCGATATACAGCCTTACCTTCCAAAACGTACAGACCGTGCTCCATCACGTGAGTCTCTGCAAAAGGGATACAGCCACCGGGCTCAAAGTTGACTATGTTCACGTGCATATCGTGGCGCATGTCATTCGGGTCAACAAACCGGGTGGTGGTCCAGGCACCGTTAGTGTCCGGCATAGGGGCGACCACAGCGTTCTTCTCGTGAGTGAACAGTGCATCAGGTCTCGGAATGCCCTCAACCGTCTCATAACGTTTACGAACCCAATGAAACACAGCTGGCATAGAGCCGTTATTGCAAACTTCATAGTCTGCACCAGCGGGCAGATAGACATAACCGCCCTCTGTCAGCGTAAACGGCTCATTTCCCAGCGTGATTGTGATCTCGCCCTGAACAACAAACATAACCCCTTGTGCCTCTGGGTCAGGCTCAGGCTTGAGAGAACCCCCATCCGGCTGAACTTCCATGATGTACTGAGAAAAGGTCTCTGCAAAGCCAGAGAGCGGGCGGGCAATGATCCAGGCACGTGTCTTTTCCCAGAAAGGCAGATTGGATGTCACGATATCGCGCATGACGCCTTTGGGAATGACAGCATACGCATTGGTGAACACTGCCCGGTCCGTCATGACTTGCGTTTGTGGCGGCAAGCCACCTGAGGGAGCATAGAATGACGAAGGCGACATACCTTCGGAAGGCGCATCAAAGACGCGAGGGGGCAGTGTTTGGGTACTCATAGTTTATGTTTGTTCCTTCTACGACGCTCCTGCACCTAAGAGGTGAGAGAGCGAAGCAACCCGAATTGATTTGAATTCCTTGCCAGGGGGAGGTGCTCTCGTCGGATTAGGGACCGACGTAGCAATGTTTGAGACACTGGGCATACGTGCTGGCATAAACCGTGTCCTGAAAGCTCATCAGCTGGCAGGCCCACCAAACTCCTCCCAACTATAAGTTTAGCCTAATAAATGAATCGCATTATCAAATAAATTTTGAAAGTGTTTCGCGATTACCTAGAAAAAACAAAGGCCTAAAGCTACTCTGAAGGTGTGATCTTATCCGTTTTGCATATGAGCAGTGTATTGAGAACTCTTGTCTTTTAGGTACGCCTTCAAACGTGCACTCACAAATTTGAGGAATAGCCGGATCTTAGGATCTTGATAGCGCCGATGTGGGAACAGGCATGCTAGATGCACATTGGAAGGAGGGGTGGCTGTACAGATGGCAACAAGATCACCGCTGAGCAAATGGTCCACCACATCAAACAGTGGTGCGTTGATGATGCCATGATGCTCCAATGCCCAGTTTACAAGCACATCGCCATCATCTGAGGTGAACGGGCCTCCCACCGCAAAGCTTTGTTTGCCTTCAGAAGTCTGCAAGACCCAGCGGTTTTCAGAGGAACCGGGGAACTGCAGCAGCAAGCAGTCGTGCTTACCGTGCTGTAAGTCTGCTCCTTGCTTCGGCTCTCCACGACGGTCCAGATAAGCAGGTGAAGCACACAACACACGCGGGCAATCCAGAAGGTTTTTCAGCCGCATTTCAGAATTTGGCAACTGTCCCAGAATGAATGCCAGATCCAGCCCTTCTCCCGTGATGTTGAGGGGGCGATCAGACAGTCTGAGACGCACGTGGATCTCCGGGTAGGCCTCATGAAATTCAGGAATAAGCGGTGCGATCAAACGTCGCCCTATGCCCAGTGGCGCGGAAATGAAGATCGAGCCACGAGGGGTGTTTGTCACCTCATGGACAGCAGCTTCCGCCTCTTCCATCGCCTCCAGCATCTTGCGGGCACCAGGGTAAAAAATGCTACCTTGCTCAGTAGGTTGGATCGTACGGGTGGTGCGGTTGAACAAGCGAATGCCCAGGTGCTTCTCAAGCTCTCCAATGCGTGAAGAAGCCACTGCCGGAGACACATGCATGTCCCGCGCCGCAGCCGACATACTGCCAAGCTCAAACACACGCACGAACATCCTGACATTGTTGATGTAAGACATTGCTTTATCTTCGAAATCTCCGCCTCAAACAGAAGCATATCAGCATCACAGTGCTCTGGATAGGCGTTTTTCGTCGAAGGCAGGGTGGAAATAAAACATAGTTTTACTCCAAGTTGTATTTCAATTTTACTCGTTTAGTCTTGTTCTTTCTAGGTGTTACTCTACTTTTGAGTGCTAATGCTCCTGAGATTCTATGTGGATTGTCTTACCTGCTAGAATTCAGGAACAAATACTATGCATTCACTTGAGGGTGTTACTCGCTCAGATCAATACAGAGCATTGGGGCTCAGTACCTTTGCTTTTACTGTCTGCTTTGCAGTTTGGACTATTTTCTCAATCATCGGCGTACGGATTAAAGGCGAGCTTGGCCTGTCAGATACGCAATTCGGCCTGCTGGTCGCGACCCCGGTACTTACCGGTTCTGTCAGTCGTATTTTTCTAGGTGTCTGGACAGAACAGTTTGGCGGTCGAATTATGTTCCCGCTGCAGATGCTCATCACCGCTGTCTGTGTCTGGCTACTCACCTCAGTGCAAACCTATGAAGTCTTTCTTCTCGCCGCCTTGGGCCTCGGATTGGCCGGCGGCTCTTTTATTATCGGCGTCGCCTACGTCTCGCAGTGGTTTGAAAAAGAGAAGCAAGGCACCGCTCTTGGCATCTTCGGTGCTGGTAACGTAGGCGCTGCCGTTACCAACTTCGTGGCTCCCTTTCTCGTTGTCGCTGTTGGGTGGGAAGGCACCGCCCGCGTCTACGCCATTGTTTTGGCGATCACGGCAGTCCTTTTCTATCTGATCAGTAAAGATGACCCTGCACAGCAAGAGCGAAAGAAAGAAGGCAAGCAAGCCGTCTCCACAGCAGAGCAACTCGCACCGCTCAAGAACCTACAAGTCTGGCGCTTTGCGACCTATTACTTTTTCGTCTTCGGTGCCTTCGTGGCACTCGCGTCATTCTTGCCGCGATATTACACCGGCGCTTATGGACTGGAGCTGACAACGGCTGGTGTGTTCGCCGGCCTTTATTCATTGCCAGGGTCTGTTTTCCGAGCGCTGGGCGGCTGGATGTCTGACAAGTGGGGTGCCCGCTTTGTCATGTACCTCACCTTCATTGTCTCACTCATCTGTCTGTTTCTGCTCAGTTATCCAGAAACCTCTTATGTTGTCAGCGGCATCGAAGGCCCGATTGAGTTCACCTTCGGCCTTGGTGTCGGGGCATTTGTTTCCGTAACCGTCGTGCTGGGCTTCGTCATGAGCCTTGGCAAAGCGGCAGTCTACAAACACATCCCGGTTTACTACCCGTATCACGTCGGCGCGGTGGGGGGACTTGTTGGCATGATTGGCGGACTTGGTGGGTTCTTCCTCCCAATTGCCTTCGGCATCCTGTTGGACTGGACCGGCGTTTGGACAGCCCCCTTCATGCTTCTCTTCATCATCGTCGCCGTCTCAACCGTGTGGATGCATGTCGCCATCCGCAGAATGGAGCGCAAGCGTTACCCAGAATTACAAGAGGAAACCGATCTTTCTGATCTTCCGGAAGAGCCTGTCGAAGGCCCTGACGGACCAGCAGGTGCAGACAAATACCCATAACCAGCGAAGCCCTTTCTGGACACCGGTCTAGGGAGGGCATGTAGCCAAAAGGAATAAATGTATGTCTGATGATAAAACCCAAGCAGGGCACACACTCATTGATTGGAGGCCGGACGAACCGGATTTTTGGGAGACCAAAGGCAAGGCGATTGCCTCACGAAACCTTTGGATCTCAATTCCAGCTTTGCTGCTGGCGTTCTCTGTGTGGCTGGTATGGAGTGTTGTTGTTGCAAGACTTCCTGCCATTGGGTTTGATTACACAACAGACGAGCTTTTCCTTCTGGCAGCGTTGCCAGGCCTTTCCGGTGCAACGCTCAGGATTTTCTATTCCTTCATGGTGCCGATCTTCGGAGGCCGCCTTTGGACAACACTGACCACGGCCTCGCTCCTCTTGCCAGCTTTAGGCATCGGCTACGCGGTTCAGGACCCTGAAACTCCTTATGCGATCTTCCTGCTTTTGGCACTGCTGTGTGGTTTTGGTGGCGGCAACTTCGCGTCTTCCATGGCCAACATCGCTTTCTTCTATCCGAAGAAAGAGAAGGGCAATGCGCTCGCACTTAATGCTGGCCTCGGGAACCTTGGCGTGTCCGTCATGCAGTTTGTTGTCCCGCTTGTCATCACTGCAGGCGTTTTCGGCGCGATTGGCGGAGCTCCCCAAGTCCTTGAAGGTGGATCGCAACTCTGGATCCAGAATGCTGGCTTTATTTGGGTTCCTTTCCTCGTTCTGGCGACACTGGCAGCATGGTTCGGTATGAACGATATCGCCGATGCAAAGGCGAGCTTCAAAGAACAATCCATCATCTTCTCCAGAGCGCATAACTGGATCATGTGTATCCTCTACACAGGCACATTCGGTAGCTTCATTGGTTACTCAGCAGGCTTTCCGCTGCTGATGAAAACTCAGTTCCCGGAAGTGAATGCACTTTCCTATGCGTTCCTCGGCCCACTTGTCGGCGCGTTGTCCCGTGCAGGTACTGGTTGGGTTTCAGATAAGTATGGCGGTGGCCGTGTAACCTTCTGGACCTTCCTCTTTATGGCAGTGGCCGTTGGTGGTGTGCTGTTCTTCCTGTCGATCAAAACAGAGCCGGGTGCCTTCTGGGGCTTCTTTGCCTGCTTCATGGCACTCTTCTTCCTGACAGGTGTTGGCAACGCTTCCACCTTCCAGATGATCCCAACCATAATGCGTCAACAGGTCGGCCTCTTGATGCCAGAGCTGGATGCAACAGCTCACCTGCGTCAGTCAGAGCGTGAAAGCGCAGCAATCATCGCGTTCACCTCCGCCATCGCAGCCTATGGTGCCTTCTTCATCCCCAAAGCCTACGGCACATCCATCGCCTACACCGGTGGTCCGGATGCTGCGCTTTGGGCATTCGGCATCTTTTACGTGATCTGTCTGGTGATCACTTGGTTCTTCTACACCCGCAAGGGTGCATCCGTTCCGTGCTAAGCAAATAAAGTGAAGGGCATTTCAGATGTCTCTACTCCTCGATAAACTGAACTTTTTCGCAAAACAGGACACTGGTACCTTTGCAAACGGGCACGGTGTTACGACGAACGAGAACAGAAACTGGGAAGACAGCTATCGAAAGCGATGGCAGTACGACAAGATCGTACGTTCAACCCATGGCGTGAACTGTACTGGGTCCTGCTCCTGGAAGATCTACGTGAAGGGCGGGATCATCACATGGGAAACCCAGCAAACGGACTACCCACGCACGCGTCCAGATCTGCCGAACCATGAGCCGCGCGGTTGCTCCCGTGGTGCCAGTTACAGCTGGTACATCTACTCCGCAAACCGCGTAAAACACCCGCTCATCCGCTCTCGCCTTATCAAGCTCTGGCGCAAGGAGCGTACGGTGAAATCACCTGTAGCTGCGTGGACTGCCATTCAGGAAGACCCAGCTAAGCGTTCAGACTACATGAAGGTGCGCGGACACGGCGGGTTCGTGCGGGCCACGTGGGAAGAGGTCAACGAAATCATCGCGGCAGCAAATGCCTACACCGCGAAGAAATGGGGCCCTGACCGTGTTGTTGGTTTCTCGCCAATTCCGGCCATGTCGATGATCTCCTACGCAGCTGGCACCCGTTACCTGTCACTACTTGGCGGCACATGCATGTCGTTCTACGACTGGTACTGCGACCTGCCTCCAGCCTCACCGCAAACTTGGGGTGAGCAGACTGATGTGCCTGAATCCGCTGATTGGTACAACGCTGGTTTTCTAATGTTGTGGGGCTCCAATGTTCCGCAGACCCGCACACCAGATGCGCACTTCTACACCGAGGTTCGCTATAAAGGCACCAAGTCAGTTGTGGTCTCTCCAGACTATTCAGAAGCTGCAAAGTTCTCTGACCTCTGGCTTCATCCGAAGCAGGGCACAGATGCCGCGCTGGCGATGGCCATGGGTCACGTCATTTTGCGGGAATATCATTTAGACAGGCAGGCGGATTACTTCGAAGAATACTGCCGTAAATATTCCGATATGCCACTGCTGGTTCGCCTCGTTAAGAAAGACGGCAAATACATTCCGGAACGCCTCATCAGAGCCTCAGAGTTTGCTGACAAGCTGGGCGAAGAAAACAATCCGGAATGGAAGACCGTTGCCATCGATCGCAAGTCGAAGAAAGTTGTGGTCCCTCATGGTTCCATCGGCTTCCGCTGGGGGGAAAAAGGTAAGTGGAATCTGGAAGAGAAGGATGGTGCAGGCAAAGACACAGACCTTGCCATGTCCTTCATCGACAAAGCCGATCACGATGAGATCGCCGAAGTCGCTTTCCCCTACTTCGGCAATCTCGAACACGATCACTTTGAAGGCACCAACCATGACAGCGTCATGGTCCGCAAGGTTCCTGTCAAAAAACTCAAACTGACAGAAGGCGAAACGCTCGTCGCCTCTGTATTTGATTTGTTCGTAGCAAACTACGGCTTAGATCGTGGTCTGGATGATCCAAACTCCGCCAAATCCTATGATGAAGAGCTGCCTTACACTCCTGCATGGGCAGAGAAGATCACCGGTGTTCCTAAAGATCACATCATCACAACCGCCCGCGAGTTTGCGACTAATGCGGAGAAGACCAACGGACGCTCCATGGTCATCCTCGGTGCCGGTCTGAACCACTGGTACCACATGGATATGAACTATCGCGGCATCATCAATCTGCTGGTGATGTGCGGCTGTGTCGGTCAGTCTGGTGGTGGCTGGAGCCACTATGTGGGACAGGAAAAACTCCGCCCACAAACTGGCTGGACAGCCCTCGCATTTGCCTTGGACTGGGCCCGCCCACCACGGCATATGAACTCCACCTCCTTCTTCTACGCGCACACAGACCAATGGCGCTACGAAACACTGAAGGTGGATGAGATTATCTCCCCAACCGCGCCTGAGGGCGATTGGAATGCATCGCTGATTGACTACAACATCCGAGCAGAACGGATGGGCTGGCTACCATCAGCGCCTCAGCTTCAAACCAACTCACTTCAGGTCGCCAAAGACGCAGAAGCAAGCGGAAAAGACGCAAAAGACTACGTTGCTCAGGAACTGAAATCAGGCAGCCTGAAACTGTCCTGCGAAGACCCGGATAACGAAGCCAACTGGCCGCGTAACCTGTTTGTCTGGCGTTCAAATCTGCTGGGTTCCTCTGGTAAAGGCCATGAATACTTCCTCCGTCACTTACTTGGTACCGAACATGGTGTACTGGGCAAGGATTTAGGGGAAGAAGGCCGCCAACGCGCCAAGGAGGCTGTCTGGCATGACAACGCGCCAGAAGGAAAACTCGACCTGTTGGTCACGCTGGACTTCCGTATGTCCACCACAGCGGTCTACTCCGATATCGTGCTGCCAACAGCAACATGGTACGAGAAAAACGACCTCAATACCTCAGACATGCACCCCTTCATTCACCCACTTTCCAGCGCTGCTGACCCTGCTTGGGAAGCGCGCAGTGACTGGGAAATCTTCAAGGGCATTGCCAAGTCATTCTCTGAGGTCTCGCAGGAAGTCCTCGGCAAAGAAAAGGACGTCGTCCTTGTCCCGATCCTACATGATACCGCAGGCGAGATTGCCCAGCCATTTGATGTAGAGGACTGGAAGAAAGGCGATATCGAACCACAGCCGGGTAAGACAATGCCAAATGTTGTGGTGATCGAGCGTGATTATCCCAATGTCTACAAGCGCTTCACAGCTCTTGGTCCGTTGATGGACAAGCTTGGCAATGGTGGTAAAGGCATCAGCTGGAACACCGAGCACGAAGTTGAACTCCTCAAAGGCCTCAATGGTGAGGTTCTGGAAGACGGCCCAACCAAAGGTTTCGCGAAGATCGAGACAGATATCGATGCAACCGAGGTTGTCCTGTCTTTGGCTCCGGAAACCAACGGTGAAGTTGCCGTGAAAGCATGGGCTGCACTCTCCGAGTTTACCGGTAGAGACCACACCCATCTGGCCTTGCCGAAGGAAGAAGAGAAAATCCGCTTCCGCGATATCGTGGCCCAACCACGCAAGATCATCTCTTCCCCGACATGGTCTGGCCTGGAATCCGAACACGTCTGCTACAATGCAGGCTACACTAACGTGCACGAGCTGATCCCTTGGCGCACCATCTCCGGGCGCCAGCAGCTCTATCAGGATCACCTCTGGATGCGTGCCTTTGGTGAAGGCTTCTGTGTGTACAGGCCGCCGATAGACACCAAAGGCATCAAGCCTGTCATCGACGATAAGTCACTGGGCAGAAAGCAGCTGGTGCTCAACTTCATCACTCCGCACCAGAAGTGGGGCATCCACTCCACCTATACTGACAACCTGTTGATGCTCACGCTCAACCGCGGCGGACCTGTGGTCTGGATCTCTGAAGTTGATGCGCAGAAAGCCGATATTGAGGACAACGACTGGGTTGAAGTCTTCAACATCAACGGTGCGCTCGTCGCCCGTGCGGTGGTCTCCCAACGCATGAAAGAAGGCACGATCTACATGTATCACGCTCAGGAAAAGATCGTGAATACACCGGGATCAGAGCTCACCGGACAGCGCGGTGGTATCCATAACTCGGTCACCAGAGCCGTGACCAAACCAACGCATATGATTGGCGGATACGCCCAGCAATCCTACGGCTTCAACTACTATGGAACGGTTGGCTCCAACCGCGATGAGTTCGTTGTGGTTCACAAACTGGAAGAAGTGAACTGGATGGAAGAACCACTGGATGACAGTGGTCAGGAGGCAGCAGAATGAAAGTCCGCGCACAAGTCGGAATGGTGCTGAATCTGGATAAATGCATTGGCTGCCACACCTGTTCAGTGACCTGTAAAAACGTTTGGACCAACCGTGAAGGTGTCGAGTACGCCTGGTTCAACAACGTTGAAACCAAACCCGGCATTGGCTACCCAAAAGACTGGGAGAACCAGAAACGTTGGAACGGTGGCTGGGTTCGCAAACGCAACGGCAAAATCCAGCCCAAAATGGGCGCCAAATGGCGCATTCTGGCGAAGATCTTTGCCAACCCGGACCTGCCGGAAATCGACGACTATTACGAGCCGTTTGATTATGACTACGAACACCTTCAGGGCGCACCTGAAAGTGCTCAGTTCCCAACGGCACGGCCTAAGTCCGCGATAACCGGTGAGCGGATCGAAAAGATCGAATGGGGTCCAAACTGGGAAGAAATTCTCGGTGGCGAGTTCTCCAAACGCTCTAAGGATTACAACTTCGAAGGTGTTGAGAAGGAAATCTACGGCGAGTTCGAAAACACCTTCATGATGTACCTGCCACGCCTGTGTGAGCACTGCCTCAATCCAACATGCGTTGCAGCGTGTCCATCCGGTGCGATCTACAAGCGTGAAGATGATGGCATCGTCTTGATTGATCAGGAAAAATGCCGTGGTTGGCGTATGTGCGTCTCTGGTTGCCCCTACAAGAAGATCTACTTCAACTGGTCCTCTGGCAAATCAGAAAAATGCATCTTCTGCTATCCCCGCATCGAGTCCGGGCAGCCAACTGTCTGTTCAGAAACCTGCGTGGGCCGCATCCGCTATCTGGGCGTGATCCTCTATGATGCGGATAAGATTGAAGAAGCAGCCTCCACCAAGGATGAGAAGGATCTTTACGAAGAGCAACTCAAGGTCTTCCTTGATCCACATGATCCAAAGGTGATCGAGCAGGCCCGCAAAGATGGTGTTCCTGAAGACTGGCTCAAAGCCGCCCAAGCTTCACCAATCTACAAGATGGCCATCGACTGGAAAGTGGCGTTTCCACTCCATCCAGAGTACCGTACGCTTCCAATGGTCTGGTACATCCCACCTCTCTCTCCAATCCAGAACGCCGCTGAAGCTGGCAAGATTGGATGGGACGGTGAGCTACCGGATGTCCGGAGTATGCGCATTCCGGTTCGATACCTCTCCAACCTGCTCACTGCAGGCAAGGACCAGCCTATTGTCTCTGCGCTGGAACGCATGCTCGCTATGCGCTCTTACATGCGGTCCAAGAGTATCGATGGCGTGGTCAATGAGGAGATCGCCAAGCAAGTTGGTCTTACACCTGAACTCATTGAAGACATGTACAAGATCATGGCGATCGCCAACTACGAAGATCGCTTCGTCATCCCTACCACGCACAGAGAAATTTCCGAGGATGCCTACGATGTTCGCGGCTCCTGCGGCTTCTCCTTCGGCAATGGTTGCTCCGGTGGCAGTGATGGAACCGACTTGTTCGGCGGCTCCCGCAAGAAGGCAGTCGAAACTCCAACTGATGTGTTTAAGGAGATGCGCGGATGATTGTCTCCTTAAAAATCCTCTCGCTCCTGCTCAACTACCCAACGCAGGAGCTGCTGGATGATCTACCAGCGCTGAAAGAGGCGGTGAACTCAGACCGCCTGCTCTCGGCAAAAGGCCAGAAAATGATCTGCAATCTATGCGATGATCTGGCCGGCAAAGATCTGTACGAGGTGCAGGAACGCTATGTGTTCCAGTTCGATCGTACACGTTCTCACTCTCTACACCTGTTTGAACACGTGCATGGTGAAAGCAGAGATCGCGGGCAGGCTCTTGTAGACCTGCGTGAGATGTACCTGAAGAACGGATTTGCGGTAGAAACCACAGAACTCCCGGACTACATCCCGCTCTTCTTAGAGTACCTCGCACACCAGCCCTTCACAGAGGCGCAGGAACTGCTTGGCCAGACAGCCCATATCTTTGAGGCGCTCCGTTTACGCCTCAAAAAGAAGGGTTCAATCTACGCCAACGCGTTTGCAGCTGTTGCTGAAATCAGCAAGGCACAGCCATCAAAAGAGCTCCTCTCCAACATCCTTGCCGAGCCGGATGATGATCCAAACGACCTCGAAGCAATGGATCGCATCTGGCAGGAAGAAGTCGTCAAGTTTGGCGGCAATGCAGGGGAAGGCAGCTGTGGCCCTGACCGGTTGAGAATGCAAATGAGAGCCGCGGACAGACGCCCGCCCGACGCAACCCCACAGAACATCCAGGGGGATCATTAGATATGTCTGGCTTCTTCAACACGTTGTTCTTCGGAATTTACCCGTACATCGCCCTCTCGGTTCTGATTGTTGGAACAATCATCCGATACGACAGAGAACCCTACAGCTGGCGGGCAGGCTCCAGCCAGCTTCTCCGCCGCAAACAACTGGTCTGGGGCTCTGTGCTCTTCCATGTGGGTGTGATCATTATCTTCCTGGGCCACCTCTTCGGCTTGCTAACCCCCATCGCGATCTTTGATGCGCTTGGGATTGGGCATGGAACCAAGCAGGTTCTGGCGGTTGTCGTTGGCGGCATTGCTGGGCTCATGGCGATTGTCGGTGCAGGAATGCTTATTCATCGCAGGCTCTATGATGAGCGGGTGAGGGCAGCTTCCAGCGCGATGGACACCTTCATTATCTGCCTACTTGCGTTCCAGCTTCTGCTCGGTCTGGCAACTATCCCGATTTCGCTTCAGCATCTGGATGGGGAAGAAATGGTTAAGTTCATGAGTTGGGCATTGGGCATCTTCACCTTCAATGGTGATGCCGCGACCTATGTCTCTGATGTCTCGTGGATCTTCAAACTACATCTCTTCTTCGGCCTGACGATCCTGCTCATCTTCCCGTTTACACGCCTGGTGCACATGCTCAGCGTGCCGGCAAGATACCTGTGGCGTCCCGGTTATCAGATCGTACGTGAGCGCAACTCCACAAACTCACGTCATCCAGCAGAGTGAGGTGAAATGGCCAATCTCTACACAAACCCGAACCTGAGTGAAGGTGCTCAGGCAGGCATGGACCTGCCGAGCACCAAAGTGCCACCCAAGAGCAAGCCGATCATCACAGATGTGGTGGTCAATGGTGTCCAGATATCGGAGCAGGATATTCTGGCCGAAGCTCAGAACCACCCCGCCGAAAACCCTGGTCAGGCGGTTCAAGCAGCTGCGAGAGCTCTTGTGGTCCGAGAGCTCCTGTTGCAGCAGGCACGGGCTTTAAACATCATCGCTGCACCAGAGCAGCATGAAGATGGCAGTGAAACTGAAGAAGACGCGGCTATCAGAGAGCTGATTGAGCAGGAAGTTGATATCCCGTCTGCTTCTCAGGATGAGTGCCTGCGTTACTATGAGAACAACAAGTCCCGCTTTAGCTCCGAGCCGATTTATGAGGCCAGCCATATCCTGTTTGCAGCTGGGCCGGACCAACTCACAGCCCGCAGCATCGCCAAAGCGCGCGCCCATGATGTGATCAAGCTTCTTCAGGATAAACCCGAGACCTTCGCCGATCTGGCTATGGAGTACTCCGCCTGTCCATCAAAGGAAACTGGCGGAAATTTGGGCCAGCTGACAAAGGGAAGCACGGTTCCTGAATTCGAAGTCGCCCTTCAGTCGATGCAGGCTGGACAACTGTCAGAGCATCCAATCGAAACCAAGTTTGGCTATCATATCATTTTCCTGAACCGGAAAATTGATGGCAACACTCTGCCGTTTGAACATGTTGAGGAAACCATCAGAGCATGGTTGGAAGCTGCAAGTTGGTCCAAAGCAGTCTCTCAATACATCACAATTCTGGCAGGATCCGCAGAAATCAAAGGCATTGATTTACTTGGTACGGACAGTCCCTTAGTTCAGTAAAATTGTAAGTAAACTCTGAGAGTTACCTGCTCTTTTATCGATAAACTTGGATAATCCATGAGCCGTCGATCTCGGGTGTTTTCTCTCTGCTGAAATATGATTAGGGTTATTTTCGGAGTCCGTCCCGTGATGTTCTCGGGATCCTGTGTTCTGGAGAAAAACAATGTCGAAACTGAACTGGGGCTTTCTGGGAACAAGCTTCATCTCGCTGACCATGGCGGATGCAGTTCAAGCGGAAGGTTCTACGCGGATTCATTCCGTTGCAGGCCGCACAGAAGTACCTCTGAAAGTGTTCGCAGAGAAGTACGATGTTGAGCATACTTTTGATGATTTTAATGAGCTCATTGAAGACGAAGCCGTTGATATCATTTACATCGCGCTCCCTAATCACATTCACCATGAGTACGTGATCAAAGCGGCCAATGCAGGCAAGGCGATCCTCTGCGAAAAGTCACTTTCCGTGGATATGGAAAAGACAGATCAGGCGCTGAAAGCTGTGGCTGAAAATGGAGTCTTTTTTGTTGAAGGTCTGATGTACCTGAACCATCCGTTCGCTGCTGCTATTCGTGATGTGGTTGCCTCTGGCGAGCTGGGGGAAATCCAGTCTATCACTGCTCAGTACTGCGCTTCTATCGCTCAGTTCGTGAACCCGCACAGCAAGGGGGCATTGTACAACCTCGGTTGCTATCCGACCTCGTTGATGCACTTGCTGTTACAGACGGCGTTCCCGACCCATGTCTTTGAAAACTATAAGATCTCCGCGATGGGCCGTCGTGGTGCGGACGGGAATATCTGCGAGTCCGCAGCAACCTTGAGGTTGAACAACGGTGTTGTCTGTCAGCTCCACACCGCTGAAGACTATGGTCTGCATGCCGGTTTCACGGTATTGGGATCCAAAGCCAGCCTCGTGCTCGATTCCAACCCATGGCTACCGGAAGCGGAGGGGAATAGTTTCACTGTGACCCCTTACGAAAAACCGGGCGACACCCGCACCGTAACAGCGGAAGGCAATGCGTTCCTCTATCAGGTCAGAGCAATCCGCGAAGCAATTGAAGCTGGAAAGACCGCGCTTGGAAGCCCGGCGCCAAGCATGGAAGACAGCCGTCAGATCATGCAGATCCTGACCGACTGGGAAGCCGCAACGGTGACCTCATGAGCTGAGCAAGCTCACAAAACTCGGGAAGTGCCACGGCACTTCTCCACGCCTTCGAGGCAGCCCAAAGCCATCATCCCCCACAACTATTCCCAAATTTCTTTCATGTATCTAAAAGGCGCGCTTTGCTCGCTTGTTGAGCACTACACTCCAAATCCTGCATGAAATCAGAGCTCTACCTGCGTGCATTATAAGCACTTGGAGCAATCAATGGGCGCACTGCGCTATTTTTCAATCTATGGAAAATATTGCAAAATATTATTGATTGAAATTATTTGACCGAAAAGTAAAATTTCAAGATGTTGCTTCGATTCGAGTGTTTTATCGTCACTTGGCTCAATCCACAGCTATATAGTGGTTTAATAATATTTATGCGGTCGATAAATAACTGAATACCATAAGAAAAGTACTGTGTGTTCTGCATTGATTTACGTGCCGTCATGCAAAAAATACTTCTGAGGCATCTAGTCATTAGCCGCTTTGTCTCGTATACAGCCATTTTTAATGCCTTCGTCCTGATCAGGACATTTTCACTTTCACTACGAGATAGGGCAGATTGCGGCTGCAGTCTGATCTGCAGCCCTGCACAAATTATTGATTTCAGGGGGTGTGCATGTTTGCGACACGTTTGAACGGTTTTGTGAGACGCCATGTTCTTGCAGCCGTGGCTGTTTTTGCGGCCGTAATCGCGGTTTATTCTCCGGCAAAAGTTTTGGCTGCTGAACCTCTCAAGGTCGCAGCGATTTACACCGTTCCTGTTGAACAGCAATGGGTTGGCCGTATTCACAAGGCCCTCAACGCAGCTGCTGAGCGCGGTGACATCACCTATGTTTACTCCGAAAACACAGCCAACACAGACTATGAGCGCGTCATGCGTGAATACGCGGAAGCGGGCCACCAGCTCATCGTCGGCGAAGCATTCGCAGTAGAACGCGCAGCGCGCAATGTAGCAGCTGAATACCCTGAAACAGCCTTCCTTATGGGCTCTTCCTTCCCGGCTGCTGAGCCAAACTTCGCCGTGTTTGACAACTTCATCCACGAGCCATCCTACCTCTCCGGTATGATCGCAGGCGCGAAGTCCAAGTCTGGCAAAATCGGCATGATCGGTGGCTTCGCCATTCCGGAAGTCAACCGCCTCATGCACGCATTCATGAATGGTGCTAAGGCAACCAATCCGGACGTGACCTTCACCGTCAACTTCATCAACTCCTGGTACGACCCGCCAAAAGCGAAAGAAACCGCATATGCGATGATCGATGCTGGTGCTGATGTTTTGTATGCAGAACGCTTCGGCGTATCTGATGCGGCGATGGAAAAAGGCATCTTCGCCATCGGTAATGTGATCGACACCGCTGCTGACTATCCAAACACCATCCTCGCCTCTGCCATCTGGCATATGGAGCCAACCGTTGATGTAGCGATTGCAGCTGTAAAAGCGAATAACTTCAAGGCTGAGGACTACGGCAAGTACTCCTTCATGGGTCATGGCGGTGGTTCGCTGGTGGTTGATGAAGCGCTGGTGGACGCGGACCTGCTGAGCAAGGTCAAAGCTGTTGAAGCGAGCATTCTGGATGGGTCTTTCACCGTTGAAATCAACGACGAAGAGCCAAAGTCCTCCAATTAATGCAGGTCGGGCCGGGGGATAACCTGGCCCGTCTTCTCCGTCTGCCGCGCGCATAACCTCTTCAGTCCAAGGGTATCCCATGCCAGAAACTAAGAGTGAGCATCCGCTTTTATCTCTTCAAAACATAACCAAGATCTTTGGTGATCTGGTTGCCAACGGCAACGTCAATCTGGACCTGCATGCAGGGGAAATAGTCGCGTTGCTGGGCGAGAACGGAGCGGGCAAAACCACGCTCATGAATATCCTGTTCGGTCATTATGTGGCTGATGAAGGACGTGTCATGGTACGTCACTCCTCTGGTATTCTGGTAGATCTGGAGCCCGGCGCTCCTCAGGCAGCCCTTGAAGCGGGGATAGGTATGGTTCACCAGCACTTCACGCTGGCTGAGAACCTGACGGGGCTTGAGAACATCGTTCTGGGCACGGAAAGCCTGTTTGCACGCCGCTTCAGCCGCTCCAAGGCACGGGCAAAACTGCAGGAGCTGATGCAAAGTTCCGGCCTCGAAGTGGATCTGGATCTGCGCGTCTCAAAGTTGGCAGTTGGGGAAAGACAGCGCGTTGAAATCCTCAAAGCGCTCTACCGCGATGCCCGCATTCTGGTTCTGGACGAGCCCACTGCGGTTCTCACGCCACAGGAATCCGATAGTCTTTTCAAAACCTTGAAACTGCTTGCCGCCAAAGGCATGGCAATTATCTTCATCTCCCACAAGATGGCAGAGGTGCTGGGCGCATCTGACCGTGTTGCGGTATTGAGAGGGGGTAAGATTGTTGCAGACCTTCCAACATCGCAGTGTGATCGCCATCAGCTGGCTGAGGTAATGGTCGGGCATTCAGTCCAAACCGCAGAACGCAAACCCGGCTATCCGGAAGACGAAACGCTGATTTTTGAAGGTGTCAGCGCTGGAGAGGGCCGCGAGCAGATTGAGAACGTTAATCTCTCCCTCCGAAAAGGGGAAATCATCGGCCTGGCAGGTGTCTCTGGCAACGGCCAAAGCACACTCGCAAAGGTCATCTCCGGGCTGGAAACACCAACTGCTGGTCATGTCCAGCTCAATGGCAAACCGCTTAAGGCCAGTGCCGCCGCGGCGATCAAATCCGGCGTAGCCCGCATCCCGGAAGACCGCCATCACGACGGCATCGTGGGTGCCATGTCGGTGGAGGAAAACCTCGTGCTGGAGGAAATCCGAAAGCCCGCATACCAGCGCTTCGGCCTTCTCCGTTTCAACGAAATTCGCAAGCGTGCTCAGGAGGCTATCAAGGCCTATGATATCCGTTGTTCTGGCCCGCTTGCTGTCTCTCGCCTGCTTTCCGGCGGGAACATCCAAAAGATTGTCCTCGCCAGAACGCTGGACCAGCAGCCCGATATCGTCCTTGCCGCGCAGCCGTCCCGAGGGCTGGATGTGGGCGCAACAGCGGACGTACACCGCCGTCTTCAGGAGGCACGGGACAGAGGCGCTGGCGTCCTTCTCATCTCTGAGGATCTGGACGAACTCTTCCAGTTATCCGACAGGATCGCTGTGATCCACCGCGGGCATATCTCTGAGCCAGTAGAGACAGAAAAGCTGGATAAAAAACAGGTCGGCTTGATGATGGCAGGACATTCCGCAAAAGGGGAACAAGCAGCATGATCCGGTTTGAACCTCGCAGCAATGTCTCTTCTCTCTTTGCATTGGCTCTGCCGATTGTCGCTGGAATCACCGCACTCGCGCTTGCGGCGATCCCCATCGCGGCAGCAGGGGGAGAAGTTTTCGCCGCCTACGGGCATATCTTTAAGGGGGCATTCGGCTCCAAGTTCGCATTATCTGAGCTTTTGGCTCGTGCTACCCCGCTCATATTCACTGGCCTGGCTGTCAGCGTGGCCTTCAGAGCCAAGCTCTGGAACATCGGTGCAGAAGGCCAGCTCTATGTGGGCGCACTCGCTGCTGTCGCAGTTGGTTCCGGCGCCATCTCAGCCCCTGCCTACATTATGATCCCGCTGATCATGCTGGCAGGTATGATTGCAGGCGGCACGCTGATGCTTGTCCCAACCCTGCTGAAAACGAAGCTAGGAGCAGATGAAGTCGTCACCACCTTGTTGCTCAACTTCGTTGTTTTGCTGTTTGTGCAGATGATGCTGGAAGGCCCAATGAAAGATCCAATGGGCATGGGCTGGCCGCAGTCAGAACCAATGACCAGCGCCGCCACACTGCCCAAGATGTTCCCTCGCATGCGCATCCACTGGGGCCTTGTTATTGCTCTGGTTTCCGCACTTGTAATCTACATCATGATGAAACGCAGTGTCTGGGGCTTTGAAATCCGTGCAACGGGTGAAAACGTCTCCGCCGCAAAACACGCAGGCATTCCAGTCACATCCACCTTCATCAAGGTGGGTTTGATCTCCGGCGCGCTGGCAGGCCTTGCTGGTGTCAGCGAAGTCGCTGGCCTCAAAGGCTATCTGACCTCCGATATCTCTCCAGGCTTCGGTTACACAGGTGTCGTGGTCGCCATGCTGGCAGGCTTATCGCCAGTTGGCGTGGTCATCGCTGCTGTGTTCATCGCAGCCGTTTTTGTAGGGGCAGACAGCATGAGCCGCGCCATGGGCGTTTCCAGCTACATTGCTGATCTCGTGGTCGCCATGTCCTTGATTAGCGTACTGATCTCCAGCCTCTTCGTGCGCTTCAAAATCCGCTTTGTGCAGCCGAAGAAGACACCACTTGCAGCCAAAGGGGAGGCATAAGCCATGGAATATATTGATATTCTTCTCTCCGCCAACTTCTGGGCTGCTGCCATCCGCATCGCCACTCCGCTCATCTTCGGTGTGCTCGGCGCGTTGGTCTGTGAGCGGGCAGGGGTGCTGAACCTCGGTATTGAGGGCATCTTCGTGGTTGGGGCCATGTGTGGCTGGATGGCCGTTTGGCTGGGCGCTGGGCTTTGGGGGGGCGTCCTCGTCGCGGCACTGGCAGGCGCGTTCTTTGGTCTGCTCCACGGCATCCTCACCGTACCACTGGGCCTGTCACAACACGTTTCCGGCCTCGGCATAACTATGTTTGCCACATCGGTCAGCTACTTCACGTATCGCACAGCGCTGCCAAAAGTCTCCAGCCCACCGCGTATTGAAGCGTTCCAACCGCTTGATATTCCGGTGCTGTCTGACCTGCCATTCATCGGCCCAGCTTTGTTCCAGCAAACTTCCATGACCTTCCTGGCGCTCGCTATGGTCCTGCTGGTCAGCTACGTGCTCTATCGCACCCCGCTTGGCCTCGCGATCCGCGCAGTGGGCGACAATCCATCCGCTGTTGAAGCGCAGGGCTTGTCGGTCTTCGCGCTGCGTATCGGCGCAATCATGGCAGGGTCTGCGCTCATGGCACTGGGCGGCGCTTTCCTCACCATGTCCGCCTTCGATGCCTTCTTCTTCGGTATGATCAACGGACGCGGCTGGATCTGCATTGCACTTGTGGTGTTTGCAAGTTGGAGGCCGGGTAAGGCTCTGTTGGGCGCATTGCTGTTTGGCGCTTTTGATGCCTTCCAGATCCGCCTGCAAAATGAGGTTGGCGCGGTGGTCCCCTCTCAGGTCTTCCTGATGATCCCGTACCTGCTTTCCATCGTGGCACTGGTGCTCGTGGCCCGCAAAGCAGACTACCCACGCGCACTGCTGCAACCTTATTTCCGTGGTCAGCGTTAAGCTGGAAAACAAGAAAGGCAATGTTTATGTCTCTGGATTTACTCGTAAAAAACGCAGTCCTGACCACAGGCGAAACAGGCGTCGATATTGCAGTGAAAACTGGCAAAATCACCGCGATTGAAAAAGACATCACCGCAGAAGCAGAACGCGTGATCGATGCTCAGGGTCAACTGGTTTCAGCGCCTTTCGTTGATCCTCACTTCCATATGGATGCTACCCTTTCCCTTGGTCTGCCAAGAATGAACGAAAGCGGTACTCTGCTGGAAGGCATCAGCCTCTGGGGCGAGCTGAAGCCCCTGCTCACCATTGATGCGGTTGTCGAGCGAGCTCTGCGCTATTGTGATCTGGCAGTCTCTCAGGGCTTGCTGGCTATCAGAACCCACGTGGATGTCTGTGATGATCGTCTGCTAGGTGTGGAAGCCCTGTTGGACGTGAAGCAACGCATTGCGCCTTATATCGATTTGCAGCTGGTCGCCTTCCCGCAAGATGGCTTCTACCGCTCCCCAACTGCTGAGAACAACCTGCTCCGGGCTCTGGATATGGGCGTGGATGTAGTCGGCGGCATCCCACACTTTGAGCGCACCATGGAAGACGGTGCCCGCTCGGTGAATGCCCTCATGGAGATCGCAGCAAAGCGCGGCCTGCGGGTAGACATGCACTGCGATGAATCTGACGACCCGCTCTCCCGCCATATCGAAACGCTGGCTTACGAGACCCAGCGCTTAGGGCTACAGGGCAGGGTAACCGGATCACACCTCACTTCCATGCATTCCATGGACAACTACTACGTCTCCAAGCTGCTGCCTTTGATGGCAGAAGCGGATGTCTGTGCCATCGCCAACCCCCTGATCAACATCATGCTTCAGGGCCGTCACGACACCTATCCAAAACGCCGTGGCCAGACCCGTGTGCGTGAGATGCGAGACTACGGCATCACCGTCGGTTTCGGTCATGATTGCGTGATGGATCCATGGTACTCGCTGGGCAACGCTGACATGCTGGAAGTGGCAGGTATGGGCCTCCATGTCGGCCAACTCTCCAGCCGAGATGACATCCGCTATTGCTATGAGGCCGTCACCACCAACTCCGCAAAGATCATGGGGCTGGAAGGCTACGGCGTCAAAGTCGGCGGCAATGCGGACTTCGTGCTGCTGCAGGCAGAAGACGCAATCGAAGCCATCCGCATGAAGGCCACCCGCCTCGCTGTGATCCGCCGCGGTAAGGTCATCGCCGAAACCGCCCCGCGCATCACCAACCTCTCTCTGGAAGGTCGCCCAAAATCTGTGAATGCCGCGGATTACTCTCCAAGCCGCACCACCCAAAACGGGGACAACACCCGCCAAATCACCCTTGCGTTATAATGTGCGTTCATTTGCGTTAAATACGTTTTTCCTGCGTTCCTCCGTCCCACAGCCCCCTGTGGGGCGGAAAAGTCCTACCAAAATAAGTTATCCCCCTTGTCTGACTTTGTATTATTGTGAAGTTTCTGGTGAGTAATAAGTTAGCCAAATAGGGTTACTGAGTCGGGGTGGTGGTATTTCATTAATTATAAGTATTAGTGTTTTAATCATTTTATATTACTCATGATAAACATAATAATTATTCGTGTTTATTGGTCGTAATTGGTGAATTGTTTTCAAGTTAATTTTTAGAAGGGGATTTTTATGAGAGTACTTAATGGAATCGTTGTTACATTTGTTGGAGTTTTGATCTTAATCGTTTTTGGATTCATATTTCATTTTGGGGGCTATATTGTAGAAACACCTGGTTTGGAAGGCGGAGGGTCTTTTGTAAAAATTGGGTTAGCTGGAAAGTTGGTTGGTATTATCGTGATTATAGTAGGTTTGCGCTCATTCAAAAAAACCTCTTAACTATTAAGTTGCTCTGATCAAGCAGGAGGGATGAACGGTGGAACGCATTCCGGCGGAGAAGTGGTATCGCACCACGAAACTGGCAGATGACATTACGCTGATTGATGAGCCCTACATCAAGCAATTCTACCGCTGCAACATCTGGCATGTGCGCGGTCGCCATAAGGATCTGCTCGTGGACAGCGGCATGGGCGTTGTTAGCCTGCGGGAGCATGTGGCCCTGACCTCAGAGAAGTCCGTGATGGCCGTTGCCAGCCACACTCACTTTGACCATATCGGCTGCCAACACGAGTTCCCGAACCGTCTGGTCCATAAAGCAGAGGCCGATCTGCTCGCCCACCCAACCCGTCAGAACACGCTGGTCGAAGGATGTGTTGCAGACGATATCTTCGACGCTCTCCCGCCAGAACCCTACAAGTCCTCCGCATACGCTGTCGAACCGGCACCAGCCAGCCACCTGCTGGAAGATGGTGAAGTGCTCTCCACCGGTGATCGCCACTTTGAAGTCATCCATACACCCGGCCACTCACCGGGCGGCATCGCTTTGTGGGAGAAGGCAACCGAAACCCTGATCGCTGGAGACATCGTCTATGATGGGCCGTTGGTGACAGACTGCTACCACTCCAACATGACAGACTACATCGCCAGCATGAAGCGCTTGGCTGACCTCCCGGTCCGCACCATCCACGGCGGTCATTTTCCCAGCTTCGACGGCAAACGCCTGCACGAGATCATAGATGCCTTCCTGAAGGAGCATGACAAATAGCGGTAACTGCGTATTTGCACCTACGAAATCCAGTCGTTTCCTGTGACGGTCAGAACAGTCACCCGCAAAACCATTGCCTACTCTGAAAGGTGGGAGGGCAGTTGCCCGGGCCGCTGACACCATGGGAGTTGGACAATGACAGCGATTGGTTTGAACAGTTTCGTCTCTGCCGCACACAGCATTCCGCAGGATGGCAAGCTCACGATTGCTGAGGGGCAGGTGAAGGCCCATTCCAGCACCGCAATCGCAGGTCGGCTCGTCACCTGGGTCAAACAGCAAGCGGCTGGAGAAGTCCAGAAGCAGGAAGATCAGGGCGCCTTCCGTCTGGCACTCACCAACCACTACGGCAAAACGCTGGGCGAGAAAGCCTATGAAGCAGCATGCAGAGCTTGCGGCCAGACCTCAGACAAAAGCCACAGCCTGACGGCCAAACAGGTGCTGGAAGGCGTCACTTTCGCAGAGCGCCGGGTGCTGGGCGATGAAGGCTCAGCTGTGCGCACAAAAGCGCTCTCCGAAGATGTAAAGCGCAACCCGATCAACGGACTGGTACAGAACAAAGAGCATCAGACCATCCCGTCTTTCCAAAGCGAGATCATCGAGAACCCGGAGAGCAACACCGAACTGCTCGCCGCCCGTGCGGATGGCAAGTACACGGAGCGAAACCCTTTCCACGTGGAACGGGAGCTGATGGCCCGCCTGAGCACGGAGATTGCAAAGAAATACGATCCTCTCATCGCAGAGGACGCCACCTCTAAGGCATGGGGCAAAGAGCTGCTGCAAAGCATCTACCGCGATGTGCTGCGTGATCAACGCCCCCTGGAGAAGGGAGATGCTTTGAAAATCTCAGAGGTGCCTCATCCAATGAAGATCGCAGTTGAACGCTTCGAAAAACAGGTCTGGAACTACGCCGAGCAAAACTTCCTGCGCTCTCTGCCAGAAAATGCAGAAGTCGCTATCCATGATCTGTCACGACAGCTGAACTGGCAGAACTTCCCTGTACTGGCTGAACAGCACGGCCTAACGGGCATCAGCTGGGCAAGCGATGCAACCGCGCCGTTCTTCACTGCCAACATCCCCCAAATCCGTGACCATGCCATCCAGCGTCTGGTTGACAACCGGGAGGATCAGGCGTTCCTCAATTCAGTCACCGTGGAGAGCTTTGACGACATTATCAAGGAAGCACTGTTTGAGCAGGCCCGTCTGGACAAGGTTGACAGCGATGCCGCTGCTCTGGAGCTCGTGCATAGCGAGCCAGAAGCTCCGCTCAAACCGATCCTGAAGTCATCAGAGCCATCCTCTGAGGCTGCTCCGAAAAAGTCAGTACGCTGGGTCTAAGACGCCTCCTCCGGCACCCATGAGATGATATAGCGCGGCAAATCTGGAAACGGCTCTTTGCCGCGCATCTCTGGGGCAAGTTGCTCAAACCGCCCTACCTTGCCAAGCGCCTCACACCCGCATTCCCAGTTTGCCAGCCAGATCCCCAGCGCCACCATGGCGTAGTACCGTGAATGCGTCGCCGCACAAAAATCCACCCGCTGTATCTTCGCATTCTCAGCAAGCACAACAGCACGCGTTGGCTGCGCGTTGTAGGAAGACGGCGACCACTGGCACACCTCATAACACCGTCCAAATGCCCGATAAGGTCGCGCGTTCGTATTCAGTGGCTTGTGAAAGTCAGTGTCCGCATAAAACAGCTCCTGCACATCCAACCGATGCCGCTGTGTTTTCAGAATGAGGCGGATTGCGAGCGGGATGTAACGAGACCGGTACCCAAACGCACAAACGCAGATGATGTGGTCTTTTTCAGGATCAAACCGTGCACCCAGATGCTTGATGATGCTCTTGTGGTCAGCCCCCGGCCCAATCCAGCACGTCGCCAGCCCTTGCCGCGTGGCCTCAATCACCACCTTCTGCAAACTGCGCCCCACATCCACCACAGCCATCTCGTGATACTCACGCGGTGCAATGGCCACCAGAAACTCCCGCGTCCCAACCGCAGGCCAAACAACCAGCGGATTGTCGACATACTCAAAGCGAATGGGGGAGGGGCTCAAGCAGTTCTCCGGCCTGCTGTTCTGCTCTGCCAGAGAAAGCACCATCTGCCGATACTCTTCGCTCATCAACCGCTTCTGAAAGGACCGGCACGAAACCCGCGCCCGCATCACCTCAAACGCATCCAAATGCTCAAGGTTGGTCGGCAATGGCTCTTCCGGATGAAAGTCATACCGAACCGTCACCACATCGAAGATCAGATTGAGAAACAGCAGCGCTGCAAGAACAAGCGGCAGATCCACCAGCACAAACGGCCAACACCCAATCAAAGCACCAAGACCAGCCAGCACCAATAGCAGTAGCGCCACCACCAGATTGGGCAGATACTGCAGCCAGCTGGTCCATTGCAGCCACATCTTCACCCGCCACCACCATCGGGATTCAAACCAAGCCTCATGAGGCGTTTGCTTTTCTTGAGGAGGCGTTTTGCTCATGCACGTGTTTCCGCATTCAGGCCAGACCATGCCGGCCCAGCTCACTGCGAAACATCTTAAGCGAGCCGTGTTCCTGAAACGTAACTACACCTCAGAAACACGAAGAAGGGAGGAGATCAGCCAACCGCCTTGGCTGTTTTGGCAGGGCGATAGAGGAACCGGTTGAACGCATCCTCTGGCATCATCTGGATAAGGCGACCAATCAGCGCCATCGCCGCAACGCAGAACACAAAACGGCCAACCAATGCGCCGGACCAGTGTGCGCCAAACGCCATCATCACCAGCGGATCTTCAATCAAGCCGTGACAAATGCCCATGAAGGAGAGGGACAGCACCACATCGCGTGAAGAAAGCTTACCTTCCTGTGCTTCTTTGATGATGAGGCCACCACCATAGGAAAGCCCAAGCAAAACACCCACCATGGTGATTGGCGTCGCCGCCTTGCTGATGCCCATAATGCGCAGCAAAGGTGAAAGCAGCCAACCAAGCAGATCCGTCACCTTCAACAGTTCCAGCAGTTTCAGGAAGATGATCAGCCCCAGAATGATCCAGAACATGCTGAAGAGTACGGAGGCACTGGAGTAGCTCCACTCCAGCCAGGTCTCTTCAATGGTTGGCGTATAAGGCAGCCAAGAAAGCTCAATCGGCTGCTGTAGCCAACCACCTGCGGAATAAAACAGATTCAGCACCATGCCGTAGGCAATGCCCACCACAAACCGCAGGCCGGAGGAAAAAATAAAGCTGATCCCAGCACGGCGGGAAATGCTCTGTTCCAGCGGCAGGGCATGGGCGATCAAAACAACAGAAAGCAGCACCGTCACATCAGCCACACTCAGCGCTACCAGCGGCAAAATGCTGATCATCACGGCCACAGCGGAGTAGGTGCCCACCAACAAACCAACGGCCAGCACGAGACCGGTTGCAGCCGGCAATCCCATCAGGCCCATCAGTGGTTCCAGTGCCACGCCCAGATAATCAACCAGCCCAAACTCCATGCCAATGCGCACGAAGATCATCACCGGAACCATGGTCTTGACCATAATCCAGAACAAGCCGACGGAGTCTTTCGCGATCTTCTGACAAGCAGCGATGTAGCTATTCATTTTGACAAACCAAATCTGCGCATGCGCTTTGTATTGCTCAAAGCGCTCTAAGGAATGGGGATGGGAAAATCAAAAGGGGCAGGCCCTTGCTGTAATGCCCTGAAAAACTACTAGGATATTTCAGGTTTTGAGGAAATAGTATTTTACTCAACCCTCCCACTTTAAATTCTCAAAGGAATGAGTGTGCGTGGCTGAAGATCTTCGAAGGACTTGATGCCGCGACAGGAGTAAATGCGCACATCGCACCGTTTGCTTTTGTCATCTCCGGTTCTGTTTTGCTTAACTAACGGACGACCTCTTTCTTTTGGGCCTGCTTGTTTTGCTTTAGCGTTTTGCCAGAGCAAAAACAGGTGACAGAAATGGCCGGAAAAACCCTGAAAACCTTCAAGAACCTTGCTGAATTTCGCAGTGGTTTCTCTGATCTTAAGCAGAAGATGGATCACAAACACAGTATTAGCCGGGTGGACATAACCAACTTCGACAAAGAGCTGGGCAGCAAGACCTTCCTCGACAAAAAGTACGAAGCAGCTGTCGAAGATTCACCAAAGGTCTCGAAGGTTTCAGAAGCACACGGAAAGCTCACGCGCCTCAAAAACTCTCTGGAACGCGAAAGCAGCGGCTTTGATGATCTGGATAAGCTCTACAACAAGCTGGTCGCCCAGATGAATGAAGCGCGCAAGAAAAACAAAGGCGATGTTCAAAAGCTCAATAACGATCCGGACTATGAAGCCGCTGAACAAAACCTGCTAAAGCTGGCCCCTCATTGGAAAAAAGCCAGCAAAAAGCGGGATGACTTCCGAAAAGCCGAACGCGAACTCGCCGCCCTCGACAAAAAGCTCACGGAAATCAAAGCGGAAGCCTCAAAGAAATGCCCTATAGAGGTCAAACGAGACGCCAAAAAACTCCAGTTGCTCATCGCTGGCGATAAGATCGTCGAGTACGCGATGAAGTTTACCAAGTAGCTTCGCCTCTGGCGCCACTCGCTGAGTTACTTCAGCACTGGCCGCAAAAACTGGCGGTCATAGCGGCGAATGCACTGTGTCTCTTCAGCATAGGCAAAGGCCTTCTGGCAGTCTTCATCCTCCATGCTATCCTTGCGATACTGCTCGTAGGCTGCAAGGGATGGAAACGAGAACAGAGCTAGCGCCAGATCATTCGCGCTTTCATGAGGCAGAAAATATCCATGATGCTGCCCACCAAACTTCTCCACCAGCGGAATCCAAAGCTTGGCATAATGCTCAAACTCAGCAACCTTCCCCGGCTCCAACTCATAATGCACATAACAGGTAATCACAGCAGCATAGCCTTTCCGAAAATGTGAGGTCACACAGAAAGAGTTAGGTGTAGTTCAGAGTGGTTACAGCAGCAAGGTTGCATTTAAGGCAGATGCTCACATCATATCCACGTTTTGCGCGCTGTTTTTGCCTCCCTGACAGAGTTGTGATTGAGGTGTCAGGGCCGCTGTGATGAACAGAACAGGAGTGCTTCTGACTTAACGTTAGCCTGATCCCATTGCAAACAGAGACCAGCAGAATGGGATGAGCACTATGACTTCAGTAAGCTTGAGTAACTTCCAGACCATCGCGACCAATACAGCCTCCTCTCAAAAGCTGACAGTCGAAGGCGGAGACGTACTCCCCCGTCTGGCAAGCACGTCAGTTAAAGGGCGGTTTGTGTCCTGGCTTGCTCTGCAGGGCAACCTGGATTCTCAAAAAGCAGCAGATCAGGGAGCGTTCCGGACTGCCCTTCAGGACAAGTATGGTGCAACCCTCGGAACACAAGCCTACGAAAAGGCCTGCAACGCCTGCGGTTTCACAGCTGGCCAAAACCATAGCCTGACATCAAGGCAGGTCATAACCGGTGTTCATTATGCAGATGAAAAGTTGAACAGCGATCCACTCGCCGTGTTAATTTCCGAGCACGAAGTGACTGCTGCAAAATATGCAGCGTCCAGTTCTAACAGCACTGGGCTGGATGAAGATACGGCCGCGTTTGTTGCAAAAGTCGACGCAAAAGCAGCAATACCAGAAAACCATGACGTGGCCTCTGTGCTTCCGGAAAACTTGCTGACAGGAAACTTCTCTGTCCCTGACAATGAGATCAGACAGGCCGCCGTGGATACCCTCGATGTGATCACGCAGTTTATCTCAGAAAAATACACTTCCGAGATTGCAGAAACCGTGGAAGGTCGAATTGTCGAAGCAGGATTGTTTGATGAGCTCCTTGCTGAACAGGTTGATCCAAACAACAGCGTTGAACTGCGCGAGACCATCAGCATCTTCATTGATGCGATCTGGGAAGAAGCACAGAGAGTTCACATCGAGACGCTCCTGTAATTGATCAGGAGCCGCGCCGAACCTTAGTCGTCAGCCTTTGCTCAGCCACTAAGCCAACAACGCAAAAAAGAAGCGCCTGCTAGGTGGGCAGGCGCTTACAAACCCCGGGCAAGGGAAAGTTTAACGATGACCGCTGCTCTTACTCGGCAGCTTGTTTTACCTCCAGAAGACCAAAGAGATTGCGTGGATCAGCTGGCTCAGCGATCATCTCAAGGTCCTGGGTTGTTTCGTCCTGCTTCACCAGATCGTAGATGTAACGCAGGCCGGAAAAGTCCTCGATGGCAAAGCCAACGGAGTCGAACAGCGTGATATCACGTTCGCTCGTACGCCCTTCCGCACCACCGGTGATCACTTCCCAAAGCTCAACAACCGGATAGTCGTCGTCCAGCTGCTGGATCTCGCCTTCAATGCGGGTCTGTTCCGGGAACTCCACGAAGATCTTGGAACGCAGCAGAATGTCCTTGTGCAGCTCGGTCTTGCCAGGACAATCGCCACCAATCGCGTTGATGTGCACGCCGGAACCAACCATGTTGTCAGTCAGGATCGTGGCTTTCTGCTTGTCCGCAGTCACGGTGGTGATGATGTCCGCACCCGTGATCGCCTCTTCAGAGCTGCGGCAGATGGTGATGGTGAAACCCTTCCCATCAAGGTTCGCCGCACACTTCTCCGTCGCTTCCGCATCCGTATCGTAAAGGCGTAGATTGGTAATGCCCATCACCGCCTTGAACGCCAGTGCCTGAAACTCGGACTGAGCGCCATTGCCGATGATCGCCATGGTTTTGGAATCCGGACGCGCCAGATGCTTCGCCGCCATCACAGAGGTTGCAGCCGTGCGAAGAGCCGTCAAAACCGTCATCTCGGAAAGGAAGAACGGATAGCCCGTATCCACATCTGCTAGCATGCCAAAGGCTGTGACGGTCTGCTTGCCTTCCTTGGTGTTTTTCGGATGGCCGTTCACATATTTGAAGCTGTAAAGCTCCCCATCACTGGTCGGCATCAGTTCGATCACGCCAACTTTGGAGTGGCTTGCAACACGGGGTGTTTTGTCAAACAGCGGCCAGCGCCGGTAATCCTGCTCCACATACTCGGTCATGCCCTTCAGGACATTCTCGACACCGTGTTTGTTGACCAAATCCAAAATTTTAGAAACGCTTACGAACTGGACCATATGGGGATACCTATCTTTTATTATGTGACTGAGATCAGGCGCGGTTTGGGTGGTCCAGCACCTGCTTGCCAAACAAGCTGCATACCAGATCCGTCATCAGGGTTGCTGTGCGTCCGCGGACGTCCAGGAACGGGTTCAGTTCCACCAGATCAACGGAAGTCACCAGCTGGCTGTCACAGAGCATCTCCATGATCAGATGCGCTTCACGGAAGGTCGCGCCACCCGGAACCGTTGTCCCCACCGCAGGGGCGATATCTGGATCAAGGAAGTCCACGTCAAAGCTCACATGCAGACGGCCATTGGCTGCCTTCACACGCTCCAGAAACTCGTTGATTGGCTTGACCACACCGTTCTCATCGATCCGGCGCATGTCGTAGGTCTCAATACCGGTTTTCTGCAAGGCAGCCCGCTCTGCATTGTCGACGGACCGCAAACCCATCATGCAGATATTTTCTGGCTTAATCGCCGTCTTCAGTTCCGGATAATACCCCTCAAAACCGGGAAGACCGCAGAAATAAGCCACGGGCGTGCCATGCAGATTACCGCTACTGGTGGTGCTCAGATTATGGAGATCCGGGTGCGCATCCAGCCAAAGCACAAACTGCTCTTCTTCAGCCTCTGCCGCCGCATGGGCAATACCGCTGACGGTACCTGCCGCCATGGAGTGATCACCACCAAGGAAAACTGGCAGGTGCCCTTTACGCATCTCATGCAGAGCCACATCATGCAGCTTAGATGTCCAGCTGATTGTCTCGCTCAAATGGTGGATAGCGCTGTTGGAATGAACCCGATCAGGACTTGCCTCTGGTAAAATGTTGCCCCGGTCTATAACGGAGTAGCCCAGTGCCTCAAGGGAGCCTTGCAGTCCGGCAGTTCGCAGAGCATCCGGGCCCATCACGCAGCCCTGAATGTTGGTTCCTGTCTGTACAGGTGTACCTACGAGCACAACGGTATTCTTCATTCCCACTTCCCGTTTAATTCCAATATGGGGTATTATCCTTGTGGAAGTGGCGGTAGAAAGCTGGCATTGTGATCAAAATGGTGGTCGCATTGGCCAGAATGGTAAGTAAGGTTACGCACTTTGGATGATATAGATCAAAAAATCATCGCGATACTACGTAGGAATGCGCGGGCGAGTGTTTCTGATCTAGCCCTTGAGCTGAAGATATCTCGCTCAACGGTGCGCGCACGCATGGAGCGTTTGAAATCAGCTGGTGATATCCTCGGCTACACAGTGGTGCTGCGGGGCGATGTCTTTGAACAACCTGTTCGTGGCATAATGATGATCAAGATCGAGGGCAAAGGCACCCAGCGCATCGTCAACCAGCTCAACAAGATGACTGAGGTCTCCGCACTGCACACCACAAACGGCAAGTGGGATCTGATCCTGGAGCTGGGCACGGACACGCTGGTGCACTTTGACGATGTGCTGCGCCGCATCCGCCTGATTGACGGCATCTCCGCCAGTGAAACCAACCTTCTCCTCTCCACCAAACGCACCAGCGAAGCCCGCCGGAACGTTCTGCTGGATTAGAGGGACAAAAGGAAACCACCAGTGCATCTGATGCGCACTGGTGGTGATGTTTAAACGTCAGGCTTCAGCGTGGAAGCCACTCATGACAACTTTGCCTACGGCTTCACCGGATTGCAGCCTGTCATGGGCTTTGGCAACATCCAGCACGCTGAACTCCGTCTCATCCAACAGCGGAGTGATTTTGCCCTCATCCACCAGCTTGGCAATCTGCTCCAAAATCTCACCATGCACGCGGCGGTTCTTACCCGTCACCATCGGGATCAGCATCAGCACACTGTGGAAGCTCAACCCCTTCAGGGCCACTTGCAACACATCGGCAATCGGCAAGATTGTAGCAACCGCGCCGTTCATGCGCGCTGCTTCAAAGCTCTTTTGAATGTGCTCACCGGCGATGGTGTCAAACACCGCATCAAACCCTTCGCCACCGGTGTGCTGAGCAACGTACTCCGCAACTGATGTCTCCTCCGCATTCACCACATGATCCGCACCTAGCTTCTTAGCGGCTGCAAGGTTCTTGGCAAGAGATGTGGTCGTTACCTTCGCTCCCAGCGCTTTTGCCAGCTGAACGGCGATATGGCCAACACCACCTGTTGCGCCATGCACCAACACCTTGTCATCCGCTGAAACCCTCAGCTTCTGCACCAGTGCTTCCCAGGCTGTGATGGAAACCAGCGGAAGCGCTGCTGCCTGTCTCATGGTCAATGAGTTGGGCTTGTGAGCCATCAGGTCCGCATCAACCAGCATGTACTCACTCAAAGCGCCATTGATGCCAGCCACACCACCCGCGCAGCCATACACACGGTCACCAACGTTGAAGCGTGTAACGCCTTCGCCAACTTCCTCAACAATGCCAGCAACATCGCCATGCAGAACCTGAGGAAGGTTCTCCGACCACGGTGTTTCAGTGGACCGCAGCATCGTGTCCAACGGGTTCACGCTCGTTGCGCAAACTTTCACAACAACATGCCCGGCAGTGGCTCTTGGTTTTTCCAGTTCAGCCAGCTCAAACACATCGCTTGCGCCCAGACCGTTCAAAATCATCGCTTTCATAAGAAGCCTCACTCGTTATGGGTGAGGCGACCTTATTTTTGCGGCTGATGCAGAACAATGCGGCTTTAAACAAATCATTTTTGCGTATAAGGCAATAATGAGTGTTTGAAATCGGAGGAAGCCACCATGATGAAGCGCATTGCCTACTTCAACGCCGTCATGGAGGAGCAAAGCATCACGGAAGCAAGTCGCCGCTTTGATTTGCAGCCCTCCTCCATCTCCCGTCAGATTGCCAGCCTTGAAGAAGAACTCGGTGTTCGTCTCCTAAACCGCAATACAAGAAAGGTTTCTCCCACTGAGGCAGGCCTTCGGTTTTACAGCTACTCCCGGCAGATCCTCTCTGATCTTGATGAAGCCAAACGCGCAATCAGTGACTTGCAACAGGAGCCTCAAGGCACGCTCACCATCAGCTCCACTGTCGGCTTTGGAGAAACCGTTATCTTGCCGCTGGTTCCGGCCTTTATGTCGGAGTATCCGAAACTGAAGATCAAGGTTGAACTGACAGAGCGGGTCGTGGACCTGATTGAGGAGGGCGTTGATGTGGCAATCCGCAGTGGATCTCTGGCAGATTCCTCTCTCATTGCCCGCCACCTTTTGCCAAACAACTTCATCATCTGCGCCAGCCCAACCTATCTGAAACAGGCAGGGACTCCCGAAACTCCGCAGGATTTGACCAAACATCGTGCGATTAAATACGGCTATGCAGGCTGGGCTAACTGGTTCCAAATCTCAGATAAAATAGAGAGACTTACCTTAAGCGACACTCTGGAAACAAACAGCGTCAACGGGCAGAAGCAGTTGATCCTGAACCACGGAGGACTGGCCCTCATTCCACACTGGGCCGTACGCCGGGAACTGGCGACAGGGGAGTTGGTTCAGGTACTCCCAGATCTAACCTTCAGCCCTCATGGCCAGCAGACATCCACCTACGCTATTTATCTGAAACGGGAACTCATCTCGCCCAAGATCAAAGTCTTCATGGACTACATCACCAAAAGCATCAGGACTGCGAATTAACCCGTAATTGACAAGAGAACGATGTTCACTTAAATGGTGCCGCAATGAAAATGCGAGGGCCAGATGGACTTCATTCACTACACGCTGCAATGGTGCAAAGGCGAAATTCTGGAAGCATCGATCTTTGGCACTGCAGGCCTAGTCATTTTGCTCTCCGGCATTGCTTTCGGCTGGTTTGGCTCCACACCAAGCGCCAAGGCTATGATGATCCCTCTTATCGTGTTGGGCACCATTGGCTCCACAACGGGTATCTTTGGAGTGGCCAACAACACCCAGCGCATGACCACGTTTTCAGAGCAGTACCACGAAGACCCTGCTGGCTTCATCGCAGAAGAAAAGCAACGTGTGGAAGGGTTTGAGAAGATCTTCCGCATCACATACCCTCTCGCGATCGCATTTGCTCTGGGCGGTCTCGCCTTGTTCTTCCTGTTCAGCAATGCCCACGCCAATGCTATAGGCGTGACCCTGCTGATGCTTGCCACGCAAGGCCTCATCGTCGACATGTTCGCCGCTGAACGAGGCGAAATCTACTACAAGCACATACTTGAGGCTCAAGCCGCTAGTGAGCGAACAGCTCCTTGATCAACCCGCGCAGCCATTCATGAGCCGGGTCGTGATGCTGCCTTGCGTGCCAGTGCAATCCGACTTCATGCCCTTTCAGCTCAAAAGGCAGGCTGAAACTGGTCAGCTCAAACCGCTTCAGGTAGTCCAGCGTTATGAGGCGGGGCAGGGTCGCAATGAACGCTGACCCTTCAAGAACATGGGGGATCGTGTGCACGTGAGAGCTGCGCAAAACCACCTTGCGCTTCTTGCCAAGTTTGGACAAAGCAACATCCACAGTGCTTCTGCCATACCCCTCCAGCGAAAACAGCAGGTGCTCGCGCTGGCAGTACTCCTCCAATGACATCTGGCCACCCTCAGGCCCGTAATGTGCCGAAGCCACGCCCACATAGTCGTCGGAATACAGAGGTTCATAGGAAAGGTTGGCGACGTCTTGCTTCGGGGCAAGAACCAGATCGACCTGCCCTGTACTGAGGTGCTCACTCACATGCGCGCGCTGTATTTGCGAGGTGGTGATGCTGACACCTGGTGCTTGCTCAGCCAGTTCCTTCAGAAGACGGGGTAAAACCAGCATGCCGTTATAGTCGCTGATAGAGATACGAAAATCTCGCGAAAGCCCTGCTGGATCAAAGCTCTCGCGGCTCTCAAAACTGCGCAGCATTTCCAGTGCATCCAGAACACGACCTGCCAACTGCTCCGCCAGATCTGTTGGTACCATGCCGTCCGCAGTGCGGATGAAAAGAGGGTCCTGAAAGGTATCCCGCAAACGACGCAGTGCATTGCTGACAGCAGGCTGCGTCAGGTTCAGTCGCTTGCTCGCCCGTGTCAGATTGCGTTCCGAGTAAACTGCTTCAAACACCAGAAGCAGGTTGAGATCCATACTGCTTAAATTCATGAAGTGAATAATAGACCATAATGAAAATAAACTTCAATGAGTGCGGGCAGAACGATACCTTCTTGGGACGGAAGAACGAGCAAGGAAGCATCGCAATGCATGAGATAAGCCACGGCCAATGTTCCTGCGGTGGAACGCACGTGAAGCTGAAACTGCATAAGCCGCTCAGCGAGTACACGCCTCGCCGATGCTCTTGCGACTATTGCACCCAACACGATGGCATCTACCTGTCTCACCCCAAAGGGGAGCTTCTCATCGAAGCTTCGCAGCCGCTGACTGAAGAAAAGCAGGGAAGCCAACAGGCAACTATCCTATTCTGCCCGGCTTGCAACGACATGATTGCCGTCACCTGCCAAATTAACGACCAACTCAAAGGCGCCGTCCGCGCCCCACTCCTCAAAGACTACCCAGTCTTGCCCCACGCACAACCAGTCTCCCCAGCCTCACTCTCTCCAGAAGAAAGACTAAACCGCTGGGACCAGGTCTGGCTGTTAGTTGATCTGAAAGTGGTGCAATGATGGAAGCTGAGTTTGTGTTAGACGATCAAACTTCAACCTTGGCATCTGTGGAGCCAAAGGTGACGTCACACTCACATCGGGGAATACAGCTTACATTTGCTGAAAATGACACCGCCGAGGCATTTCAAAGCTTTCTCGAAGCACGATATTTAGTGCTCTACAAGCTAGCCTTAGATGAAACTGGGAAACCACAGCTCACCTTTGGCAAAGCAGCTTCAGCCGAAAATGTCACCCTGCTATACCGCGTTTTCGCAGCTGAAGGTGGCAGGGAGAGCGGCGCTAGCTGAAAATGCAAGCTGCTGCAGCCGGAACTGGCCTGATAAAAAGAAAAAGAGCCCTGAGCGCGTCTTGGAGGACGCTCAGGGCTCTTGAGTTTACAAATACCTTGGCTTGATGGGGGCGAGTGCCTTACGCTTCTGCTGGCGTAAGTGCTTGTTGTTGTTGCTTTCTCAATTTTGCCAAGTGGTAAATGTTGATGAACACGCACATGCCGTTGAGCAAAACAACCGGGTAAGCATCAACTGCAACACCATAGATGGTGAACAGGATACAACCGATCATGTTGATCACACGAAGCCACAGGACGTTGCCCATCAGGAGGGAAGTCATCACGGTGATTGAGGCCAGATAGCCTACAAGTTCCATATTCATTATGCGTCAGCCATTTCAGGTGTTGTTGCATAAGCAGTTTCCAGAGCGAGCTCCATCATCTGGTTGAAGCTGGTCTGGCGTTCTTCGGAAGAAGTCTCTTCTGCAGTGATCAGGTGATCAGAAACGGTCAGCACGCACAGTGCTTTCACGCGGAACTCCGCAGCAATCGCAAACAGGGCCGCAGCTTCCATTTCCACTGCCAGAACGCCCATTTTCTGCATGGCTGGCAGCAGAGCTGGATTGGAACCGTAGAACAGGTCACCAGAGAGAATGTTGCCGAAGCGCGGCGAGAGGTCGAGCTCTTTCGCAGCTTCAGAACAAGCCTTCAGCAGTTCAAAATCCGGAGCAGCAGCATAGTCATAGCCTGCAAAGCGATCACGGATCATCGCGGAGTTGGTGCTGGCGCTGGTTGCAACGATCAGATCGCGCAGTTTCAGCTCTTCATCAACACCACCGCAGCTGCCGACGCGGATGAGCTGCTTGACGCCATAAAAGTTGATCAGCTCATGTGCATAGATCGAGATGGATGGCATACCCATACCATGCGCCATAACGGAAAGTGGTTTACCCTTGTATTCACCAGTAAAACCAAGCACGTTACGCACGTTAGTAACTTCGCGTACATTTTCCAGATAGGTTTCTGCAATATACTTTGCGCGAAGCGGATCACCCGGCATGAGGACTGTTTCAGCAAAGTCTCCAGTCTGGGCGTTGATATGCGGTGTCATCAAGATTCTCCTATGCAGCTTGCAAGGAGAAAGGTAGAAATATCTCCGATTCAAAAACAGGACAATTGTCCGCATCTCTGAATTAAATAATGCAAAAATGACAATTAAATCGCTCGCTGAAATTGGACATAAGGAAGTCTTGGAATGGATCAAATCTGGCCCGTTCCTTTTGCGCCATATGGAGCCTGGAGAATACCTCCTCCGGCAAGGCCAGACCCTTGAGCACCTCTATTGGATCGATGACGGATATTGTACGGTCAGCTACACGGCAGCCAACGGTCGTCGCTTCAGTCATGGCCGTTTCAATATAGAGGATCGCCTCTACGGAGAGATTGAGTTCCTCACCGGCAAGCCGATCCAGTTCGATATCCGCTGCGATGGTCCGGTCAGTGTTCGAGTGATCCCGATTGCTGAGCTGGAAGCATTACTTGTTCAGCACCCGCATGTGGGTATCTGGCTCAGCCAATGTCTGGCAGATACCTATCAGGGCGTGATGGATCGGGTCACATCGCACTTCATGTACCCGCTGGCCTACAACATCGCCAAAGACCTGATGCTCCGCGAGTTGGGCAACAAGCCCCCAATCCAGTTTGAACGTGTCTTCCGGGAGGCTGAACGCTTCGGTTGCTCAGAACGCGTCTACCGCCGCGCTGTCAGCCAACTGATCGAGCTGGGCCTCGTCGAAAAACGAGGCCGCGAACTCAAAGTCGCCAACAAAGACAAGCTACAACGCTACCTCTCCGATGAAGAAGAGCGGTAATCAAACCGCCTTTGGCTCCTGCGCCACAAGCAAAAGCACCTCATGCGGTGAGCTCATAACGCCGTGGTGCTCTTCCAGAGATTTGCTGATCTCAGCACGCAGCTGAGTCTGTTGTGCCTCCGTCGCCTCATTGCCGGGAGGGTAGGACGTCAGGGTTGCGAACACGGTCTCAGCGTCATCAATCTCGTAGATGTCTTTATAAGTCAGCAGAGAGATTGAGTTGAAACGCTGCTGCAGCTGGCCTGCAACGTCAGCAGGTGGTGCTATCACAGTGGAAGGGTCAACTGGAGCCACATCAAACACGCGGCTGTTGATCTCATAAATCTGCTTCAGGTTGGAGGGGCTGTTAAGCGAGATGACAAGCTGCCCATCTGGTTTCAGGATACGCTGCATCTCATCCATGGCTTTATCGGGATCCGACAGGTGATAGACCATGTGCATCGCCATCACCATATCGCAGGAAGCATCCTCAAACGGGATTGCTTCAGCCTTTTCAACATAACCGGAAACACGCTGCACGGCAGAAAGCGCTTCCAAAGCTCCTTTGGCCTCTGCCACCATCTGCGCGGATTGATCGAGCAACGAAACATCCAGCCCATTTGGTAGCACATGTTGATTGGCTGTCCAGAACCAGCCTGTGCCACACCCAATGTCTGCGATCTTGCTGTTTTCGCGAAACCCCATGTGTTTGTAAGCCCACTCAAACCAGTTCTTATTGGCATAACGCCGGTGCAGGTTCGCGCGGGTTCTAAGATTTGAGCTGGTCTTGTATTGCTGAGTAACATCGACAGACATGAGCGATCCAATCTTTGCAATAGGCATCAGGAAATCAGAGGGGCGCAGCAAGTTGTTGCCCTACAAGGTCTATTTTCCTCGCAATACAAGCCGCATTCAAATGAAAATCCGTAATCTTTGGCTGGGCACGACTGATTAACACTAACGCCAGCATTTCGCCTCGCCTGTGAGGTGCCCTACCATCTCATCATTGCCCACAAACCACACCGTGATAATATGTGCGCGCTGCATTTCCTGATCGTAGGGAGGCATCATGTCTGGCGCATCAAGACGGGACTTTTTCAAAGCTGCCATGGCAGCGGGTGTTGGCGGAGCAGTAGCAACACAAGCCTCCGCAGCTGAGTATCCATCAGGGCCATTCTGGAACAACGTTCCCGAACCAGACCTGGCAAACAAAGAACTCCCGAGATTCAAGTTCGAGCTGGAGAAAACCACCGGACGTGTCGATGGCGGCAGCTTTGGCAAAGAGGCCACTGTCGAACAGTTCCCCATCTCAACAGGCATCGCTGGCGTGTCCATGAAGCTGGAACCGGGTGTCGCCCGCGAGCTGCACTGGCACGCAACAGCCGCAGAGTGGGCCTTCGTCATGGATGGCCGCTGCCGGACCACAGTCATCAATCCCAATGGTCAATCCGCAACGGATGATTTTGAACCCGGTGACGTCTGGTACTTTCCAAGAGGGCACGGACATTCCATCCAATGCCTGGGCGATGAACCCTGCCACTTCATTCTGATCTTTGATAACGGCTACTTCTCAGAGTTCGGCACCTTCAGCATCACAGACTGGCTGGGCCACACACCGAAGAACCTGCTGGCCAAGAACCTTGGCATGCCTGAAAGCGCGTTCGACAACTTCCCCAAATCAGAAGCCTACTTTGTCAACGGCGTCATCCCTCCGGAGCAACCCACGCTGCCCCATCAGGGGGAGTTCAATCCTACTCCGGAAGCGCACAAATACAGCCTCCTGAAACAAGAGCCCAAGGTAACGCGCAAGGGTGGACGTATATGGCGTGTCAGCCAGAATGAGTTCCCCATTGCAACAACCATCACCGGCCTTGTTTTGGAGCTTGATCCAGGTGCGCTAAGAGAACTTCACTGGCACCCCAATGCGGATGAATGGCAGTATGTGATGGAAGGCAGCATCAGCGTCACCATGTTTGGCGCTAAAGGCCGCTATGCCATTGAAACTCTGAGTAAAGGAGATGTCGGCTACATCCCGCAAGGCTACGGCCACTCCATTGAAAACACAGGAACAGAAAAGGCGCGCATTCTGATTGCCTTTAACACCGGTGAGTATCAGGCCATCGACCTGTCAGAATGGCTTGCCAGCAATCCGGATTACCTGCTGACAGCGCACTTCAATCAGCAATCCAGAGCTGTCAGACAGTTTCCGAACCGAGATGTTTTCATCGCCACTAAGGAGGGATAAGCATAGAGCCAAAGAGATCAGGTTTTGGGAGTAAATCTGTTTGCTCCCCCGTTGATCTGATGGCAAATTGCTGAAGGCAGACCACGAAGCGAACAAGGGAGGGAAGGTGTGCAGCAAAATCAAACCAGCACGTCTTTGCCTGAAACGCTCGCTCAGGTCTGGCGTCATTCCGGACAACTGGGCGTCTCCGGTCCAATCCTGCCAGATGGCTGTCGGGATCTGATTGTCACCGAAGTGGAAGGCAATTGCCCTGCCTGGCAGGTCTCTGAGCTGTTTGACGAACCCCACCAAACCGATCGCATCACTGTCAATCGGATGATCGGTTTTCGCCTTAAGCCGGGCACGCAGGTCAATGAGCCAGCATTGCTCGCAGCGCTGAAGGGGCTGGGGTCATGGGATGAAGCCACCATCTATCAGTTGCTTGCGGATTATACCCGTCTCAATACACGTGTGTCTGAAGCGCTGGGCTGCATTGCGGAGGAGCAAGTGTCCATTGCCGCCTCCGCAGGAGCGTTGGGGGTGACGCTCAAAACATTGCAGCGCACCTTGGCGCGCCACACCAACCGTTCACCGGTCTACTGGCGTCAGCTTGCCCGCATCCGCAAAGCTGCCCGACGCGTTGATACCGTCGAAAACTGGGCGGACTTCGCCCTCGACAACGGCTTCTCTGATCAGGCGCACATGAGCCGCGAGTTCCAACGCTGGTTTGGCGTCTCGCCCATGCAATTCGCCGCAAACACAAGCTTCAAGCAACAAGCCCAATCCATCGCCTTTGGCTAATTTTAAGCCGGAGCTGTCACCGGCGAACAAATCTCGATCAGGAAACCGTTCATGTCCTTCACGTAGGAGGTCGTTTGCCCCCACGGTTCTTCCTTCACATCCTGCACAAGCTCAGCACCTGCTGACAACGCCTTTGCAAGGCCGCCAGCCACATCTTCAGTCTGGAAAGCAACCTCAAAGCACGGATTACTCGCATCTGCCTGTGAAGGATTTTTGCCAAGGCTTTCCATCAGCTTGAAGGAAGAGAACGACAGAGTTGTCTCTCCGGTTTTCACCTCACAATAATCACCTTCTTCGGTGATCAGACCGGGCTCCACATCAAAGGCTTTGCAATAAAAGTCGATAGTCTCGCGTGGGTTCTCAACGTACATGATGACGTATTTCAAGTGCATGGAATCTCTCCTGTTTTCCTGAGAAGAAACCTAACTAGCCACAACCCACGCGTATTGAAAAAAAGCGACACTTTCAGAAGGAGCTCTCTGATCACTCGTGGATGCAAACACGAGGGAATCTGTTAGGCTCCCTCAGGTTCCTGCCAGCGAGCGAGGCTGCTTCATGCGCAATTTCCGCAAAGTTCTGTACGTTCTGATCACCTGCTTCATCAGCGGCTATGGCGCTTACTTCGCCTACACTGCGTTTTATGATGGCACCCTGTTCAACGTCATCGCAGGCTTGCTGATTAGCGCTGTCGGTATCGTAGGGCTCTACGGCACATTTCGCGGCAAAACGCAGGACAACAATGAGGGGAGGGGATGATGAGCGATCTATCTGAATACAAGGCCAAATCAGGCCGTTTTGAACCGGTCTGGACAATTGAAATCCAAACACTGCCGGAAGACACGGACCGCATACTGGATGCCGTCATGCAAGTGCACCCGCTTAGTTTTGGCCGCTACCAGCGCAACGCAAGCATCTCCGCAATCGGCAAGGAAACCTCTCAGCCAGAACCAAACTCCACCACCACAACCCACGTGGATGGTTTTGAGGCCGGTATGACAGAGACCTACCCCATGGTGGAGCTCAAAATCTCCATCGAGCGAGACCTGCAAATCCTCGAAAAAGTCATGGACGCCATCATCCACGTCCACCACTACGAAGAACCCGTTATCTTCCTCCGCGAAGACTGGGCCAGCCGCGCCGCCTACAACCCCAACAGCACCAACCCAAACCGCTGGTGGAACAACGGCAAAGGCATGCCGGAAAAGGTTGAGTGAGGGGGCAACTATATAGGTGTGGTACAATAAAAGCTTGAAACTGATTTGTTGCTTATTTGAGCTTAACCGGGACTCTTTTCAGGATCTTTGGCGCGTGGAAAAGTGCGTTCTTCTTGTATTTGGCCGTTTTCTTTACGGATACGCACAGAGCCTCCAGCTGAACCTAGGGCACCCTCCAAAACACCGCCAGCTGTGGCTTCGGCCTTGGTCGAAAATCGTCTTCGGGCCCGCCCTGAACCTTCTTGCTCTAACACCCAATCGCCTTTGTTTTTATCTTTAGTTAGGAAGAACTTTCTGAACTCAGACATAGCATTCTCCTCAACAACATCGTTCAAATTACTCTCTTATTAGCTTTTGAGAGCCTTGTTACACAGATAAGAAGCTTAGAATGTACGGCCAAATTAAATTAGAAATCATGTTGATTGAAATTCCCAAGATTATACCCCAAAGGATTTGCCACTTAGATACTTCATGTTTGAAGCGCTCCCATCTGTCATAGGTGCGAAGCCATTTAAGACCTTTATCAGTTAAGAAATAAGTCCCTGACCTCGCCTCGCTTTGAAGAGCTGCTACGATTGAAAGGTGATCTACTAAACCTAGATCGATCAAACTTTTGACGACAGGCGATGCGTTTTGGTTAGAGTCACTTGTTTCAATTTCATGAGGTTCCTTGCCGTTTTTTATCTGCTTAAGAACTGTTCGGATAAGTTCAATCGCCAATGTGCCGCGAGGCAGGGAACTATCAGTTGACATCAAAACACTTTCATCAAAAACGACAGGCTTAGAGTTGTAGAAACCCAAAAAGGATAACTGTCGAGACTGTTAATCGCAATGTTCGTATTTGGGTAGAGCTTCAGCTGAAATAGAAGGTTGTTTTACAATAGCCAAGAAGCAAAAACGCAGGAATATGAAGCGTTGCTGACGCTGTTTGATACTGTGCGCAGCCACATAGAAGATGTGCAGGGAAGTAGCGAGAAGATTTCGGAGTTGCTCGATCCTTGCGCGCTGGACCTCACCAAAACCTAACAAGCATAGAGAGTGCGCAGAGGCATAACCTCTGCTGAATTTGCCTGAGAGGCAATGGGCTTCTCAGGCTTTTTCGAAGCGTGTACTTAGAACTGAACCGGCACAGTCTCGCCAGTAGAAATCTTACACTGGCCAACGCCGCCATCTGCAAACCCGAGGCTTGGGTTGCTCAGGGTGATCTGACACTGCATGGAACGAGCAGCGCTGAACAGTACACCTTTGGCTTTGGAACTGTAGGTGGTGGAAGAGCTGGAGGTGAAGAAGTCATCGTCGTCATCTTCATAGAAGAAACCGTCTTCAACGCTCTCAGTCTGCTTCTTCTCAGTCACCAGCTTACCGGTGAAGAACTCACCGCTGGAAAGTGTCGCCACAACAGAGGCTGCGCCATTGTCGAGAAGCTCTTCGGTCACCTGAAACGTCACGCTCTGGGAGTTCTTGCCATCTTTGCTGACAACACGGCCTTGCCCCGTCGTGGTCGACTGACAGCCCACCAAAGCTGAAAATGCAGCAACGCACACACCGATTTTTAGAATAGTCTTCATTGTAATTCACCAATCCCGAATAATTGAATGTCGGGTTCGGCTGTCAGAAAATGAGTTCAAACACTACAGTCACCACAGCCAAAAGCCCCTGAACCGGCTGTAGGTCAGGGGCTATGAGACCAGCAATCACAAAAAGCACAATAACGAAAAGATTTCGCTCGCTAGAACTCCACCGGGAACGTTCCACCATTGGAAAGCTTACACTGCCCGACACCGCCGTCAGAGAAGCCACCGGCTGGGTTGGAAAGCGTCACGACACAGCGCATGCTGCGTTTGGCACTGAACAGCACGCCACGCGCATAAGGGCTGTAGGTGGTCGAGAAGGTTGAGACAAGGAACGGCCCGTCATCAAACCCGTCAAAATCATCGAAGTCGTCGAAATCATCAAAGCCGCCGAAGTCGCTTTCACCAATGTTGGTGGTCTCGCTCTTCGCTGTAACAAGCTTACCCGTAAACACTTCGCCATCCGGCAGAGTGGCAGTCGTCGCTGCGCCACCACCGCCAAAGAAGTTCTCGGTCACCTCAAACTGAACGTCCTTACCACCCAAACGACCCTGACCAGGCGTCGTTGTCTGACATCCCGCCAGACCAGCAATGGCAATCAGGCATAGGCCTGTCGTGAAATAGCGTCTCATTCTGCGTTCCAATCCCGAATTAAAATGCAAGAGCGTCGGGCCAGAATTGCAGACAATGGTTTCCAAACGTCTTCAAACACCGCTTCCAGCACAACTTGAAATGCCGCTGAAATCCGGGACTGAAGGCGCTATTTCTTCTTACCGTGGCGAACAGCTCCCCGCCGCTTGAAGATGCCTTTGCGTTGTTTGGTGACTTGTTGCTTGAGGATCCGCTCCATGCTGGCAATCAGGCTGCGCAGAAAGCCGAACTGAACCTCAGCTTCGGTGATCTTTCCGTTTTTCAGGAAGCTCTCACTCTTGTAAGCAGCTTCGCTGGCTGTCTCGTTGTGATCGACGAAGATAGCCATGTCATCTTCGTCCTGAATGACACCGCGCTGGCCGAAAAGTTGGTTGATGGTGTCTGCCAGCTCCTCAACCTTGATCTGATAGGCCTCAAGCGTTGCAGCAGTGCGCTGGCCGCGCTCAAAGGCAGCCCGTACATTCTCCATGGCTGCCTCCACCTTATCAAAGGCACTCTTGGCATCTCGCCCACCCAGCTGAGCTTCGGCTTCTTGCAGATAAGTTTCAACCTCTTTGACGAGGGCGTTGAACTCAGCAAGGTCCTCTTTGTTTTTGAAGAGATCTTTGCGTTTTCCGAAGGATTTGAGCTGCCGATAGGTTTGCTCAATGCCAATCGAGATGCTCTCATCCTCATCAATCTCTGGTGTTTGGTTCTCAGCAGAAGGCAGCGGAGCTTCTTTGAGCATCTCTTTCAGATTTGCCACGCACTCATCAAACTTGGCGAACTGATTTTCAACTTCCTTGCCATTCTCGGCCTTCAGGTTGTCCAGCATCACCTGCGCGCAAACGAGAGCCATAGCGTGTTGCTTGGCAAAGCGCTCAAGCAAAGCTTCATTCCCATCAAAGCGGTATTGCTGGGGAAACAGCTGTGAGAGTTCGCTTTGCTTGTCAGAAACCTGAATGATCAGATCAGATCGCAACATATCTCGACTTTCGCAGGTCTCAGTATAAGCTTCTTCCAAAGCCTGCTTATCATCCTCCAGCTTATCGAGCAGGGCCTTGGCATGCTCCGCGATCTGATCCTTGATGGCTTTATGAAGATTGCGCAATGTCTCTTGCGCTCGATTGTGAGCGTTATCAAACTGCGCCAGGTCGACATTCCAGTCATCAAACTCTGCTCGTTTCTGATAGATGCCGGAAATCAGCGTATCGTAATATGTCGCCCCTTCAGAAAGACCATTCAGCAGGGAGGTCAGGATCTGCCGGCTGTTGTCCTGAATGGTCTGCATGACACTCAGAACCTGCTTGGCCGCTGAGGCCGACTGGCGAGCCCCTTCCAGATCTCCTGTTGTCAGAGCAGTACTTGCTTCTTCCTGCTGCTGCATCGCTGAGGCGTAGGCTTCCTCCAGATCTTTCACATACTCGTCGACGCAATGGGGTCGGGCCTGACTGAAGATCGTGTTGATCGCATTTCGGATCTGATCCAGCTGCTGCCCCAACTCCTTTTGCTCAGCCGCTTTAGGATCAACTGCCTCCGCTTGTGCCTGTTGCTCCTGAACTGGCGTCTCAGTGGATTTTGGTTCAGCTTTTGCTTTCTTTTTCTTTGGTGGCTTTTGGGTGACACACCGCTCCAGATTAGCAAGTGCAACTTTCAGGTTGCTCAGGATTGCACGGGCATCCTTCACTCTGCCTTCTGCAATCAGGCCTTCTACCTGAAAGGCGAAGTCTGTAGCGATGCTGTTGTAACTGAGGAAGTCATTTTTATGATCCGGGTTTTGCAGGGCCATACCTTGGTCATAAACAGCAGTAATCCGGTCTTTGGCAGCTTCAACATCAGCAAGGAACCCTTCCACCTTTGCAGCCGTATCAGCCCCGCGCTCATAGGCGATTTCCATGGAATCGAGTGTGACACGCGCATTGTCCAGTGCATCCTCTGCATTCGCAAACCGCTTTCTCGCCAGCTGATCTTCTGCCTGAGAAACATAATCAGCAGCCTTGTCAAAAAGGTTCGCGTAGATCTTGAGCTCTTCATTGTCCCGGAAAACGCTGCGCATCTTATCGTAATCCTGAACATCAGCCCGCACACGCGCAATGGCCTTCTCCAGCATCTCACGCGCTTCGTCTTCCGTTGCCGCACTGCTGACCTGAGGCATCCAAAGCAGGCTCTTCGCCTCCTTCTCCAGTCTCTTCAAACCATTGCGGGAGTTGCCAACGGCCTGATCCGCTTCCTCAACGCGCTGGCCTTGCATGCAGACTTCGGCATAATCAATCAGTGCCGACACTTCTGCACAAACCGCATCAAACCGGCCAAGTTGTTTTCCGCCAAATTTCTCATCGGCCTGCGCATACTTTTCAAAGTCCCTGCGCTTGTCGGCCAACGGCTCCAGTGCTCTTCGCAAATCCCGAATTTGCTCAGCAAGAACCTCAAGTGCACTTTCGGCTTCCGCAATGTAATCCTTCATGTCCTCAGCAGCATCACGCACATCATGAATGCTGGCCTGTGCCGAAAATCCGTTCCGCGCCAGCAAAGCCGCTTGTGCTCCAAGGATCCCCGTCTGCGCAGACTGGTAAGCCGCTTCAAAGGACGGGTAGTTGATGCCATGGTTCTTGACCAGATCACGCTGGCCGTTGAGCTCATCGACGATTTTCTCCTGCCTTGAAACATCATCGGCAAGTTGTTGAAGGAAGGTCTCATCCACGTTGTCAGATGGCGCAAACTCACTCCCCGCAGCGGCTGTGCGTGCCAGCAACAAAATCTGCTGCATTTGAGAAATGGCCTTGTCCGCTTTCGTCAATGCGGCCTCACAATCCCGGCCACGCTTGCCAAGAACAGCATCATTGGCCTTCTTGGCCTCAGCGACAGCTTCATCATGGGCCTTGTTGAATGCACCCAGCTGATCCGGCGTATCATCCAGCGTAATGCTCTGCTCACTCAGATCCTTGATGGTACGCTCTGCAATTGAAACCTTGAGCAACAGCTCGGTGCCACTCGCATCTGCATAACGCTTCGCACTGTCAGTCGCTTCCTTCAGCTGTGCCAGCTTTTCTTTCGCCACATCCAGAGTGCGATTGACCTCTGACACCACGTAGCCTGAAATAGCGCGGTTCATCTCGGTGAAGTTGTCCAGCGCTGCACTGTAGGCACTATCGACTGCGGAAAGATCAACGCTCCAGTTTGTCAAAGGAGCGCGTTCTTTGTGGAGCTCTTCAACACGCTGCTGATATCGCGCGGCGGTCTTCTTCAGGTCTTCCAGCTCTTCAACGGCTGTTCCCTGACCCTTCTGATAGGCGGCCTGCATGGTCTTCAGGTAGTGATCGGCTTTATCCAGATGACCCTTGATTGCTCCAAGATCATGAAAACCATCCTGATCTTTCTGGCCAGAAACCTCAGTTGCCAAAGCAATTTGCTCTTCACCAAGCGCCTTGGCGGCTTCAAACAGATCCTGCGTTTCATCCTCTTCGGTAAACACCTTGCTGCGTTTGCCCGCGACTTCGATAGATTTTCTGATACGCTTCAGGCGCTTATAAAGGCTGCTCAGTTCCGCATCATGCGCCTTCTTCCGGGCTTCCAGTTCAGAAACAGGCTCCTCGACAGCATCTTCCGTGTTACCTGGAGAAGAGGTGTTAAGCTCCACATCATCCAGCGGAATTTCCTCAAGCTCATCGTCTTCATGCGGGTCTCCCTCCACCAACGGGAACTTCCACTGCAAGTGCCGGTAGACCTTCTGTGCCCATTGATGCTGTTCGGGTGTGAGCTTGTTTTCTGGCATCGGAAACTCCGCAGTGAATGAGATCGACTGGCTGTAATTTAGTCTCGGATACTCTGGAAATGACGTAGATTCAGGCGTTCACGCCGGGATTTGAAAGAACTGGTGAAGAGAGACTTGTACCTGCGGGCAGACATTAAAATAAAAGTGAGAGTTACTTGCCTTCTTTGGGTATCTCACCTAGTAAAGCCTCGTTCTTTTGCGAGTAAGGCTGCCAGATGTCTGAGAAACAACCCATTATCGTTATCGACCGTGAAACCGGCAAAGAGTTTGAAGAAACGGTTCTGGGAGAAAAGTGGATCCGCTGGGCCTATCAGGATTCCAGCTCCAGCCTGATCGAAAAACTACTGTTCCGCTCTGCAGCCCTCAGCAAGGCGATGGGCTGGTATTACGACAGCTCGCTCTCAACCGGCAAAATCCAAAGCGCCATTGATGAGCTCAACATTGACACAGCCGAGTTTGCAGACCCGCAGGCAAGCTTTGCGTCTTTCAACGAGTTCTTTATCCGTCACCTGAAAGAGGATGCCCGCCCGTATGATAACGATGCCAACAGCATCGTCAGTCCGGCAGATGGGCGCGTTCTGGTGTTTCCAAAGCTGGATGAAGACACCTTCGTTCCAGTCAAAGGTCATCCATTCTCCATCCGCAAAATGCTGCCAGGCATCTCAGAGCGCTACATCGGCGGCGCGCTGGCAATTGTGCGCTTGTGCCCTGCGGACTATCACCGCTACCACTTCCCATGTGCTGGCGAAATCGTAGACGCAAAGGACCTGCAAGGGGCCTATCACTCCGTAAACCCAATCGCATTGGGCGCCGGTCCGGATGTGTTCGGTGAGAATAAGCGCAGCTACACCCTTATTGAGACAGAAGCCGCAGGTACCATGTGCTACGTGGAAGTCGGTGCGTTTGGTGTCGGCAGTATCGTAAACACCAAAACCTCTGGCCGCGTCGAAAAAATGGACGAGAAGGGCTACTTCAAGTTCGGCGGCTCAACTGTCGTTGTCGTGTTTGAGCCGGGTACTGTGAACTTCTGCGAAGATCTCGTCGCCAACAGCGCGGCGGGCAAGGAAATGCTGGTCAAAGTAGGTCAGCCCTTCGCAACGATTGCCTGAGAAAATCTCCAGATCGCCTAGCATAAGTTGTATTTATCCCGGGTAACTCTTCGTCCAGACTGTCGGCTTCGCTAACAGACTGGACGGGACCATGCCATCATCACTTATCACTCAGGAGCATATCGATACCTATCAGCGCGAAGGTGTCGTTCTGATCAAGGGCCTCTTCAAGGATCACATCGACCTGATCCGGGCTGGTATCGAGCGAAATATGACTGAGCCGGGTGAGTATGCAGCGGAAAACCTGAAAGAAGGCGAGGGCGGTCGCTTCTTCGATGACTACTGCAACTGGCAGCGCATTCCAGAGTTTGTTGAGGTGGTGAACAACTCACCAGCAGCAGAAGTCGCCGCCGACCTGATGCAATCCCAAACAGTCCAGATGTTCCATGACCATGTGCTTGTAAAAGAGCCGGGAACCTCCAAGACCACACCATGGCATCAGGATGGCCCCTACTATTTCGTGGAAGGGCAACAGACCGTCAGCTTCTGGTCCCCAATGGACCCAGTCACCGATGCCACCTTGCGCAGCGTTGCAGGCTCTCACCTCTGGGAAAAGCCTGTCTTGCCAATCCGTTGGCTCTCAGAAGAAAACTTCTACGGTGACAGTGACGAGTACATGCCAATCCCGGACCCGGATGCAGAAGGCATGCCGATCCGTGAATGGGAGATGGAACCGGGTGATGCTGTCGCGTTCAACTACTACACACTGCATGGAGCCCGCGGTAACACAACAGAACAGCGCCGCCGTGCGTTCTCACTGCGCCTGTTAGGCGATGACGCACGTTACATTGAACGTCCGGGCCGGACATCTCCACCATTCCCGGGCCATGACATGAAGCCGGGTCAGATCCTGCGTGAGGACTGGTTCCCAATCATCTACAAGCGCTAACCATTGAATATGGGAGTGCAGTCAGAGAACCGCACTCCCCAAGCATTAGCTCTTACCAGCATTCAGAGCATCAGGCTTGAACTCTAAGACCCAGCAGGTCTTCAGATGACCTTTCCTGAAGATGTTTTTGGTTTCGCTGTGATACTGAACTTCACGCAACTCCAGAAAATCAGGCAGCTCTTCCTGAGCATCTCTGTCTTTTGCCAGCAACTCGCCCCACGTACGGGCCAGCTTGCTTGGTTTCTCGACAATTTCCTTACCCAAGCTGGTCTCACCCGTTGGCTTCAGGATCAACTTCCCCCGATTTTCCGGCAGCAGCAAGGCCCGCAGGGAGCCAGTTAAGCCTGGGAACTCATCACGAGGCTGCTGAGCGGTTGCTTCAGCTTCCGGATCTTCAACAGCGATGGTTTTTACCGTTGGCTTGGCTGGCTCAGGATCTGTCTTCTGCTTAACTGAGATCAGATACTCACTCTTCTTGCCGCCCTCAGGCCGTGTAACGGAAACATCAAACAAAGCTGCCCACGGCTGCTCAGAAACCCACTTCTGGATTTTGTTCAGGCTGCCGCCAGATTTGCCAATCCGCGCATGAACTTCATCGCGTACGTGCTCCATCAGCTTGTCCAAAGCAAAGTGCGCTTTGCCGAAGCTCATCAGCAAGCCATTGCCTTTAGTGCTCAGGAACGTATCCAACCGCTCTCTCATTTCAGTGAGCTTGCCGGTTTGCTCAGTCTGATTAGCCTTCAACTCGTTCATGTTAATGGTCAACGCAGCCAAATTCTTCGCAGCTGCTTGCGGCAAACCTCTCATTCTGCTGATCTCAGAGAGTGTGTGAGAGGCAGGCTTGTACTCAACCACCCATGCAGGCTCCAGCATGTCGTTCTCGATCAGGAAACCCTCGATCTTGTGATAACGAACCTGCTTCAGAACGAAGTAATCCGGCAGCATCTTAGAGATATCGTCGCCCCGCTGCTGAGCCGCAACCAGAGTGCTGCCCCACGCCAAAGCCAGATCACTTGGCTTCTCAACGATCTCCAGATCATCAACGCCCTCTTCGCCTGTTGGCGTCAGCTTCAATGCCTCCATCATCTCCTTGGAGCGCAAACCATTCAGGACCAACTGAGGTTTGTCGCGCAAGGCGCTCTTGGTCAAACCTTCCTGCGGCCCGACATCGGTGTTGTCATAAAACGTGCTGTTGCCGACTGTTCTCGCAGCAGGGTCATGACGCAGATTTGTGTCGATGTCGTAGTAGCCACCATCTTTGCGGATAGAGACCGAAATCAGGGATGCCCATGGCTGTTTGGCAATCCATGCCTCTGCTTTCCTGATGCTGTTGTGCTTGGCCAGATGCTGCTCTGTCAGATGAGAAGCCACCTCCTGCAAGCTGGCCAGAGCGTACTGGGCACGGCCATTTTCATGCGACAGGCTTGCTGTGCTGGCAAAAATCGCATCGCCAAAGCTCATCGCTGCAAGTGCATCATTACTGGCGTTTAACGCCTGCGCCATTTGCTCAGAAGTCGCGAGCCGGAAGGCAATGGCTTCCTTCTCCATCTTATCCAGATACTGAATATCCTGCTCGGTCACAGCATTTGAGCGCGCACTTTGCACTGCCTCGATCACGCCTTTGCTGAATGCGTTCTGACGGATCAATGCGTTCGCATCACCAACAACATCCTTATTCAAAGCCTTCAGGTTCTGGCTCAAGAAAACCAGCAGCTCTTTGTGATTGCTGGATAAATCCTCAGGGGCTGCCAGTGCCGCGATTTTCAGGAAGGCAAGAAACCGCGGATCATGAGCAGCGTCTTCAAAGATTTGCTTGGCCAAGGCGCGCGCGTCATTATCCAATCCACTTCTGAACTGCATCCGCAAAAACGTGTCAGCTTTGTCCTGCTCCATGCCTAGCAAACCGCGAATACGGCGTTGCCAGGCTGCAGCCTCAGGCCCTTCATGGGCGGTGCCTGTCGGATCATTGATGAAAGCTGTTTTCTTCTCCTGATAGGCGTTGAACTGCGCTTCCAGTTCCGGGCTCACAGCCAGATCCAGCTCCTGCATAGCCAGCATGGCCGGATGCGGCTTCACTTCCAGCGGTTCACTATGCGGTGATGGAGCAAATGGCTGCTCCGCGGCTTTCTGCTGTGGCGGAGTGCTGACCTGTGATGGTCCAGCGACAGCAGAAGCACCACTGCTCTCTGGCTGCGGAGCTTCAACAATCACATACTCGCTCAAATCCGGATAAGAGGTTATCTGATCAAGCGTTCTGGCATGTGTTGCGAGCGGAGATTCTGCCTTGGTCGGAACAGGTTTGGCACCCGCCTGAGCTGATGTCGTGCCATGCCCTATCAGTTTTTCCTGAGGCAACCGATACCCTTCATACCGTGCCTTTTTCTGCGCGCGCGACATGCCATCCGTTGGGTGGGTGGGCTCACCCTCTGGCTTATGGTGTTTGTGATAGGCAAGCGGACGCAACTGCGGGTCTCTTGCACCCGCCTTCGCCGGACGGCTGTGCTTAGTGGATGTGCCATTCAGCTCATCCAGTTGATCCAGCAGACGATGCACGTTCTTCGGTTCGGCATGACCCAACTTGTGCCCTTTATGAGAGCTGGTTGTTTTTTTCGGTGTTGCCCCTTGTTGATCCGGATTGATCTGAGGCTGCGAAACTTTTGAATGAATAGGAGAACGGCCCATGGGACACCTCATAAACTTCAGGTGCTGGCCTCCAGTTGATCAGGAGTGCCAGTGCACCAAAACCAAAACAGTAAATTCCATTGATTTTTCAGAGCGATCACGAACTGAGGATCACCATGTCCGACCCGAATTTTGGAAGCGGAACATGAATCTCGTCGATCATATCGTCTTCGGCAGATGGCTGCGCCCGCTCCAGCTGCGCATTCGCATCCAGCAGCAAATCAAACGCTGTGCGCATAAGCTCAACACCGCCACTAACGGACACTTCAGTCCAGTGAGAAACACGCTGGCCGGTAATCGAAGCGATAATGTGCGGCTGGGTAAAGGCGTTGCCGTTATTCTTCAAAAGCATCAGCGCCTGCTCAGCAGAAAGGTCCACTTTGCGCAAGCCGCTCGTCAGCGCCATCATGATGAAGTCCGCATGATGTTGGCATAAAATCAGATGGCTGCGTTCATCAACGCAGAAGAAATAGGCACCATTACACGGTTCTGGCAGGTCCAGATCAAAACTGGATGAAAACGCCTGAACCAACTCGTCAAAGGCAGTCGTCTCAGTCATGGCATACTCCTCACCATGAGTAGAAGAGATCTTGGAATGAAGGTCTCAATGTAGACGAGAGTGACACTTCTACAGATGTTCTACTGTGCTGATCGGAACAGTTACTTTCAGAAAATGCAGAAAAGAGCTTCAGTGGGAAAATGCGAAGCAAAATATAGGTTGAATTACTTATTTTCACCTATCGCCCTCGCGGGAACGGTGTATGCTGACAAGCCTAGACTCAATTAGTCCCGCCAGTTTTTACTCAGCCATTTCAGCACCGATGATTTCGTTCAAGCATATGTATTTGAAGGCCTTACCGCTCTTTCTCACCGGTAGCGCCGCTTTGTTCACCAACTGGACAGACACCTACGTCTCCAGCTTCTTCGGTGCTCCCGCCGTCGCCGCAGTAGGTATCTGTGGCATGATGTTTTTTGTGCTGTTCTCATTTTCAAACGGCTTCTCGATTGCCATCCAGTCTTTCACCGCAGGCTTTCTGACCAGTCGAAAAAACAACGAAGTGTTGGATGCGTTTGTTGTCTGTCTGGTGCTGGGAGTGAGCCTGGCGCTCATTTTGACAACGGCTTCGATATACTTCCTTGAAGACATCCTCATATTCATGAACCCGGATGCAGAGGTCCGTACAGCCGCAAGGCAGTATCTGGAGTATCTCCTGTATGCGACACCGTTCTACTACGTGTGCAGCTCAGCCCGTGGCCTGCTTATCTCTGTTGGCAAAGCATGGGTTGTCTCCTACATCGGCATAGGCACGCAGGTGGTCAACGCAGTCGCGACTGTCGTGCTGGCATTCGGTTGGGCTGGGGCCCCGAACCTTGGCGTATCTGGCATTGGCTTCGGCACGTTCATCGCATTTGCACTGGCCTCAGTGTTTTATGTACTGGCTGCTCTGCAAGCGATCTCTCGCCAGAAACTAAGGGTCGGAGCACTGTCGTTCCCTTTGATAATGGAGATCGTCGGCAAAGCATTCCTATCTGCCTCCCAAAGCACAATCTATGCTCTGGGGATCTTCACCAGCTATTGGATCGTCGGGCATCTGAGTGTGCTGGCTCTGGCCGTTTATCAAGTGATCACACAGGCAACCCTCATCCCGATTTATGCAGCCAATGCATTGGGAAGTGTCGCGATCAGTCAGATTGGCCAAGCTGTCGGCGCTAAAGATCAATCCGGAGCGCAACAGGTCGGCATGAAGATGATCTCCGGCGCTGCCTATCCAATCGTGATCTACGCCTTGTTCGTCATGTTGATTTCAGAGGACCTCCTGATCCTCTTACTTGGAGAAGCTTTGGATGAGCCGCAACTCATCTTGGTTTTCACGCTCTCCTGCTTAATACTGCCGCTCAACATCGCAGGGGCCGTGGCAAACTATGTCCTTCAGGGTGCTCAGCTTTTTGGCCGTGTCTGGACGGTTTCTGCCGTCACTCAATGGCTTGTTTTCCTGCCGCTTGCTTATGTCTTCGGCGTCTTAATGAACTACAGCCTCGCAGGTGTCATATTCGCCGACTTCATCTATCGCAGCAGCTTGTTTTTTGTGCAGTACAGCTTCTGGAAGGGCTACTCTGAACCTGCACTTGCTAATTCTTGAAACATAACAAAACCGCAGGCTCATGATAACGCCTGCGGTTCTGTAGAAGAGGGAAGCGGGGTAAAGCCATGCGTTATGCCGGTGCCATCTCGGCTTCTGGTTTGTGCAGGCTCACAACAATCGCAACCGCAATGCCGTTAGCCCAGTAATAGGCGGCATCCAATCCGGTAAAGCCGAAGAGGAACGGGGCAAACAGGAAGAGCGCACCAACCGCGCCATCAACGGCCAGATGGAAGCTGTAAGGCAGCACGCGGAGCACACCAAACTGGTGATCTGTTAGCAACGTTAAAATCAACGCAGCAGCGCCAACTCCAACGGAGAGCCAAAGCGCAAACGGATTGGTCGCACCGAGCCCCAGAATGAAGGGCAGTCCGATCAGGGCAAATGCGACAGGATAATCCAGATAAGCATGGATGCTTTTTGTGACGAAACGGAGGGACATGACTGAGTTCCTTTTTGACTGTGTAGGTCTTTCGTTTTGGGCACAGTCAGATTAGGAGGAGCCCTCATTTTGCTCAATTTCAGGTCGTTCAAAGGAATGTGCAGATCGTTCAGAATAGAGAGCCGATAAGTACAATTAAGCGGAATATGGTCAATGAGTAGCGCGATACGCCGCTGGTGTTAACCCTACCTCTTTCTTGAAGACCCGCGTAAATGCAGATTCAGAGGCATATCCGGCAAGAGCAGCCACTTCTGAAACACTCATGTTGTCGTCTACCAAGCCTTGCTGCGCAATCTGCATCCGCCAGCTCGTCAGATACTGCATCGGCGTCAGCCCCATCTTGCTAGAAAACTGCGTTGCAAACCCGGTTCTGGAAAGGCCGGCTTCTCGCGCAAGCCCCTCCACACTCCACTCGCGTGCAGGTGATTTATGGAAGGCAGCCAAAGCTCTGCTGAGCTGCGGATCAGCAAAGCCTGCGAGGCCAATGTGCTTCTCACCTTCCTGCTCAATGAAGCTGCGCAGAGCCTGAGCAAACAACACTTCCGTCATCTTCAACGCGATGAGATCACCCCCCATCCGCGTTCCGTTGGTCTCATCCCCAATCAAACGCAGTGTAGCTTCCATCCAACGTCCGGCAGCTTCTCCATAATTGGCAATGTGAATGTAATCCGGCAACTGATCAAAAATCAGATGACGTGCATTTCTGGCAAGTGAGATATGGCCGCAGATCAGCTGAGTTTCCCGCTCATCCTGCTCTCCGCCATAAACCAGAACACCTTCGCCACTGTATCCGGAAAGCTCCAGCACACGATCCAGTGGCAGGATGACTTCCTCTTCAGAGCGACCGCAATAGATATCATGCGCAGCGCCATGCGGAACAATCAGCAAGTCGCCCTGCGCCAGAAGAACCTTCTTGCCAGTCTCTTTCACACGCACCATGCAATCACCGCGATGCGCAAAGTGAAAGCGCGCGACATTCTCATAGGAAGGCACAGCAACGCCCCATGGCACTGTAAAGGAGGTGCGGAAATAGAGCGTGCCTTTCACATCAAGGCGGGTGAGGATGTCACTAAGCGTATCAAGCATACTCACACTATGAGCGCGAAAAGCTCATTCGTCCATAAGCCTGAACGATCTGAGAGATAATATGAACGCTACGGCCTAAACCGCTTCAATAAAGATCGCGCGGAAGTCGTTTACATTCGTCAGCGTTGGGCCGGTAATGATGCTGTCACCAATGGCTTCAAAGAACCCGTGTCCATCATTGTTGGCAAGGGAAAGCCTCGGATTGATCTCATCAGCCCATGCGCGCTCCAGGGTGGTTGGATCACAGTAGGCTCCCGCGATCTCCTCAATTCCATCCACACCATCTGTGTCTCCGGCAAGCGCATAGATGCCTTTCTGCCCATCCAGCGCAACGGCCAAAGACAGCAGGAACTCTACATTCCGCCCACCTCGGCCTTTCCCCTTGATTGTCACCGTTGTCTCTCCACCGGAAAGCAACAGGCATGGCGCTTTGAACGGTTGTCCACGAGCAGCGACCTGCTTGGCAATGCCCGCCATCACCACACCCGCATCAGAGGCTTCACCTTCAATGCTGTCACCCAGAATGTAAGTCGAAACTCCTTGCTGCTCAGAGAGAGCTGCAGCTGCCTCCAACGCAATCTGAGGCGTTGCGATCATGTGTGTTTCAACATTGGTAAGGCGCGGATCAGCTGCATCCGGTGTTTCTCCAGCACTCGTTTCAAGGATTTCCAGCGCCCTAGCTGGCAGCTTGATCTTATAGCGCTCCACAATCGCCAGAGCATCCGCACAAGTCGTCGGATCAGCCACTGTTGGCCCCGATGCAATGTTGATTGGATCATCACCGGGAACATCAGAGATCAGCAGGTTGATCACCTTAGCCGGATGGCATGCTGCAGCCAGACGCCCCCCTTTGATCTGGGAGAGATGCCGGCGCACGCAGTTCATCTCACTGATGGTCGCCCCACACCGCAAAAGCTCTTTGTTGATGGTCTGCTTGTCCTCAAGTGAAAGTCCATCAAACGGCAGCGGCAGCAGGGAGGAACCGCCACCTGAGATAAGGCAAAGAACGGTGTCGTCAGCTGAGAGGTCAGAGACAAGCTCCAGCATATGCTTTGCGCCATTCAGTCCAGCTTGATCAGGCACAGGATGGGCCGCTTCGATGATCTCGATAGACTGACAGGGAACGTTGTAACCATAACGCGTTATCACAAGTCCGCTGAGGTCTCCGTCCCAGTTGTCTTCCACTGCACGCGCCATGGCTGCGGAGGCTTTACCTGCGCCAATAACGATGAGACGACCTTTGGGGTGAGCCGGCAAGAAATTAGGGATGCATTTTTCCGGTTGCGCCGATTCAATGGCTGCATGGAACAGGTCACTCAGAAAACGCTTAGGATCAGCCACCATCGCTGCCCACCCCCGATTGCTACCGAAAAGTTTCGGTTATCTTTTTGAATTTCTTTGTATTTTCTAGCTTTAACCTGATGCGATTTCCAGCAAAAAACAACGGGCTCCGCTCTCAACTGAGAAACCGGAACCCGTCATTTTTCGAAACTCGGTCGAAACCTGAAAAACTACAGCGAGTTATCTCAGCAGGAAGCCGTTACCAACAGGGTCATCATTTTCCCGCCAGAATGTCGCTTCTCCGCTGTAATGCGCTTTGCCAGCCACCTGAGCAACGATGGCATCATGTGGTCCGCACTTGGTGTCTGCGTAATAGGTGCCTTCAAAGCTGGTTGCGATCAGGCTTTCAAACCGACGGGTTTGGCCTTTGCTGATCAGGCCCTTTGCAGCTTGCGCAGCCAAACGTGCAGTCACACCAGAACCTGTCGGGCTACGATCCACTTGGCTGTCCGCAAACACACAAATATTGGCAGTCGGATCAGAGCTGTAAGCGTCATTCCCATCAGTGAGAATGGTGCCATAGAGGAATGCAAGGTCCGCATCATCAGGGTGCTGAAGAGTAACAGCCGCGCGGATCGCATCGCTTACCGCATTCGCCGCATCAACAAGGTCTCTTGTTCGTGATTTCTGAACATCCAGCCCAAATGCGGAAGCCGGTGCCAACCCGTAAAACGCGCCACCGTAAGAGACATCAACAGTCAGCTCGCCCAACCCTTTCACATCTACGGTTGCATCCCGTGAATGCAGGAACGCGGGCACAGAATGGAAGGACACTGCGCCCGTCACGCCATTCTCAACTTCAACGGACGCGACCACCAGACCGCATGGGCATTCAATGCGTACTTCGGTGACAGGAGACTTCGCCTCAACCAGCCCATGATCGATCGCATAACGGCCCAGAGCGAGCACTGCATGACCGCACATAGTGCTGTAGCCTTCGTTGTGCATGAACAGTACGCCAAAATGAGCGTCCGGATGGGAAGGCTCAACAAGGATCGCGCCATACATGTCAAAATGGCCGCGAGGCTCAAACATCAAGAAGTGCCGAAGATGATCCAGATTGTCTCGGGTAAATCTGCGCTTCGCCAGAATACTCTCGCCGGGGATCTCCGGGTAGCCGTCAGTCACAATACGAAGTGGCTCACCACCAGTATGCATGTCGACAACACTTATTTTCTGTTGCTTATCCATGTTCTCCCCCGCAACTAGTCGGAATGCCTTATTTCCGAACTGATTGTCTTTGAATAGAGCTCCTGCTGCGCACTCCGTTTGATTGGCTGCAACCAGACAACAAGAATGCGCTCAGGTAAAAGTTGAGCACCTTCATAGCCTGCGTGGGGGACACGCTCAATACACTGTGAAATATTACTGCTCAAGTGATTTGGAGTTTTTCTTAAGATGTTGGTGGCTCTGGGTGTTTATGGCGGCTTGTTTGCATTCTCTTTTCTAGCTGCAACGCTCGCTCCCGGCTCTTCAGAAGCTGCCCTCAGTGGCCTGTTGTTGGCTGGAGGATGGGACCCGGTGATCCTGATTGCCTCCGCATCCCTGGGCAATGTTGCAGGTTCTGTCTTCAACTGGTACTGCGGTCGCTTTCTGTCACATTACAAAGAGCGTTCCTGGTTTCCGGTCAAAGAGCATCAATACAAGAAAGCAGTGCGCTGGTTTAAGCGTTACGGTCAGGCCTCAATGCTGCTCGCATGGGTGCCGATTATCGGTGATCCGCTCACAGTCATTGCTGGCACGCTACGCATGAAATTTATGAATTTTCTGGTGCTGGTTGCTATCGGCAAAGTCGCCAGATACCTATTTGTGTATTACGCAGTCACGGCTTGGCAGGGATAAACTGTTGATCCCGTCCGATATGCAGTAATCATTTTTGATTAGAGTGAATCACTGAACTCTATGGTTTTTATAGATAAAATTGATATTATGTGTGTAGTGCAATTTTCTATTACTTAGCGGAAATATCGACAACTCAAAGGGGGGATGGTAGAGAAAAACGATCTTTACTCGAACCCATATTTTGGAAATGCCTTCGTCCACGTCTAACGTCTCTATCGCCTATCGAAAACTGAAGCAGGCTATTCTTGAGAACCGGCTCGGCCCCGGCACTCAGGTGCTTGAACAGGAAGCTGCTACCCAGTTGGAAATGAGCCGCACCCCGGTGCGGGAGGCCATGCTGATGTTGCAGAAGGATGGCCTCGTTGAAATGCGCCCTCGTCAGGGCATGCGCGTTCTTCCAATCACGGTTGGCGACATTTCGGAGATCTACGAGATCCTTGAGGTTGTTGAAGGCCTTGCGATCCGAAAACTCGCCGAAAAGCCGATCAATGAAAAAGAGGCCCGCGCTCTGGAAGACTCCGTCACGCTGATGGACCTTTCGTTAGAACGCGGCGACCTAAGCGTCTGGGCTGCGGCTGACAAGAAGTTCCACGAAGACATCGTCAAATTCAGCGGTAATGTGCACTTGGAGACAGTTTTTTTGCAGTTATGGGATCGTTCCCAGCGTGCACGAAACATGCTCTTGAAGGCACATGGCGCACCTGTAAACTCCGCTCAGGAGCATTGGGAACTGTTAAAGTTCATCAAAGAAGGAAAAGCAGCTGAAGCTGTCGAGTTTCAGAAAAGCCTGCGTGCGGAAGCGGCAGAGCAAATCTGCAAAATGATCTTTGATGTTATGGGCGGAATGGTCCCCTCATAAAAAAGCGGAGCCAAAGCCCCGCTTTCCTGTGAAATCTGATCTGAACTTAATCAGCCTGCCATAGGTGGCCCGGCTTGCCGGTGACATAACCGTTCGCCAGAGCTCCTGGCAGTGGCAGTCCCTGCAAACGTGCCTCTGCTTCAGCGCTCTCAATCTTGCCATCAACCAGATCACGATAGATCTCGATAACTGCAATCATGTCGATGTCCTGAGGCGACAGACGCAAACGACCAATGCCTTTGGTAAGCAGTTCATCACGGTTCATCGTGATCGCCTGCACGCTGTGAGACAAAGTCTGAATGCCGTTTGCTGCAAGGAACTTCTGGTCATCCAGAGTTGTCACGTCCATGCCATCCGGATCACGATCACAGATGAACTGGCAGTTATCCTTATGCAGCTTGTGCGCACGTGCGTGGTAGCAGCGGCCAGAAACAGCTAATGGCAGACGGCCAAATGCAAACAGCTCAATCGTCAGATCTGGCAGGGCCTGCGCAATCGCCTCAACCGACTTCATCGGCAACTCAACAGGCGGGCAGAATGTTTCCATGCCCAGGTTCACCAGAACCTTCGCAGTCTGCTCGTTGTAGATGTTGAGGAACGGACCACCCACAAACGGCTGACCAGAGCGCTTGTGCACCCCAGCAATGTCGTTAGCTTCGACCAGTTCACCATCTTCAGAAAGCGCGCTGATGGACTTGCGGTCACGAACAGTCACGGGCAGAGCGATGGTGGAGAACACAACGGTCTTGCCTGCATTGGCAAGGCGCTCATAAATCTCTGGCCACACCTTGTCGTTAAACGGCATACGCTTACCGCAAATCACCTCGCCGATGTAAACGCGCTCAACAGGCGCTTCATCTGCAATACGGGCGTAAAAGTCGACGAGCTTCTCGTTGGACCAGTTGAAGAAGTTGGGACCTAAGGAAAGTTCAATCTTGCTCATGTTCTGTCCTTATCTCCAGATCTTCTTATAAGCGCCGGTGGTTTCGCGCCCACCTTCAGTCATCGCGCTCAACATGGCGGATACTTCTTCTTCTGCGTTGCCGCCTGCATCCATGGCGTCGACTGCCGCACGGAAGGCCTTCACCACTTGAGAGATGTAGGCTTTACCGCGTTGACGACCTTCAATCTTACAAGCAGTCACGCCGGCTTTCTGAAGGCGTGGCAACAAGCTCGCCGCGTTCAGGCTGACAGGATCTTCAAACAAGTAAGAGGTCTCGCCCTCTGCCTTGAAGCGCCCCTTACAAAGTGTTGGGTAGCCAGCTGTTTCGCCTTCACCAAAGCCATCAATGGTGAAACCACCCAGACGCGCATAGAGATTGCTTCCATCTTCATCGTAGGAAACATCGCCAGGAGGAGAGCACACGCCGGTCAGGTTTGGAGACTTACCGGTTGCGTAAGAAGAAAGCGCACAGCGCCCTTCCGTCATCACACAGAGGCCACCAAAAACGAAGACCTCGGTTTCAACCGTGATCTCCTTGTTGAGTTTGACGATTTCCTCAACGGACATTACGCGCGGAAGAACCACACGCTGAACACCAAAGGTATCCTGATAAAAGCTGATGGACTCAGGCGTTGCAGCAGCCGCCTGAACGGAGAGGTGCAAACGCAGGTCCGGGTGCTTTTCTTTAGCGTAGTCAAGCACGGCAATGTCTGCCGCGATGATCGCATCAGCGCCAGAAGCAGCAACAGCATCTACGGCGCGCTTCCAGATATGCGTATCGCCTGCACGGGCAAACGTGTTCACAGCCACAAGAACATGCGAGCCATGTTTGTGAGCAAGACGGACACCGGCATTCAGCTCTTTTTCAGAGAAGTTCAGACCGGGGAAGTTACGTGCGTTGGTTTCGTTGCGCAGACCGCAGTAAATGCTGTGTGCGCCCGCTTCTGCGGCGGCTTTAAGAGCAGCTGGTGTACCGGCTGGGCAAACAAGCTCCAGCGACGGATTATTATCGTTGCGCTGTCCAAGCATAAAACACCTTCCAGAAAATAACAGAGTGAACCACTTGGTTCGCGCAGGGCGCTCCCACCCTGCAGCGGCAATCAGGAAGTGGCAGTTGGTGCGTCGAGTAGTCGGCGCAGATGATCTAATGTCTTGTTGGTTGCCCCATCCACGACCTCACGCGGACGACCATTGAAACCCAGGAACTCAGCAGGCGAGAGATCGGCTTCTTCCATGGTGTTGCGAAGGGCAAGTACGGCATCCGTATCGCCCTCAATCACCAGATCGCGGGTGAAAAACACAGCATCACCATCATAGGTGCCATCAACCAGCCCTAGCAGAACGATGAGCGGTCCGGAGATGCGTGCAGCACCTTCAGGAGCATCTTTCCGCTTGAACATCTCAACAGTTGCGTGCTCTCCGTTTGGAATTAGGCGGAACACGTGCGGGATATCAATCGGATCAATAATGAAATGCGAGCGTTTGTAGATATCCAGACGCTCAAAGAGATCTGGACGGGTGCGGGCAAGCCGGCGCACTGCCTTGGTCAGAGCAAAGCCAAGCGGAGGAACCGGCAAGATGCCGAGAGCTTTTTGCAGGGCAGGAGGAAACAGGCCTCGGTCCGGTTTAAAGAACATACTTTAATCTCCACTGATCAGTATCCTCTCCTATTAATCCTAGCGGCACTCATCATTGATGGAGGTCAAGGAACTGAAAGGCTACTGCCTTCAAATCTGTGTTAACCCGGTGGACAGATCCTAAGTTGGCCGCGGTAATCTGGTAGCGACCCTTTGATCTGGTAATGGAATGTATTGGCGTACAGAAAAGAAGTTCGAGACACTCTCCAGCTTTCTCAATGTGTTAGAAGCACAGCAGGAGCTTGTAAAAGTAAAGGCTCCGGTCTCGGCTCAGTTCGAAGCCACCGAAATCCATCGTCAGGTGATTGAGCAGGGCGGTCCGGTTCTTCAGTTCGACAATGCACTCACATGTTCAGGAACTCAGAGCAGCATGCCGCTGCTTACGAATGTGTTCGGCACCCGCGAACGCGTCGCTCTTGGCCTTGGCTGTGCGCCCGATGAACTGCCTGCCTTGGGCGAGCTGCTGGCCTACCTGCGCTCACCGCAACCACCAAAGGGCCTGAAAGGCTTCATCGACGCCTTACCCGTCGCAAAAGCAGCATGGGCCGCCAGACCGAAACGCCTAAGATCCTCTCCGCTGATTGATATGCCGGTGGATCTGGAGCAGCTGCCGGTCCAGATGTGCTGGCCAAATGATGCTGGACCATTGATCACGTGGGGCATCGTCATCACCCGCCCTCCGGGAAAAGATGATCCCTCCCAATACAATCTCGGCATTTACCGTGCTCAGGTTATTGGCAAGGACAAAGCCATCCTACGTTGGCTTGCCATGCGTGGCGGAGCAGCACATCACCGCCTCTGGCAGGCACGCGGTGAGCGTATGCCTGTCGCTGTTGTCATAGGCGCTGATCCAGCCACAATCCTGTCTGCCGTGATCCCAACACCGTCAGACGTCAGCGAGTTGATGATCTCTGGAGTGTTATCTGGCGGCAGACCGGAGCTGATCCCATGCAAGCACGTAGACCTGCACGTGCCAGCATCCTCGGAGATCGTTCTGGAAGGCTTCGCTGAACCGATCGAAACAGCCGAAGAAGGCCCGTTTGGCGACCACACCGGCTATTACAACGACCCTGATCAGTTCCCAGTATTCAAAGTGTCGGGTATCCGTGCCCGCAAGGACCCAGTTTACATGAGCACCTTCACCGGCAGAGCGCCCGACGAACCAGCTGTTCTTTCTGAAACCATGAATGATGTCTTCTTGCCACTCCTCAAGCAACAGATCCCGGAGGTCGTCGATCTGTGGTTGCCGCCAGAAGCCTGCTCCTATCGAATTGCAGTTCTCAAAATCAAGAAGAGCTACCCGGGTCAGGCGCGTCGCGTCATGATGGGCATGTGGTCTCTGCTGCCTCAGTTCACCATGACAAAGCTGATCATTACAGTTGATGAAGACATTGATTGCAGAAGCTGGAGCGATGTGATGTGGGCAGTCGCCACGCGCATGGATCCATCTCGTGACCTTGTCGTTCTGGACCGGACTCCGGTTGATACGCTGGACTTCGCATCCGGTATGGAAGGGCTGGGCGGGAAGCTTGGTATCGACGCGACAACCAAGATCGGTTCTGAAACACGCACCGACTGGCCTGAAGTCATGCGCATGCCAGAAGAGCTGACCAAGAAGGTTGAAGACCGCTGGGATGAACTGTTCCCCGGTGGTCTGCCGAAAAAACAGAACAAAGATCAGCCAAACGATGCTATCTCTCCAGCAGAGAAATCAGGTTCTTCTGAGGGAAGTGAGTAATCTGCATGGCCAAGCGCATCATTGTTGGAGTTTCCGGAGCATCTGGAGCTCAACTTGCTCTGAAGACACTGGAAATCCTGCAGGTATTGGATGTTGAAACACACCTTGTTCATTCCAAAGGTGCGGTTGCCTCTGTCCAACATGAGCTTGGCGATGATGGTGTTGACCAGTTGCGCGCGCTGGCTTCTGTCACATACGCACCCGATGAGATGACTGCCTCAATCGCCAGTGGGTCATTCCACACCGATGGCATGATCATCACGCCCTGTTCCATGCGCACCTTGTCAGGTGTGGCCTACTCATTCTCTGACAACTTGCTGACCCGTGCAGCAGATGTAGTTCTGAAAGAACGCCGCAAGCTGGTTCTCGTTCCTCGTGAGACACCGTTGCATGAAGGTCATCTGGAAGCGATGCTTAAGGTGACTCGGATGGGTGGAATTATCACACCACCAGTGCCTCCATTTTATGCAGATATGCAAAACAAAGAGGATATGCTCAAAGAAATTGCGGCCCGTGGGATTAATACACTAGGAATTGACCCGGGTGTGAACATGACTAAGTGGCAATAGACTTATCCTGGGTTACTTTATTGTAATCTTATGAAAATTCACCGCCCACTTTGCGGCTTAAGTTTACAGCTGGCAGCTACCTTCACTTCAGAATTGAATAGGTAATTTCTATTCAATTTTAATAGAAAAATACTAAAGGTGAAGATAATGTCCCTGTGTTTCAAGCGCCCCCTCTGGTTTGGCCTCTTTGTGTTTTCGGCTCTTTTCCTAGTGTTAGCGCTGGGTCAAAAAGCGAACGCAACCTCCATCACTCTGGATACAACTGATACCGAGCTTTGCGAAGTTCAGGTCACTATCGGACCGGAAGCTCCAAACGGACCCATCCATAGATTCACTGATATCGATACCGATGATCGCTATACCTTCCAGACGAACAAACTCTGCAATCGTCGTTCTGTAGGTGGCGAAGCATGTACAGGTGAGTACACCGAGTGGGCATGCTGTGAAGCAAAAGATGGTGAGGACATCACCTGCAGAGTGCCTTAAATAAGGTCTCCCAGCTCGACTGCACAAAAAACGACCTTCTCTAAGTCGGCACAATTTGCCAACATAGTTCCTGCGACGAGTATTTTATGTCGAGGAATAAATGAAAACGATTGGCTTATTGGGAGGAATGAGCTGGGAGAGCACTGCTACTTATTATAGGCTGATAAATCAGCAAACACGTATGCGGCTCGGCGGGCTTCACTCTGCTGAGCTGTTATTGTGGTCCTTCGATTTTTCTCAGATCGAATTGCTTCTTGCTCGCGGTGAGTGGGAAGAAGCGGGCAGCTTGCTAAAACAGGCGGCACATAAGTTAGAAAGTGCCGGTGCTGATTGCATTGTGATCTGTGCGAACACAATGCACAAAGTCGCCTCCTACATCCAGGATGGTTTGACGATCCCATTCATTCATATTGCTGAAACAACTGCGACTGCCATTCAAAAGGTAAAACGCAGAAAACCACTTTTGCTTGCAACACGTTATTTGATGGAACATGATTTTTATGTAAAGCGATTAGAAGAACTCCATGGAATGTCGGTTGTCGTCCCTGACAATGGAGGGCAAGCCGTCGTCCATGACATTGCATATAATGAGTTGTGTCGGGGGCAGATTAACGAGGATTCTCGCCGCACTCTTTTGCAGATTGTAAGGAAGGCTCAGGATCAGGGCGCAGACAGCGTCATTCTGGGCTGTACGGAACTTGGGCTGTTGGTGGGACAGGAGGATATTTCCGCTCCGGTCATTGATAGCACCACAGAACATGTTCGCGGAATTTTGGATTTTGCATTGAAAAAAGAAAGTGAATTTGAAGATCTAATCTAATCAGCGGGAATTTGCCCGCTTCAGGAGGGAAAATAATGAAAAAACTATGGGTCTCTGCCTTATTGGCAGCAGGGCTAGCTCTACCTGCTCAGGCGCAGGAGGCAGCAGACAGCGTCGCGCCGGAAATGGCAAGCGGCATCTCCGACAAGCAAATGGTGACTGCGCAAAAATTTATGGTAGTCGCCGCAAACCCGCATGCATCTCAGGCTGGTTTTGATGTCCTGAAAGCAGGTGGCAACGCCATCGATGCAATGGTTGCCGTGCAGCTGATGTTGGGATTGGTTGAACCTCAGTCCTCAGGTATCGGTGGCGGCGCTTTTCTCGTCTACTACGATGCTGAAACAGGCAAGCTGACCACATATGATGGTCGCGAAACCGCTCCAGCCTCTGCAACGCCAGAGCTGTTCCAGAACGAAAACGGCGAACCGCTCAAGTTCTATGATGCTGTTGTCGGTGGTCTGTCAGTCGGAACGCCGGGTACCGTCAAGCTGCTCTATGATACCCACGCAAAGCTGGGGTCATTGCCGTGGGCGGACTTAGTCGCACCTGCGATCAAGCTGGCAACGGACGGCTTTGAGGTCTCTCCACGCCTGAACGCTTTGATCACCAAGGATCAGGAGCGTCTCTCTCGCTTCGAGACAACAAAAAACTACTTCCTGCCAGACGGAAAACCTCTTCAGGTTGGGCATCTTCTCAAGAACCCTGAGTATGCAGCCACACTGACAGCAATCTCCAAAGATGGTGCTGATGGCTTCTACTCGGGCGCTATTGCAAAAGCGATTGTGGAGACTGTTCAGTCTGCCAAAGGCAATCCAGGAAAGCTCGCCCTTGAAGATCTCGCAAACTACAAGATCAAAGAGCGCGCTGCGGTTTGTGCAGAGTATCGGGCTTATGAAGTCTGCGGCATGGGGCCACCATCATCTGGTGCTTTGACTGTTGGCCAGATCCTCGGTCAGCTCAACAGCTACGACCTACCTTCCATGAACTCTGGCGACCCGAATGCATGGCGTCTGATTGGCGATGCATCACGTCTCGCATTTGCGGACCGTGGTCGTTACATGGCGGATAGCGATTACGTGCCAATGCCAACCAAAGGCCTTGTAGCACCAGCTTATCTGAAAGAGCGTGCTGAGCTTCTGAGCGGCGATAAAGCGCTGTCTAAAGAACAGGTCGTACCGGGCAACCCAACCTGGGATCACGCCATGCTGCTGGCTGATGATGAAAGCATCGAGCTGCCATCCACCAGTCACTTCTCCATTGTGGATGCGAACGGCAATGCTGTTTCTATGACCACCACCATTGAGAACGGCTTTGGCTCTCGCCTGATGACCAACGGTTTCCTGCTCAACAACGAGCTGACAGACTTCTCATTCCGCACTCACCGTGATGGCGTGCCGATTGCAAACCGTGTTGAACCGGGCAAACGTCCACGTTCTTCCATGGCACCAACAATCGTCATGAAGGATGATAAGCCATTTGTTGTTGTTGGTTCTCCAGGCGGCAGCCGCATCATTGGCTATGTGGCAACAACACTGGTCGCAAATCTGGACTGGGGCATGAACATTCAGGAAGCGATCTCCATGCCGCATCTGGTCAACCGCTTTGGCACCTATGACCTTGAAAAAGGCACCGCAGCCGAAAAGCTGCAACCAGCTCTGGATGCGATGGGTTACAAAACCAACGTCCGTGATCTCAACTCCGGTCTGCACGGAATTGTGATTACAGCTGATGGCCTGCAAGGTGGGGTGGACCCACGCCGCGAAGGCCTTGCTCTAGGTGAATAAATCCCGGAACTGACATTCTTGAGGCTCGGGTGATCTGTGCAATTGTCGCCCGAGCCTTAGGGCTCTGCTAAGCGTATACCAAAGTGCGCTCTTAAGCGGTTTCTCACCGTCGTGGTAGCTAGAAGCTCTCGCAAGTGGCTGCGCCCAATGGCATCGGCCCCCAGAGGTGCCGGTGGCCAATGACGGAGCTAACTCAAAATCACTCTCATGATGACTGTATGCCTTCGGTGACACACCGATGGGTGCTCTTGGCTGCCATGAGCTTCATCCTCGGCTTAACACTGTTGGACGAGACGGTCGTCAGTTTAGCGCTGCCAACCATCTCCGAAGAGTTCGGCATGACGCTCACTCAGGCGCACTGGGTGGTAAACTCCTATTTGCTGATGTTTGCGGCACTGGTTGCGCTGGGCGGTAAGCTCGCAGATCTGGTGAACATCAACTATCTGATCCTGTCGGGCATGATCATCTTCGGTCTGGCCTCACTGGCCTGCGGCTTTGCGCCAAACGGAAGTTTTCTGGTTGGGGCACGAGTGGTGCAGGGCATTGGCGCCGCGATCATGTTTCCTCTTCCGATCGTTGCAATCTCTCGTATTTTCCCACCTGAACGACGAGGATTTGCGCTGGGTATCTTTGGTTCCATCGCCACGATTTTCCTGTCCTCAGGGCCGCTGGTGAGTGGGTACTTCACGAGTTACTTCTCATGGCGTTGGATCTTCTGGATCAACCCGCCCTTTGTCCTGATTGTCTGTTTGGTGATTGCCCTTGCTCCACTGAAAGGCCGGGTCGCTCATGGACCAGATCGGGATATCTCAAACTATTCCTTCGACTGGCTGGGCTTCATCACGCTGCTTGTCGGGCTGTTCTTCTTCGTTCTGGCCATCATGCAAGCGCCCGAATGGGGCTGGTCCTCAAGAGATATCCTGCTGTCTTTCATTATCGGAGTGACTGCTCTGACGATCTTCGTCTGGAATGAACTCCGCAGAAAAGCACCACTCATACAGGTGCGTTTCTTCAGAAAACCGTCCTTCGCTGTGGCAGCCTTTGTTGTCTTTCAGGCGCAATACTCCAAAATCGTGATGTTCATTTTTGGAGCATTGTATTTTCAGGATAAACTCGGCTTTGCCCCATTCTTCGCCGGCCTTGCGTTGATGTCCGCAGTCGTGATGAATGCGGCAACCGCAGGCTTAAGCGGCGTATGCGTTGATAGGTTTGGAGTTCGTACCCCTGCAATGTGTGGGCTCTTCGTGCTCTCCAGCGCCACACTCTGGCTTACCGCCTTCATCGCACAGGACGACTACTGGCTGCTGTTGCCAGCGCTTCTTGCATGGGGGGCAGCCATGCCACTGTTGTTCCTGCCTTCCATGAAGTCATCGGTAGACTCTGTGGAGCTGACAAAAAAAGGCCAAGCGAGTGGGGTGATGATCACCTCTCAGATGCTGGGCGGAACAATCGGCATGTCCATCTCTAGCTCAATTTTCCTGTTCACGCAAAGCTACGAGTTTGTCTTTGGCACCGCAGCAGCTGTAACGTTGCTTTGCTACTTGCTGTGCTATTTCCACTTCGGGAAGGGCCTTGAAACTGCCGATACGAGCAGTCGGGACTGATCATTCAACCAGTCCCACTCAATGCTTAAGCTGCTTGAGAGTACACGCGCTTGCCATCAATATAAGTGGCTGCAATGGCGCGATCATCACCAAGGATCATCTGGATAAACAGCTGCTCAATCACGTTGTTGGCGTATGCCATCCGATGCCTGATAAGCGGGGTTGAAAGCGGATCAATAATCGCAAAATCAGCTTCCATACCCACTTTGATGTTACCGATCCTGTTTTCCTGATAGAGCGCCTTCGCCGAGCCAACCGTTGCCAGATAATACGCTTGTACCGGATGCAGTGAGTATCCCTGCAACTGAGCCACTTCATAAGCTGTCCGCATGGTGGTCAGCATGGAAAAGCTGGAGCCACCACCCACATCCGTTGCCAGGCCAACGCTGATCGGCTCATGTGTAAAATGCGAGCCGCGCACATCAAACAAGCCGGAACCAATGAAGGTGTTCGAGGTTGGGCAGTGAGCGATTGATGTTCCTGTTTCGTGAATGAGCGATTTCTCACGGTCATTCAGGTAAATGCCGTGCCCAAGAATGCAGCCTTTGCCAAGCAATCCAAAGTGCTCATAAACACCAACATAGTCAGGATGCTCAGGATAAAGCTCACCAACCCATTCCAGCTCCTGACGGTTTTCAGAGGTATGGGTTTGCAAAAGCACCTCAGGGTGTTCTTTCCAGAGTGCACCGGTCGCTTCCATTTGCTCTGGCGTGGAGGTAGGCGCAAATCGTGGCGTGATGGAGTAAAGCGCACGGCCCTTTCCATGCCACTTCTCCAGCAATGCCTTGGATTGATCGTAGCCAGTCTGAGCCGTATCACGCAGGTTTTCTGGCGCATTGCGGTCCATCATCACCTTACCGGCAGCAATACGCATGTTGTAACGCGCAGCCTGCTCAAACAGAGCATCAACAGATTCAGGGTGAATGGTGCAGTAAACTGAAGCGCTGGTGATGCCATTGGCAAAGCTCTGCTGCAAATAAACATCAGCAGCACGCCGCGCATAATCGATATCGCCAAACTTGGATTCAGCGGGGAAAGTATAGGTGTTCAGCCACTCAATCAGCTGTGCGCCATAAGAGGCGATCACCTCAGTCTGCGGATAGTGGACGTGGCAATCCACGAAACCCGGCAGAATGAACTGGCCGCTGTGGTCATGAACCACCGCATCATCCGGCAATGTCTTCAGCAGCTCTGCTGCATCGCCCACAGCGGTGATCTTGCCGTTTTCAGTTACGACAAGTCCATCAGACCAGTCAGTCAGAGCCTCTGCCGGATTATCGCAAAACGGATCGCCGCTAAATTGAAACACATGGCCGCGAAGCGCTGTAATCGTCCGTACAGTCTCTTGCATCAGATCTTCCCCGGGAATTGAACCAAACAGCCATAACTAACGTAAATTCCGGCATGGAGCGAGGGGAAATACGTAGTTACCCGGGAGAGATCTGAGAACAACGTGATGCGAGTAAGAGATCAGTCCTCTTCTACTGCTGCTTCATTGAGTTCAACGTCAATCATCAGGTCAGCCGCAATTCCTTCAAGCGCCTCAGACACTTCCGTCGGAGACAGGTGAGGTGGAATGATAATGCGGGCATTTGCGCGGAACATCAGATCACCACTCATGGAACCCGGTTCCACCAATGATTCCAGAGTTTCAATGCTCACATGCAAATCCGCCAGTACGCTGGAAACGCGGCTGATCATACCGGGTTGATCTTGCCCCAGAATATGAAGAAGCGCATGAGCACCAGCTGGAGCATCACCCGTATTGTGCTCGTGAATGCCGATGGTCAGACCCAGCGTTTCAAGCTTGATCAAAGCTGCTGAGAGATCCGCTGCCTGTGCTTTGTCAACATGCACACGAACAATCCCTGCAAACTGACCTCCCAAACGTGAAAGGGAACTATCGATCCAGTTTGCCTTGTGATCAGCAACCACCTTGGAGATTTCACCAACCAGACCTGGGCGGTCATCAGCAACGACGGTGAGGACAAGCTCTTTTTTCATAACGCATTCTCCACAAAAGCGACCCTCTTAATAGGCTGGGGCCTGTCTATAATAGCAATGCCAGATGCAGGTGTAAGTCAAACACTTCGATCAAGTTCCCCGTAATTTTGCACCTAAGAAAACCTCTGGTATCGACCAATTGCGCAAATTATCAGCTTGCTATCTCCAGGGGGGGCAACTAGCGTGCTCCACGTAAAACTATGGACGGCGTCCCGTGACGGACTGAAATGGATTTCGGGGGCGGTCGACCCACATCGGGGACCAGAATCGAAGCTGTCTGACGAAGTAATGTGTGAAGCTGCGGACCGTTGGTGCGCGGCCGATGTTCTATTTCGTCGGTCCATCTATTGTCTTTGCGACGTCTCCTTAAATGACAGCGGAACCCCCTGTTGCCTTTGGCAATGGAAGGCACTGCTGCATGTTGGAGATAGAACATGTCTTATTATTTGAAGCCTGTGCTCCTTGCCGGAGTAATGGGTCTTTCCTCGTCTGCTGCCTTTGCACATGCTGGCCATTTGGGTGAGCTTGCAGGCCACAGCCACTGGATTGGTATCGCTGCTGTCACCGGCGCAGCAATCATCGCTGGATTAGCAGCCAAAGCCAAAAAGCGATCCGCATCTGCTGAAGAAACCACGCCAGATGCCGCCGAGACCGATGGCGGTCTCACTCCAGAAAGCGCAGAAGCAGAGCCAGCATAATGACGAAAAAAACAGAAGAAAAACTCGGCGTCATGATCTGCGGACATGGCAGTCGAAACAAAGGTGCAGTCGCCGAATTTGCACGCCTTGCAGAAGGTATTCGTGAAAGATTTCCTGAGTTGCCAGTGGACTATGGCTATCTGGAATTTGCGAACCCAGTGATCCATTCAGGTCTCGACAATCTGCGAGAGCAGGGCTGCACGCGCATTCTGGCTGTTCCGGGCATGCTGTTTGCTGCAGGGCACGCGAAGAATGATATTCCTTCCGTGCTGAACACCTATCAGGCCAAGCATCCTGAAGTGTCTATTGAGTATGGCCGCGAGCTTGCCGTCGATACCCGCATGGTACAGGCCGCTGGTGCGCGCATTCAGGAAGCCATTGATGCAGCAGGTCCTGATGTAAAACCGGAAGAAACCTTGTTGATGGTTGTTGGCCGCGGCGCATCAGATCCGGACGCAAACTCCAACGTTGCCAAGATCACCCGCATGCTTTGGGAAGGCTTCGGCTTTGGTTGGGCGGAAACCTGCTACTCCGGTGTAACTTTCCCGCTGGTTGAGCCCGGTTTGGAGCATGCTGTCAAGCTTGGCTACAAGCGGATCATCGTGTTCCCATACTTCCTGTTCACCGGCGTCTTGGTTCAGCGCATCTACAACTTCACCGATGATGTTGCCGCGCGCCATCCAGATATCGAGTTCATCAAAGCTGGCTATCTCAACGACCACCCGAAGGTCATCGACACAATGCAGGAGCGTGTCACAGAGATCCTTGAAGGCTCCAACAACATGAACTGCCAGCTCTGTAAATACAGAGAGCAGGTGCTCGGATTTGAAGCAGAGATCGGCTTGCCGCAGGAAAGCCACCACCACCACGTGGAAGGCTTGGGTGATGAGGCTGAGTGCAAGCTATGCGATGTGACGTGCACAGGTGAATGCGACAGCAAAGGTGCGCACTCCCATGATCATGCGCACAGCCATTCTCACGACCATAGCCACGGGTATGGACATCATCACCACCACCACCACCATCATGGTGATGACCACGGGCATGATCACCATCATCATCCGTATCCGCATGCAGATCACCCTCTCGGGCCAAAATCCATGCTGAAGGATGATGCCTGAGTATGGGCCAGAACATGAATGATGAGGTTCTGGCACCCTACGATTACATTAAGGATCCTGCCGAAATCTATCGGCAGTCCTTTTCTATCGTACGGGGGGAGGCCGAACTTGAAAGCCTGCCAGAAAACCTGAGACCTATCGCTGTTCGCCTGATCCACTCCTGTGGGATGACCGACATCCCGCAGGATCTGGCTTATTCTGAAGACGTTGTCGCTAAGGCCAATGAAGCTTTGCGAAATGGCGCTTCTGTTCTGACAGATGTGGAGATGGTTGCTCACGGTGTGATCCGTAAATATCTGCCGGCAAACAATCAGGTTGTCTGCACTTTGAACGAGGCAGTGGTTCCTGAACTGACAAAACAGCTTGGCACAACAAGATCAGCTGCTGCCGTTGAACTCTGGAAACCGCATTTGGATGGCGCTGTGATTGCCATCGGCAATGCGCCGACGGCTCTGTTTCATCTGCTGGAGATGATCGCCAGAGGCGCCCCAAAACCGGCAGCTATTCTCGGCTTCCCGGTTGGCTTTGTTGGTGCTGCAGAGTCGAAACAAGCGCTAGCAGAAAGCACGCTCGGCATACCGTTTCTGACCCTTTCGGGGCGCAGAGGTGGCTCCGCAATTGCAGCAGCTGCAGTCAATGCGATGGCCGCAGGCCTGCCCGAAGAAAAGAGCCCGGAGGCATCAAAATGAGCAGTCAAACTGCACCTTGGCTCACAATCATTGGTATTGGGGAGGATGGTTTTGATGGCCTGTCCCCAGCAGCCCAATCAGCCCTGCAATCGGCTTCTCTGATTTATGGCGGAGCCAGACACCTGGAGCTTCTGAATGGAGCCTCGCAGGATATCTCCTGTGAGATGAAGGCATGGCCATCTCCCCTGACAAAAGGCATTGAAGAGCTTGCATTGCACCGCGGTCAGAACACGGTTGTCCTCGCGACCGGAGATCCGCAATGGTTCGGTATCGGCGCAACGCTTCATCGCCAGTTCAGCGCTGAGGAAATTGAGGTCATTCCGCATCTCTCAGCCTTCTCGTTGGCCGCAAGCCGCTTGGGGTGGTCTCTGCAAAATGTAGAAACACTCAGCCTGCATGGACGGCCTTTGGATACCCTGCGCGGTTTCCTCTACCCGGGAGCACGGATCATCGCGCTCACATCAAACGGCGCAGCTCCGGGAGAGATTGCTGATCTGCTCGCAGATGAAGGTTACGGGGCGAGCTCACTAACTGTTCTTGAGCATCTTGGCGGCCCTCAGGAGAAAGTAAGCTCCTGCGAAGCTGAAGAGTTTAATGGCGAAGCCGCAGAGCTGAACACCGTCGCAATTGAAGTCAAGCCAATCCCCAACACGCCTGTTTTGTCACGCACGCCAGGCCTGCCGGATTCTGCATTCCGGCACGATGGCAAGATGACCAAGCAGGAAGTGCGCGCAGTCACGCTTGCCAAACTTGCCCCTATTCCGGGCCAGCTCCTGTGGGACATCGGCGCAGGCAGCGGTTCCATCGGCATTGAGTGGCTCCGCGCTGCAAAAGATACAAAGGCCGTTGCCATTGAACCGCTGGAAAAGCGGCGTGTGTTCATTCGTGGCAACGCTGCTGCTCTGGGCACGCCTCAGCTGCAACTCATTGAGGGCAAAGCCCCTGAGGCACTTGATAATTTGCCGCAGCCAAATGCGATTTTTGTTGGAGGTGGCCTCACGTCAACAGGTATACTCAAAACATGCTTTGACGCACTGCCATCAGGAGGTCGCTTGGTTGCCAACGCTGTAACTCTGGAAGGAGAGCAGGTGTTGGCCGAGGGCTGGAAGAAGTTCGGCGGAGAACTGTGCCGGATTGCAATCTCCAGAGCGGATCCCATCGGCGGTCTCACGGGCTGGCATCCTTTGATGCCGGTGACACAATGGAGCTTGGTGAAGTCATGACTGGTACGCTTTATGGCGTTGGTCTTGGACCAGGAGATCCTGAGCTTTTGACATTGAAAGCTCACCGGCTCATTTGCTCCGCAAAAACACTCGCCTATCCCGCAGCCGTTGGAGTGCCAAGCTTCGCCCGCCAGATAGCCGCGCAGTACATCCAAGAGGGAACCTCTGAGATCCCGATTGAAATGCCAATGAAGGTCGACCGGTTCCCTGCAAAGGAAATCTACGATCAGGCGGCAGAGACAATCTCGGTCAAGCTGCAAGCTGGTGAGGATGTCGTCGTCCTGTGCGAAGGCGATCCATTCCTCTATGGCTCCTTCATGTACCTCTACGAGCGCTTGAGGGGAGACTTCGACTGCGAAATCGTGCCGGGCGTTTCATCCGTAAATGCCTGCGCTGCTGCTTTGGGAAGACCACTCGCAGCTCGCAATGAGGTGCTCACGATCATTCCGGGCCCGTTGGAAGATGAGCAACTGGAACAGCGGATTATGCAGTCAGATGCCTTCGTCATCATGAAGGTTGGGCGCCATCTGCCCCGCGTGAAAGCTCTGCTCGAAAAACTGGGATTACTTGGTGCTGCCGGATACGTCGAACGTGCGACCCTGCCGGAAATGGTGGTGTCCCGCTTGGCGGACTATCCAAACGAAACCGCACCGTATTTTTCAATGATAATTGTCTATAAGGGAGAAGAGGCATGGACGTTGCACCCGCAATCGTTGTGATCAGCCCGGTCGCTTTAAAAACGGCTCAGAAGCTCTCCACTGTTCTGGATGAAAGCCTCATTCACGGCTTTGCACGACGTGGCTCAAAGCCCAACGTCGATTATCATCTCTCCTTCTCGGAGCCGATGGACCATCTGCGGTCCTTGTTCCAGTCAGGCACACCAATCATCGGCATCTGTGCTGCCGGTATTCTCATTCGCGCCCTAGCGCCAGTCTTGGCAGAAAAGCGCAATGAACCGCCGGTAATTGCGGTATCTGAAGACGGCTCAAGCGTTGTGCCCCTGCTGGGTGGCCACCGCGGAGCAAATGCCCTCGCCCATGAGATTGCGGAGATCTTAAAAGGTCACGCTGCCATCACCACGGCAGGCGATAATGTCTTTGGCATCGCGCTGGATGATCCCCCAGAGGGCTGGACACTCGCCAATCCAACAGACGCCAAATCCGTGATGGCTCACATGCTGGCAGGTGATACCGTGAAACTCTCAGGGCAAGCAGATTGGCTGGAAGCTGCAACCCTTCCTGTCGCTGAGGATGCGGATCTGGAGATTGTTGCGACAGAAGAACCTCAGGATGGACATCACGGAAAGCTGGTGTTCCACCCGCAAACACATGTGGTTGGTCTTGGCTGCTCTCGAGGGTGTTCGCTGGAAGAGCTTGATGATCTTCTCCAGAAGGGATTGGAACAAGCAAACATCTCAATCGGCGCCGTTGCTGCCTTTGCCAGCATCGACCTGAAGGCCGATGAAGTGGCAATGAACAAACTCGCCGCCCGCTACAACAAGCCTTTCCGCCTGTTCACAGCTGAGGAACTCAACGAACATAAGGAGCGCCTGCAAAATCCATCGGATGTGGTTTTTGCTGAAGTCGGTTGCTATGGCGTCAGTGAAGGCTCTGCCCTGGCCGGTGTCGAGTCATTCGGCGTGCTCGTGTTGGAAAAGCAGAAAACCGCCAACGCCACAGTCGCCATTGCCAAAGCATCCGCTCCAATCAATCACGAAAAGATTGGCCGCGCTCGAGGCCGCCTACACGTGATCGGCATCGGTCCGGGGCAGGAAGCGTGGCGCACGCCGGAAGCGTCCAGTTGGTTGGCCGAAGCGGATGAAGTGGTTGGTTACGGCCTCTATCTGGATCTGGTTTCCTCACTCATCAGAGGCAAGCAACGCCATGCTTTCCCTCTGGGCGCTGAAGAAGAACGCGTCCGCTTCGCGCTCGAAAGAGCAGGGCAGGGCCATAACGTAGCACTGGTGTGCTCTGGAGATTCTGGCGTCTATGCCATGGGTGCTCTGGTCTTCGAACTGCTGGACCGCCCGCAGGAAAACGGTGGTGTCAGCGATGCGGCTCGCCGCGTTGAAGTTGCGTCTGCTCCGGGTATTTCAGCCATGATTGCCCTCAGTAACCGCATTGGAGCGCCGCTCGGCCATGACTTCTGCGCCATCTCCCTGTCAGATCTTCTGACACCATGGGAGACAATCCAGCAGCGTCTGGAAGGAGCCGCCATCGGTGACTTCGTGATTGGGTTCTACAATCCAGTCTCCAAACGCCGCCGCACGCAGCTGGCATGGGCACGAGAAAAGCTGCTCGAACATCGCCCAGAAAACACACCTGTCATTCTTGGCTCCAACATCGGGCGTGAGGATGAGGCCATCTCCACGACCACCTTGAAGGATCTTAAGGTCGATGATGTGGACATGCTGACCACCGTAATTGTGGGATGCAGCCAGACCCGATTGGGCGGGGACGGTCAGTCTCTGCACTTCGTCTACACACCGCGTGGCTATGCCAAGAAGATCGACGCACCGACAAAAGAAACGGAGACTGTAGCGTGACGGTTCATTTTATTGGGGCAGGGCCGGGTGATCCTGAGCTGATCACTGTGCGGGCGCTGAGGCTTATCGAAACCTGCAAAGTCTGTCTCTACGCCGGTTCACTGGTGCCACCTGCAATTGTCGAAGCTGCGCCTGATGATGCGCTCGTCATGGATACAGCTTCCATGACCTTGGATGAGATCATCGACGAGATCGCGAAGGCTCACGAAAAAGGGCTGGATGTCGCTCGTGTCCACTCCGGCGATCCGTCCATCTACGGCGCAACTGCAGAGCAAATGCGCCGCTTGGATGAACTGGGCATTGAGTATGATGTGACGCCCGGTGTTCCTGCCTTCGCAGCAGCTGCGGCTGCGTTGAAAACGGAACTGACGATTCCGGAAATCGCGCAGAGCATCATCATCACCCGAACTTCAATGCAATCCTCTGGCATGCCTGAGGGTGAGGATCTGGAAACCTTGGGGCGTTCAGGGGCCACTCTGGCAATTCACTTATCTGTCAGAAACTTGGGCGAGATCTACCGCAAGCTCTCCCCGCTTTACGGTGAGGATTGCCCGGTAATCATCGCTTATCGCGTGGGCTGGCCTGATGAAGCATTCATTCATGGAACCCTGGCCGATATCCGTGAGAAGGCAAAAGCCGCAAAGATCACCAGAACTGCGCTTATCTTTGTTGGTCCAGCCTTGAAAGCGGGCAAGGAATTTCGTGATAGCGCGCTCTATGACGCCAACCACGTGCATGTTCTGAGGCCAAAAAAGAAGGCAAAAGCGACAGCCTGATCAGCTCAATCAGAAAGAAGCGGACCACCATTCTTCGCTTCTTTCAGCCACCACATGAGCAAATGATCCCATTACGCGCCCATTAATGTGGCCCAAAGGATCAAGCTCATGATGTTCAGCATCCTGAGCTGCAAAGAGGGATGGAGCTTCTGACTTAACAGTCAATGTCGAGTAATGAAACTCATGGGCTCCCAAAGGCTTGAGCCAGGGGAAGCCAGATGCACCAGCAGCTTCAGTTGCCTTGAGCTTGCGATAACCAAGGTGCAGCTTCCGGTCTGCAAAGCTGGTTTCGATCGGCAGAAGACCAAGCATCTCGTGGGACTGACCACTTTTGTCCGTCAAAGCGTCGCCCAGCACCATATACCCGCCGCACTCACCATAAATCAGCTTGCCTGCATCGGCCGCCGTTTTCATTCCACTCTTGAAGCCGTTGGAATGAGAGAGCTTTTCAGCATGAAGCTCAGGGTAACCGCCACTCAGGAACACTGCGTCTGCGTCAGCGGATGGGCCTTCATCTGCCAGCGGAGAGAAGAAGGAGAGGGTAACGCCTTGTTTTTGCCAGTCACTCAGCAGGTGCTCATAGCTGAATGCAAAAGCAATATCTTTAGCAATCGCAATATGTTGTCCAAGTGGTGGCAGATGCGAGATGCCAGTGAGCTCTTTGTTCTCTCTTGCGGGAATAGCAAGCACCTTCGTCAATCGCATCAGCGCTGGCACGTCGACACTTTCAGCCGCGACCTCACCTGCCGCATTCAAAAACTCTTCCAGATCCTCACGTTCACTCGCCTGCACAAGGCCAAGATGCCGCTCTGGCAGAGCCAGCTTTTCAGAGCGATAGAAGGCTCCTAACACGATCACATTCAGCTGCTCCAGCGCATGCCGCAAAATCCGCTCATGCCGTTCAGAGCCGACACGATTGAGAATAACACCGGCGATGTGGCAGTGCGGGTGATAGGTCAGGAAACCATGAACCAGTGCCGCGACTGATTGCGCCTGAGACTTGCAGTCCACCACGAGAATAACAGGCAAACCCAGATGCACGGCAAGCTCAGCAACAGAGCCGGAACCATCCGCAGCCCCGTCAAACAAGCCCATCGCTCCTTCAATCACAACGATATCGCTGTGCTTTTCCTGCTCTGTGGCGTTGAGAGAGAGTTGAGCCAGTGACATGGCCCAGGCATCATAGTTCAGGCAAGGACGACCGGAAGCAGCACTATGGAAAGCCGGATCGATGTAATCTGGCCCGGATTTGCCGGAGGAGATCCGAACCCCGGTATCACGAAGAGCACGCAGCAACGCCAGAGTAATGGTTGTTTTGCCAGACCCTGAGGATGGCGCTGCAATGACGAAACCCTTCGCGATGGTCATAGGGCAGGTTCCTCTTCCTTTTGAGAGGTGCGAGCCAAAGCTGGCTCAATCCAGTTCAATTGCTCTCGCAAATTTACGACATCACCCACAACGACAATAGCAGGCGGCTTCAATCCGCTCTTCGCAATGTCATCAGCGCAGGAACTAAGCGTAGTTTCCAGTACCTGTTGATGCTGTTGCGTGGCGTTGCAAATCACTGCAACAGGCTCGGCAGCGCTTCGTCCACCATTCATCAGCTTTTCTGTAATCAGCGAAATATGCTTCATCGCCATATACATCACGATCACGGGTGATCCTTTGGCAAGAGCATCCCAGTCCAGTTGGTCTGGCGCAACCCCATTCTGATCATGACCTGTGAGGAACGTAACTGCTTGATTAACCCCGCGGTGGGTCGCAGGAATGCCCGCATAGGCTAGCCCACCAACACCCGCCGTAATGCCGGGTATGATACGGAAAGGAACTCCGGCTTCCACCAGCGCAAGCGCCTCTTCACCACCGCGACCAAACACAAACGGATCACCGCCTTTAAGCCGCAACACACGCCTGCCAGATTTTGCCAGTTCCACCAGCTTAATCGAGATGCTGGACTGCTTGGGGGAGGGTTTCCCGCCGCGCTTTCCCGCGTAAATGATTTCAGTCTCATTCCCGGCCAATTGAAGAATGCGCTCATCTACCAGTGCGTCATAAACAATAACGTCAGCTTGTTGCAGGCCATTCAACGCATGCAGGCTGAGAAGGCCGGGATCACCAGGCCCGGCACCCGCGAGCCAAACCCATCCGGTTTCAAGAACTGGAAATTCAAATTGGGGGAGGGAGATATCGATCAAGCGGCTCTCGCATATTATGTGATTTTGCGTAGCAATTTAATTGGAAACCAATTGGAAGTCCAAAGCCTTCTGCTTGGTATCTCCCGCTAAATCTGTATAGTCGCCACATGGCTGAAACCGGGCAGAAAAAACTGAGAACAGGGTGGACAACTGGTGCCTGCGCAACGGCCGCAGCCAAGGCAGCCTATGCTGCTTTGTTGTCGGGTGAGTTCCCTGATCCGGTCACCATTATGCTGCCTCGCGGAGAGCAACCTGCCTTCGCTCTGGCTTTCGAAAAGCTGGAAGAAAACGCAGCAACAGCAGCCATCATCAAAGACGCTGGAGACGACCCGGATGTCACGCACGGAGCCTGTATTCAGGTCACTGTAAGGCCCAACGCCCAAGCCAACGGAATCCGTTTCCTTGCCGGTGCTGGCGTAGGCACTGTCACAAAGCCGGGCTTGCCAATCCCGGTCGGTGAACCCGCAATCAATCCTGTCCCACGCCAGATGATCACCAGTGAACTGCAAAAACTAGCGGATGCTTATGGAGTTTCAATGGCTGTTGATGTCGAGATCTCGATCCAAAACGGTGAGGAACTCGCGCAAAAAACCATGAACCCACGGCTCGGCATTGTCGGCGGCCTCTCAGTTCTTGGAACGACAGGTATCGTCCGTCCCTTCTCTTGTGCAGCCTGGATCGCCTCAATCCATCGCGGAGTTGATGTTGCACGTGCCACTGGCCTCACCCATGTTGCCGCTGCAACAGGTGCCACATCTGAAGATGTCCTGCGCGCTTACTACCCAAATCTGCCGGAGCAGGCTTATCTCGATATGGGAGATTTCGCTGGCGGCCTCTTGAAGTATCTGCGCGCGCACCCGGTCCCCAAACTGACGATCTCCGGCGGCATAGCAAAGCTGACAAAATTCGCCCAAGGCGCCATGGACCTTCACTCAGCCCGATCTGCTGTAGATTTCACCGCTCTGGCCGATGTGCTGCAACAAGCTGGTGCTTCCGACGCGCTTCTTAAAGAAACCAGAGAAGCAAGACTCGTCTCATACGTCGCTCAGCAAGCAGCAAAAGAGGGGCTTCAAATCGGAGAAGCCATAGCTCTGCGTGCACAAACAGCAGCTTTGAACATCCTCCGTGGAGCTCCAGTGAGTGTCGAGATTATCGTGGTTGATCGACAAGGTCAGGTTCAAGGCCACGCGCCAGCCAACGAACCCCTTCAACTGGAGCAGTCATGATGCTCAAGAAACCGAAAGTCCTCGTGCTCGCCGGTACAAAAGATGCGCGGAAACTGGTTGAGGCTCTCGTTGCCACTTCAAAATATGAACTCATCGCCTCGCTTGCAGGCGTGACACGTAACCCAGCAGATCTAATGGCACCAACCAGAACCGGAGGCTTTGGTGGTGCAGAAGGATTGGCAGAGTTTCTTCGAACTCAGAACATAGCAGCGGTAATCAACGCAACCCACCCGTATGCTGCCCAGATGTCTCAAAATGCGGTTGAGGCAACAACACGTCTTTCCCTACCATTGATACGGTTTGAGCGTGCGCCGTGGAAACAGGAAACAGACGATAACTGGCAGTTTGCTGGGACTGTTGAAGCAGCTCTGAAGTTGGTTCCTCCAGATAAAAAAGTCTTCTTCGCAGCAAGTTCAAAAGTGACTGTACCGCTTAAAAACCGTCCGGATCTTACCTTCATCATCCGCACTCTCAACATACCAACGCAAACCAACGCCTTAAAAAACGCAAACTACATCGAAGGCCTGCCAAACAGCGACTGGCAAGCAGAGGCTAAGCTGTTTCAAGAGTTGCAGGTCGATTGGCTCATCAGTAAAAACAGTGGTGGATCAGCATCTTATGGAAAAATCAAGGCTGCACGAGAGCTGGGCTTACCTGTCGCCATGATCAAGCGCCCTGAGCACAATGGTGGCGTAAAGTGCTCTTCCATTGATGAAGCCCTGAATGCTCTGCGAATGTGCGTTGGCACAGAGCAAACAACCTCGATCAGTTCTTAGGCTTCTGATAGGGCGCCGTGGTCATGCGCTCAATGATGCCGTCTTTTGCGATCAGCCAGTGATAAAATGCGCCAAGCACATGCAAGGCAATAAGCCAAGCAAAAACAACGCCAACGGTGGCATGAAAGTCCAGAATACCCTCTGCATTCGGACGATCCTGCGGCACTAAGCTGGGCAGATCAAACAAGCCGAAGAATGGAATAGGTGCACCGTAGAGAGAAAGCCCAATCCATCCGAGAATGGGATTGACGATCAACACCAAATAAAGCAACCCATGCACCGACCGTGAAACAATCCGCAGTGCCGGCGAAAGGGAGGCAGGCGGTGGAGGTGCTGGCGTAATCCAGTGCTGCAACAGACGCAGAACCACCAGCAAAAACAACAGTATACCGATGCTCTTGTGGTAGAAGTAAAGCGTGTTCTGAAGAGCGCCCGGCCCAAGATCGGTCATAACCAGACCCATCGGAACCATGATGAAAACCAGAATGGCGACGATCCAATGATAAGTCTTCGCCATGGCAGAATATCCGGCAACTTGATGGGCCATGTTCTGTTCTCCTGATAATCCCAGAGGTTCCTCTAGAGCCCCTGCAATCTCCTGATCGACAGATTAATCAAGGTTCGTTACCACTAGGCTAACCTCAGGTGAGGTGGGCTGTGAACTCGGTAAAACAAGGGGGCTTGATGGACAGGGGCCATACAACGCCAACACATCTGCAAGAACAAGTGAACGGCTCTCAGCTGACCTGCGAAAAGCCACAAGCTCAGTCGCCGGGTATCTTGTCTCCGGAAGAATGGCAGGAGGTTTTAGCCGCGTCCGTTGAAAGGCGTGCACCAGATCTGCAAGGTTACGGCAGTGTGTTCGCACCTTTGTGCCAAGCACAAAAACAGTTTGTTATCGGCCAGTTAGGTCAGTCTGTTGATGGCCGGATTGCTACTGTAACGGGCGACTCCAATTATGTGAGTTGCTCAGAGGCTCTGATCCACCTTCATAGATTACGTGCCCTATGTGATGCAGTGGTTGTTGGAGTTGGCACTGCTGTAGCAGACAATCCTCAGCTCACCGTCAGACATGTTAGTGGACGTCATCCTGCCCGAATTGTCATCGACCCTTATGGCCGGATGCCAAGAGACAGCACTTTGCTTCAGGATAACAGCACCCGCCGTATCGTGATCACACGAACGGATGCGCACGCTCGTTATCCGGAAGGCGTTGAATGCTTCCAGCTCCAGCCAGATGCAAAAGGCCGCCTGTCCTGCGCTGAAATCCGCCATGCCTTGCGTGAGTTCCGCTGCATTCTGGTGGAGGGTGGAGCATGGACACTCTCTCGCTTCATCGAGCTGAAAATGATCGATCGCCTGCACCTCATGATCGCCCCATTGATCATTGGATCCGGCCCACGTGGCCTGCAACTCCCAGCCATCGACTATCTGGCTCAAGCAATCCGACCAGACGTGACATGGCACCTACTCGGCGTTGATATGCTTGCTGATCTGAGCCTAAACAACTAACACCTGCTTTAGGCGGAAAAGCATTTCCTTTCGCCAGAAAGTGCACTTATAAACTTGCGTGAATCTCCGAATAAGGACGCACGCATGCCAGAGCTCATCAGACGCACCTCTCTTCTCGAAGTTAAAGGGCAGATTGAAGAAGTTGAGGTTTGTGTTGTCCATGAAGATGGTCGGGAACACATCACCACAGATCCGGTTTGGGTTTACGGCGATTCCATCGCAGTGCTGGCGTATGATCCCACTGCGAAGACTGTGCTGTTGGTCAAACAGCTGCGTGTGGCGCCTTACATCATGGAAGAAGAGATCATCTTGGAAGCCTGTGCTGGCGGGATTGAGATCAGCGATCTCTCCATTGAAGAAGCCTGCAAGCGAGAAGCGCAGGAAGAGCTGGGCTGTCAGCTGACAAATCTGCAAAAAATCGCAAATGTCTTCATCAATCCGGCACGCTTGGCAGAGCGGGCGCATCTCTTCCTGGCGGAATACACCTCTGGTGATTTCAACGTCGAAAGCCGAAATCTGGATGATGATGAAGATATTGAGGTTGTTGAACTGTCCTTTGAAGAACTGCGCAGCCTCTATGATAATCAGGAAATCCGCTGCCCACGCCTCTTCATGCTTACACAAGCACTGCTTCTAAAAAGCATTGGAATCTAAAGCTAATCAATATTGCCACCGCTTCTGTGCTGTTAGAGCGGTGGAAGGCCTACAATATCAACGTGACCAACCTGCAACTGCGATTTACCTTTTCCGATAGCAGTCAGGCGATAGTCCAGCCAATCATCAACAATACTGTCAGGAACGCCGATCTCCCGCGCAGCCTCAGCCCATCCCTTAATCAACTCAAGCTGCAGTTCATCTTCCTCTGGCTTACAGATCCAGTCCGATCGTCCTGTGAAACAGGTGTAGCCTGCCTTCAGCAACCGTTCGTGCGCATGGAACCCACCCAACGGTCCGAGAGCTGAACCAAACCCTTTATCAGTTGCTTGATGCTGGTTGAAAGCTCGCTGAATGAGCCGATCTGTTGGGTGATGCGGCTGGCTAAGCAATATCCCGTTGTAAGACAACCCAGCAAGAAAAGGCAGCTTCAACTGTCGCATACGCGCTACGAAACTATCCAGCCAATGCGCACTCACCAGATCAAGGAAGGCTGATGTGACAACGCCGTGATGGCCTTCAAGAACTTCCAGTGAGCCTGCGTCAGTCAGCTCACAGAGGTCAGTTCTGGTACGGGTCTGAGGGAAAGGAGGAGGTGTATCCTTCGCAACCTTCAGCAGTTCAGGGTCGTTATCAATCAGCAGCCAGATCTGCTCCCTGTTCGGCCCGATATGCTCAGCCAAATCCTGCAGAAAAGATCCAGTCCCCGCAGCAACATCAATCAGCTTGAGAGGCCCGTCCTTGGGGGCATGCTCCACCAACCAATTGCAGAATTTCTGCATAATGTCTTTGTTGCGTGCACGCCGGTCAGCTTTGCGGCGCAGTGAGAGCCACTCAGAAGAAAATCCACTCAAAGGTGAGCCTCCAATGTGCTTGCAAATGCTTTGGCGCTGTCGTTCCAATCTGGCAATGTATCCGCAGCAGCCAACGAGCCTTCGGAAAGTTTGGAACGCAGTTCTTCGTTTGTAAGCAGGGCCTTGATTGCTTTGCTTAGAGCCACTGGATCTCCTGCCCCAACATGAAAACCAGCTGTTGGCGGAACTGTAGACGCCACAGCTCCCTCGCCACTGGCAATAATCGGTAAACCAAAGCTCATCGCCTCCGCAAATGCCATTCCATACCCCTCGTAGTAGGTTGGAAGCACAAAGACATCGGCGCTCTGATAAAAATCAGTTAGCTCAGCTTTCGGGATGCCACCATGCACTCGGATACGGTCCACCAAACCGTGCCGCTTGATCTGCGTGCGCACCTGGCTCGTGTATTCAGGGTCAAACTTCGTTTCTCCAATCAGATCCAGATGCCAGTCGAGATCCTTCAGTTGTCCCAGCGCCTCAACGAGATGAAGCTGTCCTTTGCGGGGAACGAGAGACCCGACACAAAGTAACTTGCTGGTTGCAACCGGTTCTTTTGCTACTTGAACAGTTGCGGATACATCAGGACGATCAACACCTGGCAAAACGATGCTGATCTTCTCTGCAAGAACACCCATCTCAGCAACAAGCGTCTTCTGGGTTGAAGGGCTGGTGACGATGATGTGCTCTGCAAATGTCAGCGCCTCTGTCTCTGCAATCCGCAGAGTTTTTGCCAAGTCAGGCTCAATCCCGCTTTCCAGAAACAGCGGATGGTGTACCAGAGCGATCAGAGTGGAGTGCTCAGCGATCTTGCACGCAAGCTCTGGTGAACCACCCAAGGCCAGCCCATCCACGATGATTAGAGCTGAAGCTTCGATCTCATCCAGTGCATCCAGCGCCAGCTTCTTATCGCCATTTGATGGAGTAGGATAATCCCCCTCAAGACTGATGAGTGAGACTTTCCAATCGTGTTTTTGCAGCCCGCGAATGATCTCTCGATCATAGCGATAACCACCCGTTGGTGTGTTGAGGTCTCCCGGAAACACGAAGTAGCAGGATTTTTGTTGTGTTGTTGTCGCTGTTTCAAATGATGGAAGCACGTTACTCATGAGCCTCGGATGCAGTTAGTGGCGCTTCATAAGAGGCGCGGGCATTTGGATTTTCGGAGATGGTTACGCGCACTTTGCTAAGTTCGCCCGGTTCGCGGCCCAACTTATGCAGATAAGCAGCATCACACACGCGCTGGTAAATGTAGCTACACAGAAAATCGACAGTGGTGTTGCGGCCTTTGAACTGAGGCAGGTCATCTAAATTCTTGTAGTTGAACGGATGAAGGATCTCGGCAAGCACATCCAATGCGTTACCAATGTCAATTACGATCCCATTCTCATCCAATTCTTCAGCAAAAATAGCCACATGAACGTGGGCAGTCAGCCCGTGGAGCTGAGAGGCGGGACCAAAAACCTCGCCCTTCAAGCTATGCGCGATCATAATGTGATTGCTGATCTCGACTGAGTACATCTCAAAATCCTTGCAAAACTAAGAGTAAACAATGGGTTGGCAAAGAGTATCCTTCTTGCCGGAAAGTACATCCTTCAGATCATGTGGGGCTTTCTCAAACTCGATGGCTGGAGCAAGCAATGTATCCAGCACCTCATCCTTCAGCAGAGAAATAGCAGCTTCCATCCGCCTGCGATGCGTCCAGCGTGGCCGCATGACAGGAGCGACCTGCCCCACCTGCGAGGAGACAAGGCTCAGGCGCTGGCTGTGAAAGCTACCGCCAAGTACCAGGCCAGATGGGCGTGAACCGTACCAGGAAGCCTCCACAATCTTGGCTTCTCTGCCTGCGATACGAATAGCTGTGTTGAGGCCAGACTCAGACGCACTGCAATGCACCACAACATCTTGATTTTCTGGCGCAACTTCGGGCAGAGCGAAATCGCAGGAGAACTCATCTGCAATGTCCTGCCGCTTTGGGTTCACATCGATCATGGTCACCTGCACACCCGCAATACGGGCGCACAAATACCCAACCAGAGAGCCAACAGTCCCGGTCCCAACAACAGCAACGCGGGAGCAAGGCAGAATACCCGCGTCCCAGATGATGTTGAGCGCAGTCTCCATATTGGCAGCCAATGTTGCTCGTGTACTCGGTAAATTCTCTGGAATAGGGTAGAGCGCTTCAGCGGAAAGCAGGAAATTACTTTGATGCGGATAGAGGGAAAACACCCGTTGGCCTGCTCTCAAATCACCTGTTGTTTCAGCCACTTCGGAAACGTTTGCATACCCGTACTTAACGGGGAACGGAAAGGTGCCTTCCTGAAATGGCGCAGTCATCCGCTCGCGCTCGCTCACCGGCACATCACCGCTGAAAACGATGGCCTCCGTACCCCGGCTGATCGCAGAAGCGTGGGTTTTTAAGTAAACACGGTTACCAGATGATTTAGAGAGTTTTTCCTCTCTTATTTCAATGGTTTGAGGCGCAGTATACCAAAGCGCTCTGGCTATCTCAGACAAGAAACCCGCTCCCCGGATCGCTAAACTTTCACAAATATACTCTAGGGAAACGTGAACAAAGGAAACTAGCAGAAATGTAGGTCCCTCTAAAAACAATAATAATTTGGGTAGGACATGACAAAACAATCACGGGTTCCTGAAGAGAACGCCCACACTCGTCTTGTTGACCAGCTGCTCTCCACCAACATCATCGACAAGCATCAGGAAAATAAGCGCTTATACCGGCGCAGACTGATCTTTGGAGGGCTTGTTCTCACCACTTTGGCAGCGCTCACCACCATCATGGTTCTGACGCTGTTCTCCAGTGGTTTTGCCCTTTCAAAAGTCGTGATGCTTCTCGCATTTCTGGTAACCTTACCGTGGCTCATTATTGGCTTTTGGCATGCAGTCATCGGTTTGGTGCTGATGAGGTTCTCCTCAAATCCCACTGCACAAGTCTACGCCGGAACGCCTCTCGGTACGCTGGACCTGAAAAAGCCGTTACAGAACAAGCAAACTGCCTTGCTTTCATGCGTGCGAAACGAGGATTCGCCTGAGGTCGCAGCCAAGCTGGAAGCAATGTTGCAGGATCTGGATCGTCTGGAGCAGCTGAATGGCTTCTCCCTGTACATCCTGAGTGACAGCAACGACCCCGATCATATCCGGCAGGAAATGAGAGAGTTCTCTCTTCTCAGAGCACGTTGGCAAAATCGCATCGATGTTCTCTACCGCAGAAGAGAAATAAACACCGGCTTCAAAGCAGGGAATGTCGAGGATTTCTGCCGCAACTGGGGTGATCGGCACGAGTACGCCATCACGTTGGATGCCGACAGTTTCCTTTCCGCAGAAGCTCTATGTCATCTTGTGAGCAAGATGAATGTGAACCCGCGTTTGGGCATCTTGCAAACACTGGTACTGGGCCTATCGACCAACTCCTTCTTCACCCGCGTCTTCCAATGGGGCATGCGTCTCGGCATGCGCTCTTACACCCTGGGTGCTGCTTGGTGGCAAGGCTCTTCCGGTCCGTATTGGGGGCACAACGCAATCTTCCGCATCAAGCCGTTCACACAGCACTGTCTGTTGGAACCTCTTCCGGGGACGGATGCTTTGAGCGGCCCAATCCTGAGCCATGACCAAGTCGAAGCCGCCATGATGGCAAATGCAGGCTATGAAGTCCGCGTTTGGCCTGTTGAAGGCGGCAGCTACGAGGAAAACCCGCCGCATCTGATTGAGTTTATCCGCAGAGACTTGCGCTGGTGCCACGGAAACCTGCAGTACTTCAAGCTGCTTCGTGAGCCGGGCTTTAAACTGCTAGGCCGCATTCAGCTTGCCTTGGCGATCCTGATGTTCATCGGCTCGCCTGCATGGCTTACCTTCATAGCGATGGCGATTATTACTGCATCTATCGCAGCACCCGGGACAATGCCGTTTGATCCATTCTATGGCACCATCCTGATCATAACCGTTATGAGTATGGTGTTTGCGCCCAAACTGGCAACGCTGGCCCACGTGCTCACAGTTCGCAGTGAACGCAAGGAATATGGCGGTTTTCTCTCAGTGTTCATCAGTGCATTCTTTGAGCTGGTTTACTCCATGCTTCTGGCACCTGTTATGGCAATCGCGCACAGCATCTTCATTGCCCAGCTGTTTGCTGGCCGAAAAACCCAATGGGGCGGGCAGGCACGACAGCCGCACGGCATTCCGTTGGTTCTTGCAGCCAAGAAGTTCTGGCCACAAACGCTTTTCGGTCTGTGTGGCGTCATTTGGATGATGGACTACTTATTGGCCGATACATGGCTCTTGCTGCCAGTAATCCTTGGGCCATTGCTGACCGTCCCGTTTGCGATGATCACGTCAAAACCAGTGCTTGGCATGTACTTCAAACATTCAGGTCTTTGGGCTCTGCCAGAAGAGAAGAAAACACCGCTTGAGCTACAAGGCCTCAGCAAGGAGCAGCGTAGGGTTGAGATGGAACTAGCCAAAGCAAACAGGGCGGCGGCTACACGATGAAAGCTCTGCCTGAGTAAGGAACCTCAGGCATTCCAACAAAAAAGCCGATTGCGTTTGATGAGCTCACGCAATCGGCTCTTCTTTTTCTATGCTGAAAAGCAAGATCTATTAGGAAGCAGGCTTTTCCTTTGGCTTTCTCCAAGGTTCACCCTTGAACCACGCAACTGTGTAAGCAACGGCGATCAGACCAGCGAAACCAAGAAGGTTCGCCAAAATACCACCAGAGATGGTGCCCTTCAGGCCAAGCTCATCGCGGAAGATTGCAAGGCCCTGCGCGAGGATAAGGCTGGCGAGGAATACAGCCAGAGACTGCTGCCCAACCTTCTTGATCACGCGAACAACTTTGCCACCAAAACCACCCATGAGCAGGCGGTGTCCGCCTTCACCAACAGCCACCCAGGCCACATAAGCAAGAGCGAGGAAGTGGATGTAGCGCAGGATACCCATCTCAGACTTCACGGTAAGATCACTGATATCATTCGCAATTCGGCGAAGCTCAGGCACTTCATTGAGAATGCGGAAGTAAGCGAACGGAATTGTCAGAATGATAATCGAAGCACTCAGGAACAACAGGCGTTTCTTGACTGGTGGTGCTGGAATCCAGCCTTTGATGAAAGCAAAGCCGGTAAAGAACAGCAGCTGCCAAGCAAACGGATTAAAGAACCAACGACGATCTGACCAAGGCTCAGCTGGAAAGTCGACCAGCCTGAAAGTTGCAATCAACCAGAAAGCAGCAATGATCGCAGCAACCGCTCCACGGCCAACCTTGTAATACGCAACCATAATCACTGGCAGCATCGCAAGGATCACCAGATACATCGGCAGAATATCAAAGTAGTTTGGCACGTAGGTCAGCGTCAGCAGGCCTGGAAGCTGGAAGATTGGATCTTCAAAGAAGTGCCAGAGGTTCAGCTTGCCTACATAGTCATCACTGGTCCAGCCGTTGATTTGCAGGAAAGCAAGCATGCCTGCAACTGCAAGGAACAAGCAGATATGCGCCCAGTAAACTTGCCAGACGCGGAAGAGCACGCGAGCACTTCCCATAGCAAGGCCATGCAGTTCAAACACGCGACCAAATGCGATAGCTGAGGCCATTCCGGAGCAGAACACAAATATCTCGGTAGCATCGGAAAAGCCGAAACGAGCCGGAATCCAAAGAGCCCACCCGTTTGCAGGCAGGTGGGCTATAAAGATGATGAACATTGCGATGCCTCGGAAGAAGTCGAGGCGAGGATCTCTTTGGCGGCTTGCCGTTTTCATAGGTGTCGGCGGTATATTGTGTTTGTTCACGGTGTCTCTGAAACTAAAAACTATAAGTCGTAAAATGCAGCTCCGAAATCCCCCGAAGCTGCACCTTCAATTATCCCATGCGGAATCGCAGGTGTTCACTTTGCATAAGGTCAGTGGCTTCCATCATACGGGTCGCCTGAGCCATGCGGGTTTCGCCATAGGTGTCTGAGCCACCTCTCAGGCGGGTGCGCTCATCAATCATGCGTTTTGCTTCCTGACAAAGGCCAGCACGCAAGGCAGCTTCAATCGTGATGCGTTCAAACACATCGCGCTGAGCATGGCTGCCGCCAACTGTACGAAGCAGCGGACGTGCCTCTGCAAGGTGATGATAAGCGCTGAAGTAGTTGCCGTTCTTGAACTGCATCAGGCCGGAAGCTGTTGGAGAACCGGCGACTTTGGTCACATGCCCCATCTCATTGATGTCTTCTTCACCAAAGGTGCGCATGCGAGCCAAAAGACGGTCAGATGACTGACGGCGGTTATCGCCCAGCAGAGCCAGCATGTAGTGCAAGTCAGCGAAAACATTGCAGGAATCGTCGATACGCTTCTCACTGATACTCGCCAGTTCTTCCCAGCGGTGCCCAACCTTGATGCCCTCAAGCTCAAGGCGAACCAGCATGGAAGCAGCGTTGGAGATATCGCGGTAATCGTCAGTGTGATCCTTGCGGAATTTCTGGTCATAGAGCTCGAAAACGCGCTCCACATTGCCACGGTCCAGATGCAACAAGGCAAGGTGCCACCAGACGTGATAGCCAAAGTTGTTGCAGTGTTCCCAGGCCTGTGGCTGGTCGTCGAGCCATCTGATGCCTTCTTCGGTCTTGCCGGTCATGTCCAGCACGTGAGCGACTGCGTGCAGGCCCCAGGCATCGTCATTTTGAAGCGCGACAGCTTCTTTACCAATGCGTTCGGCTCTCTCAAAATCGCCGCTTTCTTCAAGCGCGAAGGAGTAACAGCCGTGAACGTAACCCTTGGCAACGTGGTCTTCTTCGTAAGCGCCAATCACACCTTCAATGGAGGAGCGCATACGGGATGGCTGGCCAAGCACAAAGCGAATGGCGTGTACCAGCTTGAGAGTAAGAGCATCGCGTGGGTATTTAAGAAGCATTTCGTCAAGGCGATCAGCAGCTTTGCTTGGGGCGCCCTGAAGCCAATCGTTCAAAGCTTCAACAACAGCTTCTTCACGATCTGTAATCTGAGTATCTCTGCGGCACTTGTCTGCAATTGCGTAAGCTTCAAAAGCAGTTGCCGTCATTTCGCGTCTGCCAAGCAGAAGGCAGAACAGGCCACGAGCGGCCTGAGCCAGCGCAAAATCTGGATCAGCCTCCAGTGTTTTCGCAAGATGCTCCGGCGTTGCTGCACTATGTGCGAGGAACGCAAGAATAGTGTTGTTCCAGTGTGTTAATGCACCCTTATCGGAGAGTGTTACCGCGTATTCGAACTGGTCATCAATGCGCATGGATGCGACCCGTGGTTAGGGCGACCGGTAATTCGTGCAATGTGCAAATGCTCATGAGATAAGCCATTGGGTTCACATTGCTAACGACACAGGTCTGCCAGGAAATCTGTTGATCAGAACCCTTTCAAAACTGGCGATGACGTTCAACACACAAAAAGGTGTTTAATATCAGCAAGCTTTGTTTATGTAGAAAATATAGTTCAACCTCATGAAGAAATAGAAAACACCATTCTAATGAGTAAGAAAAAATATGCGGCAAATAGAAGCTCTCTTGTAAAATCCTACTATTATTAATAGTGATAATAAGTAAGATTTTAGATATTTGGCTCTATTATACCTGTATTTTATTACCCTTTGATAATCTTCTGTTTGCTGGTTAAAATAGTGTTCACTGCTTCTTGATTTTCTAGTTAGCCTCCACTGTGCAATGTCATTGCCCCAAGAGAGACTAAGTACGTGGCGAATTCATGGCGGATACCGGTAGCTATCAACAAACTAATATCGATCAACAGATTCAGTCCCCACAAACATTAATCGTCATTGGGGCGCTGATGGCTTTGGCGGTGGTTGCCGTGTTGGGACTGGAAAACAGCGGCTGGCGCGTCTTCGGAGCTGCGCTGATAGGGGCACTGGCAGGCCTTGCTTTGTACCACACCAGCTTTGGATTTACCGCTGCCTGGCGCCGGATTGTTACCCAGCGAAGAGGGCAGGGGCTACGCGCTCAATTCCTGCTTATCTCATTGGTTTGCTTGATAAGTTTCCCACTTCTCCAATACGGATCAGACATCGGCTTACCAACCGGGGGCTTCGTGTTTCCCTTCGGTGTTGGAGCCGCCGTTGGCGCCTTCATTTTCGGCATCGGAATGCAACTTGGTGGTGGGTGTGGATCAGGCACTTTGTTCACTGTTGGAGGTGGCTCATCCCGCATGGTGATCACCCTTGCCTTCTTCGTTTTAGGCAGTGTGATCGCGACAGCGCACCTTCCGTTCTGGAATTCTCTTCCAAGATTACCGGCATTTTCGCTTGTGCGCGGTTTTGGGGTGGTCCCCGCGCTGATGATCACGATTCTGCCGCTCATCGCCTTTGCGATATTCTCGGTGTTTATTGAGAAAAAACAATGGGGTGAGTTAGAGAAACCCCGCAAGACGACTGGTTTTTTACAGGGGCAGTGGGGCTATGTTCTGGGTGCGTTGATATTGGCGTTGGTTTGCGTTCTTACGTTCATTGTGCTGCGCCGACCATGGGGTGTTACCTCCGGCTTTGCACTCTGGGGCGCAAAGTTTTTCTACGCAGTTGGCATCCCGGTAGAGACTTGGCCCTACTGGAAATGGCAGGTCGCAGCAATTGAAAGATCGGTTTTCGCAGATTCAACATCGGTCATGAACTTCGGCATCGTGCTGGGAGCTCTGATCGCTGCTGGACTGGCTGGCAAGTTCAATCCGGTGAAGAAGATCAACCTCAGAGATGCTGGTACCGCGATTGTCGGTGGCCTGATGCTCGGTTACGGCGCACGCCTCGCTTACGGGTGCAACATCGGGGCCTACCTTGGGGGGATAACCTCAGGTTCCATACATGGCTGGTTATGGCTTGTTTTTGCCTTCGCCGGCTCCATGGTCGGAACCCGTGTCCGTCATTTGATCGGCATGGATCCGGCGCCCGTTACTGCAAAGTGACAGCTGAGCTCTGCATACGACTAAAACTGGGCCTATTAAAATCGAGGGAGGCTGAACAACAGCCTGTTCAACTCCCGCTTTTAAACTCATTTCATTACGAGAAGGATTGAACCATGAAAATTCTGACGGGTGTGCTTGGCTTTGTTGGAACATTGATGTTCGTTATGGCCGCCTTTCAACCATCACAAGCTCAAATCACAACAGAACAAGCGCAGCAGGGGAAGGTCCTTCCGCGCAATGGCTGGCGTGTTATCGAAACTACCAAGGCAATCGACGAACTGCTGGATTCGCTCAAGAAAGCTATTCGTGAGGAAGACATGCTGCTGGTCAGCATGGCGAGTGCATCCCGTGGTGCCAAAGCCAACGGCTTCGAAATCCCCGGCAACTACGTCATCGGCGTGTTCCGCAATGACTTCGCCCGCCGCATGCTGGCAGCCAGCGTACAGGCCGGCATTGAGGCCCCTATCCGGTTTTATCTGACGGAAAATCCAGATGGGTCCGCAACGCTCTCATGGAAGACACCAAGCTTCGTCTTCCAGCCATATCGGGACACTGCATCTGAGGATTTGGTCTCGCTGAGCGAGGAGCTGGACGTGGTCTTCCAGCGTATTGCAGACCGTGCCACAGGCAACACCTGAGGCACGATCAACTGCATATTCTATAGCTTGCCGTCGTAGGCTCTGCGGTCGATGCGGCAAGCAAGAACAGTGAAGGTGTCGCGTTCCAGCGCTGCCTTCGCTTCCTTTTTCAGGCTCTCTGCATCATCCACCCAAACACCATGACCGCCGTAAGCATCTGCAAGGGCAGGGAAGTTGGTGGCGGAAAAGTCTACGCCCAGATTAGGGTTCTGGTTGGCACGCTGTTTCAGCTCAATCAGAGACAGGCTTTCATCAACCAGCACGCAGACAATAAACGGCACCTGCATGTCACGCAAAACGGCCAGGTCACCAAGCCCCATCTCAAGGCCAGCATCACCAACAAACACGACAACTGGATCTTCCGGCTTGGCCATCTTATGCCCGATGCCAAGCGGCAACGCGCAAGCCATTGTACAAAGCGCAGAACTCTGCAGCATGGTGCGTGGGTAGAGGCTCTCCCAGATCTGGCTCACCAGAATACGATGCGCGCCGCTGTCAGCTGTGGCCACAGTGGTATCCGGCAGGGCTTCACGAAGGCCGTGGAACACAGTCGCCGGACCCCAGCCACTCTCTTCCGCAGCAAAGTCTGCCTTCAGCTTGTCTTTGGCAGGTGCGATCCGGTCACGAAGCCAGTCACTCTCCTCAGGAACAACACCAGTCTCATCTTCTGGTGTGAGTGAAAGCAGGGTCGGCTTGATGTCACCTTCCAGCGTATGGCTCACATGGTGCATGCCATGGCTGCGCAGCACAGGTGTGAGTTCAATCACTGAAGTGTCTTCACTCCATGGATTACGCCAGTTCACACGCATCTCAATTGGGTCATACCCGATCAGCACAACAAGATCAGCATCCGCCAGCAATGGCATCAGGCTCTTGTCGGCTTTTGGCGAAAGGCCAGCTCCACCAAGCGAAAGCTTATGGTTCTCTGGGATGAGTCCCTTGCCCTTGTAGCTGGTGATCAGCGGGATCTGATAGGCCTCACAGAAAGCCTCGATCTCGTTGCCAGCATCCACGTTGACCGCATCAACCCCAGCAATCGCAATAGGGCGCTGCGCTGAGCCCAGCAGATCACGTGCCTGCTCCAGTACATCACCAAATGGCAGTTGGGCAGCACGAACACCGTAGTTCGGCGCCTTCTGTGTTTCAGTGCTTTCGCTTTCTGCGACAGAGATCGGTACGTCAATGTGCACGGGGCCCGGCTGACCGGACATGGCAATGGAAATCGCCTTGTCCATCATGGCGTTCAACGCACCTGCGGAGGCTTTGAAGCTGGCCTTCACGATTGGGCGCAGCAACTGCTGATGGTCCATCACCTGGTGGGTGTAGGTCTCAGCCTCAGCTGCATCCACACACCCTGTCAGGAAGATCATCGGAACACGATCCTGAAAAGCATTGGCCACCACGTTGACCGCATTGGTCACACCCGGGCCAAGCGTTGCCAACAGAACAACAGGTGCATCTGTGCCTTGGCGGGCAAGGCCATGCCATGCACCTTCAGCCATGAAACCACCTGCGTTTTCATGCTTCACCAGATTGAACTTCAATCCGGCAAGGTTGAGCGCATCCATAAGGGCCAGAACTTCGCCACCCGGAATACCGAAGGCATACTGGCTACCGGCCTGATGCAGTTTTTGAGCAATAAGATCAGCACCGCGCATAATTATGAATCTCCCAGTGACACGACACCGCGAGCTGCGAGATCGTCAATTTCTTCTCTAGTTTTTTGCAGATATTTGGTGAGCACTTCAAGGCTGTCCTCACCAAGGGTCGGCGGCGCTTTCCGGTATGTAACCGGCGTCTTGCTGTAATTGATCGGGTTACCTATCAGGCTGACCTGACCATCTTCAGATTGCTTATGTGGCAGAGAAATCTTCATGCCACGATGCAGGATCTGCGGATCACTAAAGACACCGGCCAGATCATTCACCGGCCCACACGGAACACCAACAGCTTCAAGCTCATCTGTCCAATGCTGAGCGCCTTGCTTTATCGTGAACTGGCGCAGCAACGGCACCAACTCTGAGCGGTTGCGCACACGGTCGGCATTGGTTGCAAAGCGTGGATCAGTGCTCAGTTCCGGACAACCCAGAACCTCACAGAAACGCTGGTACTGCGCGTCGTTGCCAACAGCCACCATGAAGTCCTTGTCAGAGGCCGGGAAGGTCTCATAAGGCACGATGGTCGGGTGTGCATTACCAAGCCGTTTTGGGATGTTGCCATCCGTCAGATAAGAAAGGCCCTGATTGATCAGCCAGGCCACCTGACAGTCGAGCAAGGAAATGTCGATGTGTTGACCTTCACCGGTCTTCTCACGGTGATGCAGAGCCGCCAGAATAGCGTTGCAGGCGTACATGCCACACATCACATCAGCAATGCCAACACCAATCTTGGTTGGGCTACCACCTTCCTCCTCAGGGAGGCCCGTGATGCTCATAATCCCGCCCATGGCTTGGATCAGCGCATCATAGCCTGCACGATGAGAATAAGGACCTGTCTGGCCAAAACCGGTGATGGAGCAATAAATCAGGCGATCATTTTTCGCGCGCAGATCATCATAACCCAGCCCTTTGCGGGCAAGGTCACCAACCTTGAAGTTCTCGATAACCACATCGGCGGTCGCCGCCAACTCCTTCAGCATCTCCACGCCTTCTTCGGAGCGCATGTCGATGCCAAGTGAATGCTTGTTGCGGTTGGAGCTGAGGTAATAGGCGCTCTCGCCAGTGTCGGCCCCGTCTTTGCCTTTCAGGAAAGGAGGGCCCCACTTGCGGGTATCATCACCGCGCTGCGGGTGTTCAATCTTGATGATCTCAGCGCCCATGTCACCCAGCAGCTGGGTGCAGGTTGGGCCTGCCAGAATGCGGGAAAGGTCAAGCACCACAAGGCCATCCAGTGGCCCTTTGGCGTTGTTGGAAGAGTGGTGCTGTTCACCGTCTCGTTGAGAATTCAAACCGTCTAATCCATTGGTATTGAGGCAAGATTGGCCGCAAATGGAGGGTGACTGACCCTGTCACATGCAGCAATCCAGCAAATTTTGGAGAGACGTTAGAGCACTCGGAAAAGGCCCACCACAACAAACTGGAAAATCACACAGTATCGTGATGACCCGTGAAATTTACAGTTTCCAGCGTGATGGACCTGTGGGTTTTACCAGTGCTTGGTGTTGGCAAGATCAAGCCATGCACGGCGGATCCAGTTGGCTTTCATGGAGTGGCCACCATCATGAAGGCAAAGCTCCAGCTTCTCACCTTCAGCAGACCACACATCACACTCCAGCTCACCCGCAGTGATGGACGTTGGCTCAGTACCATAAAGACCAGCCTGCCGCTTCCACACATCCAGACTGTCAAACACATCAGACTGACGCCAGTTCGCGCCAATGGCCCGGCCCACCATCGGAACGGTTTTATCTTCAACACCGTGCGTGTGGTACAGGTTGGTCAATGGAGACGGACATTTCTCTGGAATAGGATCCCAGAAGGCACCGGCAATCGGAGCAAAACCGGCATAGTTTTCGCCTTTATAGCAGGCCAGATTCCAAACCATGGAGCCGCCCATGGAAAAGCCGGAAAGCAGGATCTTCTCACGATCAATCGGGAAACGATCGGAAACGTCTGCCAACAACTCATCGAAGAACTTGAACTCGTTGCGATCCTGACTTGGGGAGCCCGGATAAGACCAGGAACCGCCAACGCCCTGCGGCACGATCAAAGCCACGCCAAGCTCGTTTGCAAGGTTGCGCAGAGCCTTGTTCTCAATGGCGCGATCAGCTTTGCCCTTCCACCCGTGTAGGTAGATTATGGCGCCAATCTGTTCATCGGAGGCAGGAGAATCCGGAAGTGCAATATAGTATTCACCGCTCTCAACTTCACACGGCGCTGTCACGCCACAGGTCGCTTCCTCAGCCATACTTGCATTGGGAACCAACCCTGAAATAACCACAGTAGCAAACGTAATCGCACTTGTAATAAGGCTCATGCCCATTCCACTTCTTGCCGGTTTCTCGGATCGAACTCTTTGAAATTCATGGCTAAATCCACGAATTGCCGAGATTAATTTTGATTATGCTAACATACGCCTCAAGGGCGGTCTTACTCTCAAAAATGATGCCGTCATTTACGGCTTACCGCGAAAGGGCCTACTGCCATTCCCCTTCCGTGGGAATGTGCAAGGTATTGCCGCAATGCTTGCAGTGAACGGCGTCATTATCGTGACGATTAAGGCCACAATCAGGACAGGCGTATTTGACTTTCGACGGACGGAAAATGGTCTGGATCAGCCGTAAAAACAGCGCCACGCCAAACACCATAATAACGATCGTAATCCCGCGGCCCATCGTATCCGTCATGGTGATGTCGCCATAACCAGTCGTCGTCAGCGTGGTGACGGTAAAGTACAGCGCGTCCATGTAGGAGTTGATGTCCGGGTTCAGCTGCGCCTCGATCACATAAACAACCGCGCTCACCATAAACACGAAAACCATCAGGTTCAGGGCTGAGTTGATGATCTCTTCATGCTCTTTGAACCACGAGAACGTTTCCCGCAAATCCTTCACCACATGATAGGAGCGCAGCAACCGTAGCATGCGGATCACCCGCAGGAAGCCAAGGTTCTCGATAAATGCCTCTGCAAACAGCGAAAGGATCACAATCAGATCCGCAAGCGCCGTGCTGTCAAACGCCGCTCTGAAGGGCCGCAGGGCAATCGCGAGGCGGAAGCCATAATCAACCAGCAGAATGAAGCCGATAGCCCAGTCCAGTCGTGGGTAGCTTTCCAACTGTGGAAGCGTGGCAGAAAGCACGAAGTAGAGGATCGTCACCACATCGAACATCAACAGCCCGATGCGCCAGGAACGCGCTGCGGTGGTCTGCCCGAAATAGAGACGTCGCAAAGCGCCCCTGAAATCGGTTATTGCTTCCTGCATAAATCTAAATCCCCTAATCCCGACGTGATGCCCGATCAAAATCTACTAGCAAATCTGGGGTTTTCTGCAAAGTCACTCAAGATCCCGGCGCAAAAACTTTCGTGTGAACTGCAACCGCAGACGTTCCGCTAAGGCTGGCGGCCAAGTGGCAAGTAAACCCTTACGTTTTCCCTCAGTGAGTTTATCGAAAAATTCTGCAACTGATTAAAGGGTTTCTGCTCTACTTCCGGCATGAAAAAAGCCAAGGCCATTCCGGTGCCGCCACCTCCCGGGTATTTGGAGGAATGGCGGGCAACCAACAACACCTGTCTGGTAACGGGCGCAACGGATGGCATCGGCAGGGCACTTGCAATCCGACTGGCAGATGCTGGCCAAAGTCTGGTCCTCGTAGGTCGTTCTAAGGATAAATTGAGATCCGTCCTCAAGGAGGTCGGCGAAGCTGGCCCTAATCGCTCCCATCGCAGCTTTGTTGCAGACCTCTCGCTCATCTCCGAGGTGGATCGCCTCGCCAACGAGATACAGCAAAAGCTGCCAGACCTGAGCCGTGTTGTCCTCTGCGCCAGCGAAATCCCTGGCTTTCACGGCATCACAAAAGAGGGGATTGAGGCAGGCTTTGCTGTCATCTACCTCAGCCGGTTCCAACTCCTCAACAAACTCACATCTCTGCTGAAGAAGCAGAAAGCACCCCGTGTCGTCTCTTTCGCCAGCCCTGCCACCCGGTTTGAGCTGCCCAACATGACGTTGCTCAACAATTCGGATTGTAACCTCAGCAACTGGGAACGTCGCAAGGCCCACACCAACTGCAACCTTCTCTTCCTTGCAGAAATCGCAGAGCAGCTGAAAGACACCGAGATCTGCATCAACGCCTTTGGCCCCGGTCTTGTCCTCACCAAACAGATACAGGGCTACAGCGCAGCAAGGCGCTTCTGGCTGGGCATGAAGAGCTCATTGGTCGGTAAGTCCGCGCCTTACGCAGCACTGCCAGCCATGCACATGCTGCTCTCGCAGGATTTTGCGGAGAAGACCGGCGGCTTCTACGAATGCGGTACCAAATACCCACCAGACAAGCATTTTCTGGATGCTGAAACGCGGCGCATGTTCTGGGAAGACACCCAACAGCTTGTACAACTGGCACAGGCGAGTGAGTGTAAAAACACCTAGAAACCGCTTTTTGTGACAGCGGTCACGGGCTTTCCCTCACGAAAGTGAGAGGAGAACTTCACTTCTCAATCCGACTTGAATGCAACGTCGCCAGGGCACCTCGGCAGCGAAGACTCCAGCTGTGCCCAAGCCATCAAGGATTGAGTCACTTCCCTAGGGTAATGTTAGGCAAGTGCTGCCAGCAATTCTCAATGTGTAAGAGTAAAAAATGAAAAATAAAATTGAATTCCCTGCCGGCCGGAATGGAAGTTTGATTTCATCTGCTCGTAAAGTCGCCGCTTCATTTCTAGTGGCGTCTCTTGGCAGTTTCCTCATTTCAGGAGTGGTCAACGCGCAAGAGGCAGCACCCCCGCCACCGGGTGTGCTTGTAGAACCTGCGCGCAAAGAAGTTATTGAAGAAGAACGCGTTTTTGCAGGGCGTACCGAGGCAATCAGTCAGGTCGCCCTCATCGCACGTGTCGGTGGGTTTCTGGAGCCGCTGGAGTTCAAGGAAGGCCAAACTGTCAAACAAGGCGATCTTCTCTACGTAATTCAGCAGGAACCGTACGAGTTCGCCGTTGAGCAGTCGCAGGCCAATCTGGAAAGCGCTCAGGCCAAGGTGGATCTGGCAAAGGTCGACTTCGACCGTAAGGAGCAGCTGGTCAATCGGGACACGATCTCGGTTTCAGAACTGGACACCGCCCGCGCCAACCTCAAAGAAGCCAACGCCACCCTCGCTCTCCGTCAGGCAGACCTCAAACTCTCCGAGCTTGATCTGAGCTACACCGAAATCCGTGCCCCACTGGATGGCCAGATAGGAACCTCTGCGTTTAAAGAAGGCGCCTACGTCAACGCCAACAGCGGCACACTGGCAACCATCACCTCACTGGATCCGATCCGCGTTGCCTTCCCTGTCCCTCAGGCGCTGATCCTGCAGGCGCAGCGGGCAGATAATCTGGAAACAGACAATATCCTCATTCGCATCCGCCTGTCTGACGGCAAGTTCTATCAACATGACGGCAAGCTGGACTTCCTGGAAGCGGAAGCCAATCCGGGCACTGACACCGTCACCGCCTATGCTGTGTTCGAGAACCCTGATCATGTCCTCTTCGATCATCAGCTGGTTGATGTGGTCGCCAACCCAAAAGATGCAGCCCCCGTGCTCGTCGTCTCCCAATCCGCACTGCTGCTGGATCAGGAAGGTCCATACGTGCTGAAGGTGAACAACGAAGATGTAGTGGAGCAGCAGCGTATCACCGTTGTTGATCAGATCAACGGCCTCGTCATCGTTGGCAGTGGTCTGGAAGAAGGCGATCTGGTGATCACCTCCGGCATTCAGAAAGTCCGTCCGGGAATTAAAGTCAACGCGCAGCTGGCAGGTCAGTAAACCATGATCTATGACATGTTTATTCGCCGACCGCGGTTGGCGATGGTGATTTCGATCCTGATCGTCGTGGTCGGCGCGATCTCGATCTTCTCCATTCCGGTCTCTCAGTATCCAACAATCGCCCCACCAACCGTGCAGGTGAGCGCCACCTACATTGGTGCAGATGCGTTGACGGTGGAAGAGAGTGTGGGCCAGCCCATCGAAGGGGCGGTCAACGGCGTGGATGGCATGCGCTATATGAAGTCGTCTTCATCCAGCGATGGCACCTACTCCCTAACGGTTTATTTCGATCTGACCACCAATCCCGACATCAACGCGGTGAACGTTCAGAACCGAATAAGCACCATCGAGAGTAAGCTCCCACAGGAAGTGCGGGATCAGGGTGTCAACGTCACCAAAAAGGCTGGTGACCTGCTGCAGGCGATCTCCTTTTACTCTCCGGATCAAACCCACGACGGCCTCTTCATTTCCAACTACGTCACCATCAACATCGTAGACGAACTGAAGCGTATTCCGGGCGTCGGGGATGCCAGCGTATTTGGTGCGCAGGATTACTCCATGCGCATCTGGCTGGATCCGGTCAAACTCAGAGCTCTCAATCTGACAGCAGAAGACGTCATCGCTGCTGTTCAGTCCCAAAACAAGCAGGCAGCTGTAGGCCGTATTGGTGCCGCACCTTTGGCAGCGGACCAGCAACTCCAGCTTACGGTCACGGCAAAAGGCCGCTTGAACACCGTTGAGGAGTTTCAGAATATCGTTCTGCGCGCCAATCCGGATGGATCTGTCGTCCACCTGAGCAACGTGGCCCGTGTAGAACTCAGCAGTGCCTCCTTTGACGTGCTGGCAGAATACAATCAGCAGCCAACAGCGATGATTGGCATTTACTTGTCACCGGGCGCAAATGCGGTGGCAGTGTCAGAAGCCGTCAATGAGCGCATTGCTTATCTGGCAGAACGCTTTCCAGAAGATCTCACTTACATCTCTGTCTTCGATACCTCTCTCTTCGTGAATGAGATGATCTCGAAGGTGATCCACACCCTGCTGGAAGCCTTCGTGCTTGTGACCATTGTGGTCTACGTCTTCCTTGGCAAGTTCCGGGCAACGCTCATCCCACTCATTGCGGTGCCGGTGTCGATCATCGGCGCAGTCGCAGTAGCTTATATGATGGGCTACTCGGCCAACACGATCTCATTGCTGGCCCTGGTGCTTGCCATTGGTATCGTGGTGGATGATGCGATCATCGTCGTTGAGAACGTTGAACGCATTATGCACGAGCACCCAGACCTGACACCGGCGCAGGCAACGTCCAAAGCCGTGGGTGAGATTGCAGCGCCCGTACTCGCCACCACGCTGGTGCTGCTCTCGGTGTTTGTGCCTGTGGCCTTCCTGCCGGGCTCATCCGGCGTGCTCTTCCGCGAGTTCGCGGTCTCCATCTCCGCAGCTATGGTCATCTCCACCATCAACGCGCTGTCCCTGTCTCCGGCACTTTGCGCTATCCTGATGAAGTCAGAGAACCTGACGGGCGTGATGGCCAAAATCTCTCAGAAGATTGATGATGTCGGTCACGGCTACGCGAACCTCATCAAACGCATCGCAAAGATGTCTTTGTACTCTTTGCCTGCGGTTGTTGGCTTCGCACTCTTTGGCTTCCTGATTGTGTCCAACACACCAGATGGCTTCGTGCCGGATGAAGACAAAGGCTATGCCATGGTGCTGGTCAACCTGCCTCCGGGAGCGTCTCGCAACCGGACAGAAGCAGTCATGCGCAAAGCTGATGAGATCATTCGTAAGGATCCGGCGGTGGACTCCACCACCATGATCATTGGTCTCGATCTGTTGGCTGGTGGCGGTTCTTCACCAAACGCGGGTGTCTTCTTCGTCAAACTCAAAGATTACGAAGAACGTCCGTCTCGTGAGCTGTCTTCTTTCGCCTTCGTCTACCGAACATACGGATCGCTGGCAGGTATTCCCGAAGCAACTTTCTTCCCAGTCAACCCAGCGGCGATTGATGGTCTTGGCACCGTAGGTGGTTTCGAATTCATCATGGAGGCGCTGGAAGGTCAGGACCCGACAGTCCTTGCGCAGATCTCCCGCTCACTGATCGTGGCAGCGAATGAAGCACCTGATATCGCGTCGTTCTTCACCACCTTCAACGCAAACACCCCTCAGCTGAATGTACAGCTGGACCGTGAACGTGCGCAGGTGCTTGGCCTCAACATCGCCAGCGTCTACAACGCATTGCAGGCGACGCTGGGCGGCTACTACATCAACGACTTCAACCTCTATGGCCGGACATGGACCGTCCGCCTGCAGGCTGAACAGAAGTACCGCTCTGGTGTTGAAGATATCGGCACCATCTTTGTTCGCTCGGACACCGGTGAGATGGTGGAGCTATCTTCTGTCGTGCACACGGAGCTGTCGCGAGGTGCAAACACCATCACCCGCTACAACAACTACCGTGCAGTGTCCTTCAACGGCAACGCGGCTCCGGGAGCTGGCCTGGGTGAAGCTCTTGCAGCAATGGAAGGCGTGGCCGCCGAAGCCTTGCCGAAGGGCTATGCCTATGAATGGACCGGTCTGGCACTGGAACAGAAAGAAGCTGCAGGCCAAACAGCGTTGGTGCTCGGTCTGGCATTCCTGTTCGCCTACCTGTTCCTCGTGGCGCTCTATGAAAGCTGGAACACACCAATACCGGTTCTGCTTTCTGTGGCCCCGGCTTTGGCAGGTGCCTTGCTCAGTCTCTGGATCTTCGGATTAGCCTTCGATCTCTATGCGCAGATCGGTATGGTCATTCTGATTGCACTGGCTGGTAAGAATGCGATCTTGATGAACGAGTTCTCACTTGAAAAACGCATTGATGGCATGGGGCTCTATGAGTCTGCCATTGAAGGTGCCCGCCTGCGTTTCCGTCCGGTGATGATGACATCACTGGCGTTCTCCGCAGGTCTGGTGCCACTGGTGATCGCATCTGGTCCGGGTGCAGGTGCAATGGTTGCTGTGGGCGTTCCGGTGCTGGCTGGTATGCTGTTCTCAGCAACCATCGGTATCTTCCTCATTCCAACCCTTTATGTCAGCTTCCAATGGATGCGTGAAAAAGCTGGTTGGACCATCGAGGAAGGCCGTGCAGCCAAAGGCACTGGCGGCGAACTGGCAGCAAGCGATGGCAAAGAAGAAAAGCCATCTGATAGCTGATCTGGTTGAAAATATAGTAACAATGGAGAAGGCGCCTCGGGCGCCTTTTCTATGCGATGCGCAGCAGGGCAAACCAGTAAAACGCAGCAAGCCCCGCAATGGCATGACTGGTTGAAACAGCTATCCAGGACCGCCGCCGCTGGAACATCAGCCCCCAATAAAAACTCACCATAAAGGTCAGCAGAACGGCCAGCTTGGAGTAGGGTAGGTGGATGATGGAGAAGGCAACAGAAGCAGCAAAATTACCCCAGAAGACCGAAGAAATCTTATGTGGACCCAGCGCTGCAGTCACCGGAACCTGCATACCACACCGCACGATGAATTGCTGGATTGGGCACATCACCAGCGCATAAAAAATCGCAAAGGCGAACTCCGGCCATCCCATAAATGGTCCTTGGACCTGATGACTGAGGAAGTAAAAGGAAAAGGACTCTTCTGAGGGGTGAACGATGTAACGGACGCCTGCCATCACCAGAATGATCGGAATGGTCATCACCAGCCCATAGCCGAACTGGCTCGGTAGATGCGTGAATTCAAGCCCGAATATGCGCGGTGGTAGATAGAGGTTTTTCATGATGTAGAACAGGATGGCAGCCAGTATGAAGTTCAGGCTCAGGCTGTAAATCGTCATGGCAATAAAGCCATAGCCATAGTCATCAAAGGTGCTCTTGTAGAGGCTGATGAACAAAGCAAACGACGACATGGCAATCATGTTTGCCACCAACAAAACCGCATAAGCTTGCAAGCGCCTTGACCGGATCTTGATCTCTTCCAGCACCCGCGAGCTGGTCTGCTCCAACTGATGCGCTGCCTGCCGTGCAAAATAGCGGAACAGCATGGAGTTGGTCTCAGTCGAAGTAGGCAGCGTGCCGTACCGGTTCCAACTCAGCGAGGCGACAACCGTATCCCGCTTGGCTCGAACCGTTGCAATATACCGCTGCGGACCAACGTGCGCGCGGATATACGCCAACTCTCCAGCCACATCACCGGCCTTCAGATGCCCAAGAACCGTGTCAGCTCCATCCTGATCGACTTTGATGACCTCCAGTTCCCCCTCCAGAATGATGAAGAACCGGTCGGCACTCTGCCCTTGAACGAGCAGATTTTCATGTGCTTTGAGAGAGAAGTATTGAGCACAATCCAGCACTTCGCGAATGACTGGTTGAGTGGGGAGGCCAAGATCCAAAAGGCGTTGATGCAGCTGTGTGCGATGCCGCGGGATGTTGCCGTAGCTCACCTCAAGCGGTGACTTCGCTTTCTTCGAGGATTGTTCGACATCGCGCTGAGACAGGAAGCGCATCCACGGGCCTTCTTTCAGTAAAATGCTGGGCTGATCAGCAGTGCCGTGGAGTTTACCGCGCCCATCCCATCCTGCATGCACTTTGGCAAATCATGGTAATCCTGCACCAATGGGATCTCTCAAATTCCATTCAACTCGACAGCGTATTCCCCAAAGCGGCTCTGGTTTGTGGAAGTAATTATTCCTCAAGTCTCAGGGCTTTAAGCCGTATCTCTGGAAATTATGGGAAAGATTTCGGAGTGGCGCCATCCAATGCAGCACGCTTAGATATCCAAAAGGCAGGGGAGGGTTGTTTGGTCTTATCATTGCTGCACTACAAATCCTATCAATGGATGCCGCGAGACAGAGAGGAAAACCACTGCAAGTTCATCTCCAGCAGAGGCCTCGCCAAAAGCTGCACCAGCCGGAACCGAAAGCTGAAATCCTCGGTACCTGAGCTGGATGAAGACCTGTTGGAAAATCATCGCGAAGGGACCACGCTTTACATCACCACAGATGCCTTGCCCGACTTCGTACGCACAAAACTGCTGCACATCCGCGAACCTTTCGTGCTGCTGAGTGGCGACAGCGATCTGCCCATCGGGCCAGACACGACACTTCCAAACACACTGTCTTCTCTTGATCTGAAAAACCTGCTGTCTCACCCGCTCCTCATTGCATGGTATGCGCAGAACCTTGCCATTGAGCACGAGAAGGTCTTCAACCTACCCATCGGTTTGGATTACCACACCATGACCGTCCGCAAATCCCACGCATGGGGCACCTTCCAAACGCCGCTAGAGCAGGAGGAGTGTCTGCGAGCAGTTGTTGCAGAGGCGCCACCTCTGGAAGACCGCGAACTCCGTGGCTACTGCAACTGGCACCATGCCGCACATCGGGGAGATCGTGCCGAGGTGATGGAAGTTGCTGATGAGACCATCGCCTATTACGAAAACGAGCACCTCCCTCGCGAACTGTCGTGGCATAAAAACGCTCAGTTCCTCTTCACCATCAGTCCCTTCGGAGAAGGCATGGACTGCCACCGCACCTGGGAAGCGCTTTTCCTCGGCGCCATTCCCATCGTCAAAGCTTCAGGGCTGAACCCGTTGTACGAAGGCCTGCCAGTTGTGGTGTTGAAGGCGTGGAATGAGCTGACTGAAGAGCGCCTGTTGGAGGAAAAACAGCGCATTCTGAGCGAGACTTTCGATTTCTCCAGTCTCTACCTCAGTTTCTGGCTGGACCGTTTTGCGGGCAATGAACCAACCCGTTTGGAGCCTATAAGCTATCAGCAGTTCCTGAACTCACTTTGAGAAACTGAGCCCGAAAAAGAAAAAGGCCAGAGGAACGAATCCTCTGGCTCAGGTAAAGGGTCAATAGCCCTTGGGGGAACTTGATCGGGACTCCGGACATGCTGAAGAACGTCCGAAAATCTCGCTGTAAAACAAAGCAAGTTGCAGACTCAGTTCTAGCCCAAACTGCTTTTGTGGAGCTGACGCCTCAAATCGCCAGATAAGCTTGTCGAAGCTCTTCGTTGTCGAGCACTTCCTGTGCCGTGCCATCAAACACCACTTCGCCCATGTCCAGAATGACCGCACGGTCTGCAAGGTGCAGCGCTGCCACCGCATTCTGCTCCACGATGATCGTGGTGATGCCCAGCTCCTTCACGTTCTCAAGAATGCGCTCAATCTCCTGAACGATCACCGGAGCAAGGCCCTCATATGGTTCATCCAGCAGCAACAGCTTCACATCACGGGCCAATGCACGGGCCACGGCCAGCATCTGCTGCTCTCCGCCTGACATAGTCACCGCTTCCTGTTTGGCGCGCTCAGCAAGGCGAGGGAAGTGATCGTAAAGCCGCTCAATCGACCAGCCATGTGGCTCGGCAATCTGAGCCAGCTGCAGGTTCTCTTCCACCGTCAGCCCCGGAATGATCCGGCGATCCTCCTGCACCAGCTGAATACCGTTCTGAGCTGCCATATAGTTCGGCATCTCGTGGATCGGTTTGTGATCCAGCCAAATCTCGCCATGGGTCAGCTGTGGGTCACTGGCACGCGCAATTGCACGCAAGGTCGAGGTCTTGCCAGCACCATTACGCCCCAGCAGCGCAAGGATTTCACCCTCACGAATATCAAAGCTAACACCCTGAACGATATAGCTTTCACCATAGTACGCATGCAGATCCCAGGCAGAGAAGTACGCCGGAGCACCGCCTTTGGAACGAACCGGCGAAACACCGGGAGCCTTTGCGCCTTTGAATTGATCTTCGAGAATGGTCATACGTGCGCCCCTCCCAGATAAGCTTCCTGAACGCGCGGATCGCCCTTGATGTCCTCCGGCTGTCCCTCAGCAATCACGGTGCCCTGCGCCAGAACGCTGATTTTGCTGGCGAGGGAGAACACCACATGCATGTCATGCTCAATTACGATCTTGGTGATGCCACGCTCACCAATGCGCTTCAGCAGATCAATGGTGTTGTTGGTGTCCGCGCGGGACATCCCCGCCGTCGGCTCATCGAGCAGCAGAAGCTTCGGGTCCTGAACAAGACACATCGCCAACTCCAACCGCCGCTTATCACCGCGAGAAAGCGAGTCCGCCGTCATGTCCTTTTTCTCGGCAAGTCCCACATCCTCAAGCAAATGCATGGCCTTGTCGCGGATCTCCGCCTGCCCATCCACACGAGCCCAGGCGTTCATGGTGAACGCACCATCTCGCTTGGCCAGCGTTGGGATCATTACGTTTTCCAGCAGGGTCAGGTCTCCAAAGATCTCGGGAGTCTGGAACACACGGGACACGCCCGCCTGATTGATCTCATGCGGTTTTGCGCCAATCAGATCCTTACCCAGAAAGGTCACTGATCCGGTATCCGGAATCAGGCGCCCTACAAAGCAGTTGAGCAAGGTGGACTTGCCCGCGCCATTGGGGCCAATGATGGCATGTACGTTACCCTGCTCGATGGAAAGGTTCACATCATTGAGAGCTTTGAGGCCACCAAAGCGCTTGTTCACGCCCTTAACACTAAGAATTTCCATGGTTGCCTCCCCTTATTCCGCAGCATTGGCTGATGCTGGTGCATGCGAACGACCTGCGCCTTTCCGGCGTGAAGGCTTGCCACGGAACATCTTGGAGATCCGGTTAAAGCCTTCCATGATGCCACCCGGCAGGAAGATCACAATCACCATGAACAGCAGGCCAAGCGTCAGGTGCCATCCTTCACCCACAAACAGGCTCGCAATGCTGACCACAGGTCCCTCCATGAAATCAGGCAGGAACGAGAAAATCGCATGCAATGTCTGCTCGTTGTAGGCCGAGAAGATGTTCTCAAAGTACTTGATGAGACCTGCACCCAGGATCGGCCCAAGCAACGTGCCAGCCCCGCCCAGAATGGTCATCAACACCACCTCACCAGACGCCGTCCACTGCATGCGCTCTGCACCAGCCAATGGATCTGTCACAGCCAGCAGGCTACCCGCCACACCAGCAAACGTGCCGGAAATAACGAAAGCAGCCAGCGTGTAAGGCCGTGTGTTCAAGCCTGTGTAGCTCATGCGGTTTTGGTTGGATTTCACAGCACGAAGCATCATCCCAAATGGACTGCGGAAGATACGTTGCGAAATGTAAAACCCGATAATGAGCAGCACTGCGCAGAAGTAAAAGCCTGAGTAACCAGTCATCTCAATGCCAAACAGGTTGGAAATGAGCGGACCAGAAGAGGCGGATGCCCCATCAAACAACCGTGGATCAGACTGCAACACACGCAGACCTGTCTCACCATTGGTGATTGGGGTGAGCACGGAGTAAGCCAGATTGTAGCTCATCTGCGCAAAGGCCAGCGTCAGAATGGAGAAATAAATCCCTGATCGGCGCAGCGAAATATAGCCAATTGCCACCGCAAAGAGGCTGGAAAACACCACGGAAAAGAGCAGTGCTGGAAGTGGGTTCATACCCAGCAACTTGAAGCTCCAGACCGCGGCGTAAGACCCGATGCCCAGAAAGGCTGCGTGACCAAAGCTGAGATAGCCGGTGAGGCCAAACAGCAGGTTGAAGCCAAGAGCAAACAGGCCGAAAATTGCAAACTTCTGCAAAAGGTCCGGATAACCGGCTCCAATCGGTGCCAGCCACAGCGGCATGGTCAGGATTGCAGCGGCAAACAGAACAAACATGAGCAGGTCGGAGCGAGGAGAAATGTTAGTCGTCATTGGCTCAGGTCTCCATCACACCCTTGCGGCCCATAAGTCCACGCGGACGAACCAGAAGGATAATAACTGCAACAAGATAGATGATGATCTGGTCGATGCCCGGCAGAATGGTCTTCACCTCATTCATACTCGCAAAGCTCTGCAAGATCCCAAGGAGGAAACCAGCCGAAACCGCACCGGGCAGGGAGCCCATGCCGCCAACAACCACCACCACAAACGACAGCACAAGGAAGTCCATGCCCATGTGATAGTCCGGCGGAAGAATAGGCGTGTACATCACCCCGGCGAGCCCCGCGACCACCGCCGCAATGGCAAACACCAGCGTAAAGCGTCGCTCAATGTTGATACCCAGAAAACCAACCGTTTCGCGATCAGCCATACCGGCCCGAACGACCATGCCAAAGGTGGTGAACTGCAGGAAGGCAAACACCGCACCAATCACGCTCAGTGAGAAGAACAGATAAACGATACGCCATTGCGGATAGACAACAGTGCCCGGATCAAAGCCCAGCACAACGCCCAGATCCATCGCACCGCGCACAACATCAGGAGCGGCCTGCGGAATTGGATTTGCACCAAAATAAGTTTTCACAATCTCCTGCAACACGATAGCAAGACCAAACGTTACAAGGATCTGCTCAGCATGCGGGCGCTTATAAAAGTGGCGGATCAGGCCGCGCTCCATGATGTAGCCAACAAGCAGCATCACCGGAATGGCGAGCAGAATGGACAATGGAACTGAGTAGTTCAGCATCGTCGCGCCTGTATCGCCCAGCCAGGATTCCAGATAGGGTACCCGGATTTCCAATGGTGTTCCCCAGGCTGTTGTTTTGGTTGGGTCAACAACAACTTTTTCAAGGCTGATGACGTGGTTGAATGCCACCGCGCAAAAGGCGCCCAGCATAAACAATGCCCCGTGGGCGAAGTTCACAACCCCAAGCGTGCCGAAGATGAGCGTAAGCCCAAGCGCAATCAAAGCGTAGGCGCCGCCCTTATCAAGGCCGTTGAGAATTTGAAGAACGATGGCGTCCATCCGCTCTTCTCCCTTTTAGGGCGCACTCCCGAAAAAACAGAAAACGGTAATCGGAAAAGATACGCCAAAACAAAAGATTAAAGCGTTTTGCCTGATCAGTTTGACGGCAAGTCTCTTTAAATCCGTGAGAGGGTGCGAGGCATCCACTGCGGAACAGGTACAGGTTCATGCAGGAGCCATTACCCGGCTGCATAGGAGGTGCAGCCGGGCAAGAGGTGCTGTTAGACCTTGTAAGGTCCAAGCTCGCCACCAAAGATCTCTGGGTCATAGGTGACCTGAGATGCAGGTGTAACTTCAACAACTTCCAGGAGGTCAAACTGAGAGGTTGCGTTCTCGTTACCCTTCACGACCAGTACGTCTTTGAAGCACTGGTGATCAGCACCGCGGTACAGGGTTGGACCGTTACCCATGCCGTCGAACTGGTGATCTTCCAGAGCCTTGATAACTTCTACTGGATTGAAGGTTCCTGCACGCTCACAGGCATCTGCATAAAGCAGTGTTTGAACGTAGCAGGTGTGTGCAGCCTGAGATGGTGGGAAGCCATACTCCTGACCGAACGACTTAACAAAGGCCTTGGAACCTTCATCCTGCAAGGACCAGTTCCAGTTGGTTGTGCCATAGATGCCTTTGATGTTTTCGCCCGCACCCTGCGCCATGAGGCGGGAGTACAGCGGAACGATGATCTCAAAGTTCTTGCCGTTCACAACCTTGTCCCGCAGACCAAACTGAACAGCCTGTGTCAGCGAGTTGATCATGTCCTTACCGTAGTGGTTCAGGATCAGAACATCCGCACCGGAGTTCAGAACTGGCGCGATGTACTGGGAGAAGTCACCGGCACCCAGCGGAGTGCGGACTTTGTTGACGGTTTCCCAGCCAAGGCCTTCTGTGGTGTTGGCGATGGATTCTTCCTGTGTCCAACCCCAGGTGTAGTCAGCTGTCAGGTGATAAGCACGGCGATCAGTGCCCATTTCCTTTTTCAGCACTGGGCCAAGAGCAGCACCGGACATGTAAGCGTTGAAGAAATGGCGGAAGCCATAACGGCGACGATCTTTACCGGTGGTGTCGTTGGAGTGGGTCAGGCCACACATGTAAACAACGCCCATTTCTTGCGCCAGAGACTGCTGAGCAATCGCCACGCCAGAAGATGAGCCACCAGACCACATGATAACGCCGTCTTTTTCGATCATGCGCTTGGCAGATGCACGCGCTGCATCAGACTTGGTCTGAGTATCACCGGTGACGTACTCAACTTTCTTGCCAAGAACCCCATTACCGTTCAGAGAAAGCGGCTTCATGGTGTTCAGCATGCCGCCGTCGCCATCACCATTCAGGTGTTTTACAGCCAGTTGATAAGCGCGCAGTTCGTCTGCACCTTCATCAGCATATGCGCCGGTCTGCGGCACGTTGAAACCAAACGTAACGCTTTTGGAGTTTGTTGGGTCATTGCGGAAATTGGTTTCTGCCCATGCACTGCGACTAATAATTGTTGGTGTAGCGAGAACCAGGCCACTGGCTGCACCCGCCTTCAATAGACTACGCCGATTCATCGACCTACGAATAATGCTCATGAAATCCTCCCGAAGGGCAAAATGCCCGAAATGACGTGAGAGGGCTCCGTCCTCCTAAGAACCCGCTGCCATCACTGTTCCTTGTTCACGAAAAACAGTTACGTCAGCTCACGCAAAGGAAAGCCTAGTTCGGTAGTATAATGAATCGCAATTCGACTTATGGTTTTTAAACCAAAGGTTAATACCAAGTAAGATTCAATTATTTGCTGTAATTCTTTTGTCTAAATGATATTTTGATTAGTGTTGCACTGCAAAAGTGACTTAGGTGAAATTTATACAATTTAGGGAAGGTGAGATTGAAAACTGCAATCTACTGATATTCTATAGAAAACTGCTAAAAGTGCTTGTTGCATATGTGATGCTGGTGTTTGTCCTATCAATGAAAGACAAACACCAGTTTTTTGTGATGCAGCTAATGCTGGTGCGAAAGCCGCTCTATCTCAGGTTACCAAGAAATGTGCCAACAGAAGACCGAAGATCAGCGGCCTGATTGGACAAAATTTGTGCAGCATCCAAAACACCTGAAGCCGTTTTATCGGTTTCATCCGCCGCCCGCTGCACCTGACCAATGCTTTCAGAGACCTGACTGGTACCCATGGCCGCATCCTGAATGTTCATCGCAATGGACTGTGTTGCGATGCCTTGCTCCTCCACCGCACTGGCAATGGCATTAGCACTGGAGCTCATTTCTTCAATGATCACCTTAATCTCAGAGATCGCCTCTTTCGATTCACTCGTACTTTCCTGAATCCCGGAGATCTGATCGCTGATCTGTACGGTGGCGTTCGCTGTTTGCTGTGCGAGTGACTTCACCTCATGCGCGACAACAGCAAAGCCTTTACCCAACTCCCCTGCGCGTGCAGCTTCAATGGTTGCATTGAGGGCCAGCAAGTTGGTTTGCTCGGATATTTGGGTAATCAAATCAATGATATCACCGATCTCGACAGCCACTTGCGACAGATGATTGACCTGCTGGAACGCTTTGGTCGTGGCATCCGTCGCGTTGGAGGCTGTGATTGTGGTTTTGTGAACCTGCTCAGCAATCTCAGAAATAGCGGTCCCCAGCTCCTCCGTCGCACTGCGCACCGCCTCCACATTCTGGGACGCATCCAGAGACGCAGCTGCCACGCTGGAGCTGATCTGGTTGGTGTGTTCAGAGTTGCCGGAAAGCGAAACTGCAGACCCATGCAGCTGATCCGCCGCGCTGGCAATAGAGGAGGTGACCTGCCCAACAGAGCCCTCAAAATGCTCTGCCAGATCAGTCAGGAACTCACGACGCTCATCCGCGCCTGTCTGCTCATAAACCGCCAGTGCCAGATCCATATCCAGCATGATCACCTTGTTCAGAATGCCCGGCAAGCTCCGGCTGGCCTTGCTGGACCGCGAAAACAACCGGCCACCCAGGTATTCCAGCAGCGCACTGTTGAGCAGATTTCCCAGTCTGCTGTAAGCGCCGATGTACCATTGCGGCGTCAGCCCCAGTTTCTGATGCGCTCTGCCAATCCGTTGCACGGACTGAGCATAGTCTTCATCCAGCTTGCCACTGCTAATCAGTCGCCAGTGCTCAAACTGCTTCTCCCGCGCATGCTGCATATGCGCTTCATTTTTGAAAAACTTCAGAGTTTCCGGGAAGTTTCGTATATGCCTGTAAAACTCATCCAAGACCTCTGGCATGATCGCCATGATGATGTTTTGAGAGTTTCCAAGTTCTTCCAATTCCGTCGAAGATATACTGTGATATCTCAACCGATCATCGATAGTTTCGCTCATTAAAAGTCCGTATTTATCAAATCATAGTTTTCGTTTCTTTCAGTTATTACGTAAGGAAATACTGGGGTCACGAAAGAAAAAAACGCGAAAAAAGTTATTTACGCTAAGTATAGAAGCAAAATTCTAATTACCTTGGCGTAATGGTTCGAATGTGCGTAGTTGGTAATTGTATTTATATTTTGATAACTTTTGATGGAGATCAATGTTCCCATGCGAGTACTGCTCTTTTGTAGTATATGACCGGTGTCCATCAATAAAAATAATACCCCAAATGTTTTTATTAACTGTAATTCGATGAAGCAATTTCAGCTTTAGAGTAAGGTCGAGGTACCTATGAAATTAACTGGGATGACAGATGTAGCAGTACGCATACTGATGCTCATGGCTGTCAACCGGAACGACAAGTGGACGATTGACCGCTTGTCTGAGGCAACCAACAGTGGGCGTCCGCAGGTCGCCAAGGTCGTGCAGATTTTAAACCGAAAAGGCTACATCAAATCCAGGCGAGGGCGGTTGGGAGGCCTCATGCTCGCTCACGCACCAGCTTCCATCAACATCGGCAAACTCATTCGGAATGTTGAAGATAATTTTGCTCTCGTAGAGTGCTTTGCCTGCAGTCCATCCAAACCATGTCCGCTTGAAGGCGTTTGCCGCTTCAGAGGCAAACTCAAGCATGCGCTGGATTCCTTCATGGAAGAACTGGATGCAATCAACCTGACGCAGATTATTGAAAACGCAGACGAAATCAGAACGAGTGTGGAGTCAAATATCGAACGTAAAGTCGAGCTTTCCGCCTAGCCTAATGTATTTTAAGTGCATTTAACCAACCTGCTTTCGTGAGCATTAACCGACAAAACTCATAGTTTCGTAGTGCTCACGCCTGCTTAAGACAGTTCCGCGACAATCAAACCTTGTTCATGTGACCTCTGTGCCCGCACGCACGGGGTTTTTGTGCATTTGGCGAATAGCGAACTGTTCGGCGCAGGCAATTTCTATGAGACGAGTCCGGCACTCAATTTCTCTGAAACTCGCAATCATCTCTGTTGTCGCGATAGCTTTATCCTATTTCGCACTGACGTTTCTCGTTGTAATTCAATGGGAAAGAACCCTCCAGCTGCAAAGCGAGCAGCTCTCCCAGATCGCCGTCAATCAGTTCTCGACCACGCTGGAGCGCGACGTGGCGCTGGTCAGACACCGTATTCAGTCTCAGCTATCCGAAACCGCAGCCAGCCTCTCCGCCATTGGCGAGCGCGGTGACATCGTGAAAGCCGCAGAAACCCGGGTCTGGGCAGGCGACGTCAACATCCTCTCGCTGGTACAGGAAGGCACCCCGCTCGACGCCATCATCCTGCTGAACTACCGCGGCCAGATCGTCGGCGCTTCTAAACGCGCAGATCCTGGCCTGATCCAGAAGCAGTTGCTCAAAGTCCATCTGAAACAATCGCTTAGTACCGTATGGACCCCATCTACCGGCACCGGCCCAGCCGTACGATACACGCTTCTACCTGCCACCCAGTTTGGCCCGCTGCTCCCCGGAGAACCAGATGCGGGCGTCTCTCAGGTTCTCTACTCCTCGCTCATCGATCCCGGCACACAGTGGCGCGGAGCTCTGGTTGCTCAGAGATGGTTTCCCTTCAACTCCGGCGTGATCGATGAGTACAGCAAGATCTCCGGCGCTGAGATCGCTATCTTCTACAACAACAAGCTCGTCGGTGCCTCTCCCAATGCCCCGGTTGAAGCCCTGCAAATGCCGGAAAACCTTCGCAAACTCAAGATCTTAAACACAGCCTTCGAGTACTGCGACAATGGCCCGTCTCCTCTTGTCATCTGCGCATTCAAGCCTCTGGAAGTCCTGCTGGATGCACAGGAGCGCCTGCGCAATGTGGGGGAAGAAACCAGCTCACAAACCTTTGAAAGACTTATCGTTCTCGGCTTCACAGCCTGTCTTATCATCTTCATCGTGGCTCTGTTTGTCTCCCGCAAGATGTCCCAGCCCCTGCAACGCATTGCCGATGCTCTGTCTGATGTAGCAGGCGGCAACTTTGATGTGCGGGTGGAAGGCACGCGAAGAATGGACGAGGTCGGCGAGATTGCCAGAGCTGTAAAAGTGCTTCAGGCCTCCGCCCGGGAACGTGACAGTTTGCGCCTCAACATCCAGCGGAAGAACAAGGAACTGCGCAAGCAAGAGCAGGAATTGGTGAAGCAAAATACGTTATTCGACGCTGCATTGAACAACATGTCCCATGGATTGTGTATGTTCGATACACAGAAAAGATTGATCGTGTTCAATCAGCGCTTTGACGATATCTTCGCTTGTGAGCAGGGTGAGGGCAAAATCGGCATGACATGGGACGAAATGGTCCAATGCATGCCATTGGCGCAGGAGTTCTTAGAGGCCGAAGGCGAAAACTCCGTTGCACAACAACACTGGCCCAGCACCGTTCGAAGCACATTCACCCTGACCCTGCAAAGTGAGCAGGTCATTCTGATGACGCTGGAACCTCAGGATGGCGGTGGTTGGGTCGCGATTTTCGAAGATATCACTGATCGACAGCGCATCAGCGACCATCTGAGCTATCTCGCAACCCACGATGCCCTCACTAAACTGCCCAACCGCCTGCTGATGAACGAGCGCCTGCAGGAAATGAAGCAGGCAGCGCTGGAGCAGGACGAACACTTCGGCATCCTCTGGATGGACCTTGATGAGTTCAAGACCATCAACGACTCTCTGGGCCATGCTGTTGGCGATAAGCTCTTGGTTCACGTAGCTAAAATCCTACGAGAGAAGGTGACCAACAAAGAGATGGTCGCCCGCCTTGGCGGGGATGAGTTCGCCATCCTCTCCAAACTGCCTGCTTCCCGGGAGCAACTGGAACAGCTCGCCAAAGAAGTGCTGAAAGTCGTGGCCTCGCCATGCTTCCTGGAAGGGCACGAGATCGTGGTTGCCGCCAGTGTCGGCATCGCCATGTTCAGCCGTGAGCATCAAAACGTCGACGAGCTGATCCGCTTCGCTGACCTCGCGCTGTATCAGGCGAAAAACGATGGCCGTAACACCTTCCGCTTCTTTGAAGATGATATGGCAGCCAAAATCAAACAGCGCCAGACCCTCATCACTGACCTCTATAAAGCCACCGCAAACCGCGAGCTGGAGGTTTACTTCCAGCCGCAAGTCAACCTGGCAACAGGTGAAATCTCCGGCTTCGAGGCACTGCTGCGCTGGAACCATCCACGCTACGGCTTCATTTCGCCGTTTGAATTTATCCCTCTGGCAGAAGAAACCGGCCTGATCCTCGAAATTGGAGCATGGGTGCTGGATGAGGCGTGCTCTCTGGCGGCTGGCTGGCCAAAGCGGGTGAACCTCGCCGTCAACCTCTCCCCACGCCAGATCTATTGCGAGCAGTTGCTACCTGTTGTCGATGATGTGTTGGCTCGCACTGGCCTGGATCCGGGACGTCTGGAACTGGAAGTAACAGAAACTGTGCTTTTGGCTGACCACTTGCGCGTGCGCCAAACCCTTGCCAAACTGCAGAAAAGCGGCGTGAAGATCTCCATGGATGATTTCGGTACTGGCTATTCATCCCTGAGCACGCTGCGCCGGTTCCCGTTTGATCGCATCAAGGTCGACCGTTCCTTCGTGATGAGCATGAGCAAGGATGAAGACGCCTACTTTATCGTGAACTCAGTCATTGATCTGGCAAACAGCCTCGGCATCGCCACAACGGCAGAAGGTGTTGAAAGCAAAGAGATTGCAGAGCAACTGAAGCGGGAAGGCTGCACCGAAGCGCAAGGCTATTACTTCGGCAAACCAGCACCACCAAATCAGGCGCTGTTTTGGCTGTTGGAAGAAGCGCGCGGCATCCCGCTCGAAGAGCAGGTAAACAGCTCCAAGCTAACGAAAAAGGCTGCTGGCTAAAGCGCGGTTAAGCTGGTTCCAGAGCAGAAGCGTCGTCTGACTGTGCTTCAAGTTCATGCCATGGCTGGAAGTTTGGAATGCGGGCGTAAGTCGCCTGCGCCTCAACAAAGATGCTTTCGAGACCCGCAATAAATCCATGAGATCCAGCGGTGTACACCATGTCGAACTCAGTCAGATCTGGTAGCAGCGCTTTCAGCTCTGCCTCAGCATTCTCGCCCTGCAGATCAACAAAGGTTGGCTGCAAACCACGGCGGTTCAGCCAGTTAAACACCTGCTGAAATTGATCCTGCTTCAGAGATTTGTCGAGAATGAGTACCTTCTCACGGCGCGGCTGGCCCATAACAGAGCTGAGAGCCATCGCCCAGATCGGCGCCAGACTGTTCGGCCCGGCAATCATGATCAGTCGCTCATCATCATGCCCAAGGAAAGACGAACCATAAGGACCGGTAATGCCAACACGGCCTTTCACGTCCCCCTTCTTCACGATCATCGCGAAGAGGTCTGGCGTGTTCGCCCGCTCAATCAGGAAAATCAACGTGTTGAACTCAGTGCCCGCATCCAGCGCAAAGCTGGCGAACATGTTCACCCGTTCCTGACCACGAAACTCAACGTGATAATACTGGCCTGGACGCCAGGAAATCGGCTTGGTGAAGCTCAGGCGCAACTCAATAAGGTCATCAGAAACCTGACGAATTGCAGAAACATGCCCCTTGAGTGATTGCAGCTCAGAAGACGCTGGCAGCTTGATCTCTGCATCCCCCGCAACCGTCGCCTTGCAGGCAAGCACTGTGCTTTTCAGCCGAGTGCCATTGGCTTCAACCTCGCCGGAAACCACCGTCACGCGCGTGCTTTCGCAGGTGATGTTCCCGCAGTCACATTGTAAAGCTAGTCCACCACGCTCGGCGACGTCCAAAAGAGTTTCACCAAGCTTGGCATCAATTGATTTGCCATTGATTTTGAGACTGGTCATGGGCACCCATGTTGCTCCACAAATGTGGCCTACGTATCTAAGGTTGTGCAGGTTATATAACTACACGCTTATTTCCTAGTGGGAAATCTAAGTCATTCGCGACATTAATACAATTTTAACAATTAATAGTCACGCGCCTTTGTGCAGTTATTTTATCTCCGCTCAGCCCTTATCGTATTTGGCCATCACCAGATGGCCCGGCACCGGCTCACCTTGCTCGTAGCGCACGATGATTGGCGAAAGATCAAGAACAGAAAAGCCGTTTTTATCCAGCAGGTTCCGCACATAGCTCTCTGCATGGGCAAACCGATGGTACTTGCCAACCATGAAGTTTTGCTCGCCCAGAACCTCAGCTGGCAATGTTTCTGAAGAAAATGCAAAAACGCCTTTATCTTCAATGTTCTCAGCAACTCCGGCAAAGAACTCTTCCAGCTCACCCATGTAAGGCAGCACATCCGTTGCGACGATGAGATCCCAGCGTTCTTCTTCATCAACTTTAAGGAACTCAACCACTTCGCCCACGTAAAGGTCGTCGTAGATTTCCTTCTCGTCCGCAACCTCAACCATGCCTTCAGCAATGTCCACGCCGGTTTTATGAGGCACCAGATCGTGCAGAGCTTCACCGGAAAGGCCAGTACCGCAACCAAGATCGAGCAAGCGCTTGAACGGCCCAAGCTCCAGTTTCTCAACCTTGTCACGCACCATCAGCGGCACGGAGTAACCAAGCTGATCCACCAGAACCATGTCGAACACTTCTGCATGCTGATCAAACAGCGTACTGACATAGGCATCCGGCGCCTTGGTTGGCGAAGCACCTTTGCCCATGCTTGCCAGACGAACCGCAACGCCACCATGATCTTCAGGATCTAACTCCAGAACATGCTTGTAGGCCTCAGCGGCCTCGTCAAACTTGCCTGCTTTTTCCAAGTCCAAAGCCCGGTTATATGCTTCGGCAAGTGCTTCGTTGTCTAGTTGTGTCATGGTGACAGTTGAGCCGCTGTAATATTGAAATTGACGCTCTTCCTTACACAAGAACTTCTCGAAAATCTACGCAGCACAAAAGGTTTTGTTGCCGCATCAGAGTAAATAAAACGGATCACCCCGATTAAAATACGCAGTTCACTTTTAAACGGGAAGTGAGGCTGAACTGATAGAACCAAGGCTGGAGAACAGTTGAGGCCCGCATGGAAGCTGCGCAACCCGAGCTTATTGAGATTGATCCATTTACGACAATCACGATCGCAATCCTCGTTTTATTTGTCGGGCGAGAGCTTGTTCGAAAAAACGTAGCCCTGCGAAAATTGACAATCCCTGACCCGCTGGCCGGCGGATTGCTCTGTGCGATCCTCGTCACCGTGCTGACAGTGTGGTGGGGCGTCAAATTCAAATTCTCGACTGAACCGATTGATTTCTTCCTGATCTACTTCTTCGCCGCCATTGGCCTACGCGCAAAAGTCAGTGATCTTCTCACGGGCGGCAAACCCCTTGTGATCCTTATAATCATCTCCTCCGTCTTCCTTGGTATCCAGAACTTCGTCGGCATGGGGGCCGCAAGTTTCTACGGCTACCCGGTCCACACCGGCATCATCGCCGGATCGGTTTCTCTTTCTGGCGGCGTAGGCACCACTCTGGCATGGGCGCCTATATTTGCTACGGAGCTCGGCGTTGAAAACGCACAGGAAATCGGTATTGCCTGTAACACCGTCGGCATTGTTTCCGCCTGTATCATCGGTGGTCCCATCGCCCAGTTCCTTATGAGCCGTCACAAACTCGCCGGATCACTCAGCACTGATGAGGCTGTCGGCCAAAACTTCAAGGACGACGGTAAGCTGAACCTGCATTACTACGACGTGCTCGGCGCCGTGTTCTTCATCAACATGGCCATTTTCATCGGCTACATGATGTACCTCGGCCTGCAAGAAGCAGGCGTCGTTATTCCAGTCTTCGTGCCAATCCTCGTTGCAGGCATTATCATCAACAACACCGGTCGCCTGCTGTTCCGCAACTACGACAACGTTGGCCGAGAAAAAGGCATGGCGATGATCTCCGACATTAGCCTCGGCATCTTCCTCAGTATCGCCCTGATGACCATGGACCTTTTGGTTGTCTGGCAATTCATGGGCTTCGTCGCCCTAGTGATGACCCTACAAATCGCCTTGGCGGTCGGCTATGCTATCTTCATCGTCTTTACCTCCATGGGCAAAGATTATGACGCCGCCGTCATTTCCGCTGGCTTCGGCGGTATCGCGCTTGGGTCCACAGCAACGGCTGTGCTAAACATGACCTCAGTCACCCGCCAGTTCGGTGCATCACCCAAGGCATTCCTCATCGTTCCGCTAACCTGCGGTTTCTTCATCGACCTGATGAACACCTGGGTGATCTCAAACCTGATCGCCCTTTGAGGATTCCCTCGCCAAGTCAATGTAAGATCGCATCGGTCAGTGCTTTATCTAAGGCCGAACAAGCAGATAACGCGAGATAGTTGCGTGAGG